>CAZMBC010000003.1:0-158310 GCA_964564685.1 uncultured Christensenella sp.
TGGATAGAGCATCGCCCTTCTAAGGCGAGGGTCAGGGGTTCGAATCCCTTCTGGCGTACCATTTGTGGTGAGTATAGTTCAGCGGTAGAGCGCCAGATTGTGGCTCTGGAAGTCGTGAGTTCGATCCTCACTACTCACCCCATTTTATTTTAATAACTTATTCGTTGGGGTGTAGCCAAGCGGTAAGGCACGAGACTTTGACTCTCGCATGCGTAGGTTCAAATCCTGCCTCCCCAGCCAAGTATGATCCATTAGCTCAGTTGGTAGAGCACATGACTTTTAATCATGGTGTCCCGAGTTCGAATCTCGGATGGATCACCAAATATGCGGATGTGGCGAAATTGGCAGACGCGCCAGACTTAGGATCTGGTTCGAAAGAGTGGGGGTTCAAGTCCTCTCATCCGCACCAAGTCTTAATAGGTTGAACTTCTTTTCAGTTAAAAGAATGTTCGGCCTATTTTGCTTTTATAGTGAATATGAAGAGTTTAAACATTAAAAAATGCAGATAGAAATTTGTCTACCTGCATTTTATCGTTTTTATAGGATAACGATAAACCTTTACACTAATTTTTATCTACATATCCTTATGAATACAATCGGATTTAATATTATTATTTTTATTATTAAGTTGTAATTGTTGCCACTCGGCAAAGTCTTTTTGACCTTGCTCCGATGACAAATAGTCTTGCATTATCGGTAGTAAAACTCTTGCAAGAGATTCCATTTGATAGTCTGGAATATTTATATTTTTAGGTTTGTTGATTTTCTTTTTTGCCATTAAATAACCTCATCATTTAAAATCTCCTTTCTATTCTAAATTACAAGCGACATTGTCGCTAAAAAGCGAAAACGGGCATCACGTTTGTCAAGATAAAGGGGCGTGATACAAAATGATACGCAAATTTTTAAAATTTGCAGAAAGTAAATCAGCGAAAAATCCTTATTTTATAAGGGTTTTGCAAGCTGAATACGGTCATTTTGAGACTACGCCTTATCCTGCTTCCTTCGTCAAAGCAATCCTTTGGGCTCAAAATTGCAATAATTTTGCAATTTGTGTCGCTTTTCAGTCTGCTTTTCCTCTTCCCAAAAATTCTTGACTGGCAAGTATTTTCGGGAGCCCTAGAAGTCGGTCGTTTTTTGTCATTTTTACTCAACTTCATATAAATAATTGGCTCTTAACTCTTTTTTAAATTTTGCTAAATCACTTGGCAGAATTTTAAGTTTTTTAATGTCTTTCATAAATAAATCAAACTCTGTTTTATTCATTTTCCTTGTTAGATGATTAAAGAGTATGCAAAGCAGTTGTTGGTTGATTTCACTATCTGCATAAGCAGTTTGTATGAAAGGTTTGCTAAACTTAATAAAGTAATTCATTCGCTTTGTGTGTTCGTGAATAGCGTCTAGCAAAGTTTGCTTTTCGTTTTTGATAGCCCAATTATCTTTCTCTTGTTTTTCAAAAACTTCAATACCAATTCTTAACACATCATTAAAGAAAGCATTTTTAGATTGATATACAACATCTTTGTATTTATCATAAATATCATTAAGTTTTACAAGCACTTTTTCATCTTTAATTCGTATTAAGTTATCGGTATTTATTTCATTTGTGATTTTTGTCATTAAAGTATTTTCACCTCCTTTTGTGTAAATTTGTCTAATGATTTAGTTTGTTGTTTACATTGGCAACACCTCCTTTTATGTGCTTATCTTACAACTTAAAGTGCTCTGTCTGTATGAGACTTTAAATAAGATTTAGTATAATTTTAGCAATAGCAAATGTTCAGCGTTTGAACACTTGCTAAAAGTTTTACAAGAAAAATATATCAAGTTAAAGGTTTAAATGTCTGATACCTTTAAAAACTTTTCTTTAATTTAACAAAGTCAATGTATCAATGCCTGACACATTGAAAAAATTATTAAATTTATTACATAATAAAAAAGCCGTGGTATCAATGGGTGATACTACGGCAAAATATCTTCTATAATGTTAACCAATCATAATTTGAAAGAGTTGCCAAAATCACAAAAAAAAAGCACTCAAAAAATTGAGTGCCAGAAGTTTTATAACAACTTTAATAAATCTTCAAATTTAGTGTATCCAGCTTTTTCATTAAAATGTCCGGCTTTTTCATAAACAATTTTCTTTGCATTGATAGATTGAGCAAAACTTTCTAATGCGTCAAGTTTTATATAAGGGGTCATCTTTGCTTTAAATACAAATGCGTTCATTACATAAATTTATAAATTTGTAGATTTCATCAGTATACATAAACTCATTTATTTTATCAAATTCTTCAAGGAAATAATAATTATTACAACCACTAACAAATATACATTTCCCAATTTTTATATTATTACTTAAACAATATTTTGCAAGAAAAACGCAACCAATAGAGTGGCAAATAAAAACACTTTCATTATTTATCTTATCTTTTACTCTGTCTAATACTTTTGACCAATTTTCAAAGTTGTGTCCTTCTGGGGTAGGATAATTAAAATTAAATATTTCATATCCTTGTTCAGTTAGTTTATTCTCCAACCAAGGAAACCAATTTTCTTTGTTGTGTCCAAATGTTCCGTGAATAATAAAATAATTTTTCATAATTTACTCCTTATATTTCAATCTCCATAACTTTGGAATTTCCAATTTCAAAGTTAGAATAATCGTTGTCTTGTGGTTTACCATTAAAATAAAAGTGTGTCATTCTGCCTACGCCACTATGAGCGACAATCAAAATGTTCTTGCCTTTATAATTTCTCTTTAAATCATCATAAAAACTTGCGATTCTATCAAACATTTCTGGTATGGTTTCCATTTTGTATGGGATTTCATCATTAGCGTTCCATCTTCTAAATTTACAAATGTTTGCAGGTTGACCAGTTATTTCGCCATAATCTCGTTCTTTTAGTCTGTCATCATAAATTACATTTAAGTTTTGGTGATATTTGATAATCTCATCTAGTGTTTGCCTTGTTCGAAGTAGCGGAGAACAAAAACAAATATCAAACTTAATGTCTTTTAAGTTTTTGGCAGTTTCTTTTGCTTGTTCAAATCCTTTCTCATTTAATGGAGTTGCCGACCAACCAGTGAGCAAATTTCCATTTGCATTATCATCAGTTTGTCCGTGTCTAACAAAATAAATCATAATTACTCCTTAAAATTTTGTAAATAATGAATTGGCTTCTTCAAATCCCATTTTTTTATAAAATGCTTTGGCATTTTCATTTTTAAAAGAAGCTGTAACAATAAAATTTGTTATACCTTGTTCTTTAAAAGATTTTTCAAACTCTTTATATAAAGCATTTCCAATACCTTGTTTACGATAGTTGCTATCAACACACATATTGCAAAGTTCAGCAATCTTAAAGTTGTAGTAAGGAATATTACTTTCTTCTCCAAGCAAGTATCCAACAACTTTATAATCTATTTCCGCAACAATAATAAAACTTTCTTTAATAGCATTTTCAAAGTATTGTTTACCTTCATTAGACAATGGCCAATCTTTAATTAAGTATTTATCAAAGTTTGCAAGTTCCAAATCAAACAATTCATTATTAAGTTCTTGTATTCTTTGTAAATCTTTTAATGTTGCTTTTCTAATTATAACATTGTTTTCACCTAATTTTTGCCCTTTGTTCTTTTCTTCGTGAGAATTTAAAAATAAGTTTTTATTATTCCAAAGTGTTGTTTTCTCATTTGTTAAGCCCTTTGAAAATATCAAAGTGTTTCCAATTTCAAAATGCACATCTTCGGAATTATCATAAATTTCTTTTATCATACCAATTTTTTCATATAACTTGACAGCTATATCATTACCTTCTTCATCAGTATATAGTCTTAATGTATCAAATCCCAAATCTTTGGCAAGTCGCATTGTATCATTTAATATTTGAGTTCCAAAGCCTTTTCTTCGTTCATCTTCAATAACTCCAAACCAACCAAGCCAAGCGTCTTTTGGTGCAGATTTATAAGCATAAAGTCCACAAATACCAACATATTTGTCATTATCTTTTGCTAACCAATACTTTTGTAAGAATTGATGTGGCGGACAAATATTAGCAAGAGCTTCTCTTAAATCTTCACTACCATTTTCCAAAGGGAATATTTCTTTTTGTATCTTAATTGCAATATCTATGTTGTCATAATTTAAAAGTTCTAGTTCCATTTATATTTATTTAACTCCTTAATTTATATTATAGCATACATTTAGTGGATTTGTATTGTTTTAATTAAAATTTTAAATGAAAGTGTTTTAATCTATAAAATGCATTGACTTTAATACAAATTTGTTATAATATTGTTTTATAAAATTGTATAGGAGTTAAATATGCCAAAAATTGGAGTCACCGTTTATAACTTGCTTTTATCTTGTCCAGGAGATGTTGTAGATTTAAAAGGGATAATTGATGAGAGTGTAAAAAATTTTAATAGCCATATTGGAGAAATAAACAACATTAGAGTTGAATTAAAGCATTGGTCAACGGATAGTTTTTCTCAATCAGGAGATAAGCCTCAAAACATTTTAAATAAACAATTTATTAACGATTGTGATATGTGTGTAGCATTATTGGGAACTCGTTTTGGAACGCCAACAGATAACTATGATTCGGGAACAGAAGAAGAAATAGAAAATATGTTAAAACAAAACAAACAAGTGTTTATGTATTTTGTTGAAAGAGATATTGACCCTAGCAAAATTGATCTAGAACAATATTCAAAAGTTAAAAAATTCCAAGAAAAATATCAAAATAAGGGTTTATATGATGTTGTAAAGTCTGATGAAGATTTAAGGAAAGCATTTCAAAATGCTTTAACAGGTTATTTGCTAAAAGTTATTGAACCTAAGGTTATTTCAAGTAGTTCTTTACCAAAACCAAATTTAATTATAACTTCTCAATTTGGGGAGAAAAACAAAATCTCTCTAACTCATACAGATTTTTTAAATATAAAATTAGTAAATAGAAAAAGAGAAGATATTAAGGCGTTAATTGCAAAAATTGACAACATTAAGTTAAAAGAATCTGAGAATTTAGACGAAACACTAAATATTTCTAAAATTGCTGATGAAGATTTAAAAAAGATGTGTGTTAAAGATGTTGCAGATGCTTATAAAAATAAGCAAATTTCTAAAACAAAGTATAATGAACTTCTGGGGATTAAGCCACCAATTTACACAAAAGTTGATATAAGTGATAAAGATAAAGCTTTGATATCAAAATTTTGTTCTGAAAACGATATTTGCGTAAATGAGAAATTTTGGAATCTAGGTAGTTTGATAAAAGAAGAAACTGAGACAATGTTCAACATATATGGTAAGAGTATAAACTATAAGGGTTCAGATGAAGAAAAAAACAAATATGATTTATTTAAAGAACTTATAAATTGCTTGCATAAATATAACGACATAATTAGTTATTTTAGTGTTATTGACAAATTTAGTTGCTTCTCATTTATAGTTGAAAATAATGGAACTACATATGATGAAGATGTGGATATAAAGATTTTCGTTGACAAAGGACATCTTACATCCAACAAAGATTTCCCAATACCAGGTATATATTTTATAAAAGATGTTGTAGATATTGAAGCCCCTAAATTTCTTTTCGCGGGTCACGATGACGCAGACATTGACAATTATTCTAATTATTCGACAACTCCTTATTTTCAACCAAATACCTTTATTTCCCCATTTGGAAAAACTGAAATTGAAGAATATGCAGAATTTAAAGACAAATATAATCATATTGTTGATAATGTTTTTTGTTATAGCAAATTAGAAACTAATACTGAAGATTTATTAACTTTTAATGTTAACTATTTAAAACAAAATACAAAAATGTTTTTCCCTTCATACTTGTTCTTCAAATCACAACCAACTTATATAAGATATGAAATTCGTTCTAAACACTCTCCAAATGTTTATGAGGGAAAATTCCTTATTGAAAAAGGAGTTGAAAATGAATAAAAAACCTACAATTGTTGCTCAAAGATTAACTGAGCTAAGAGAAAGTATACACATTTCACAATCCAAATTGGCCTCACAATTTAAAAATGTTGAGCAACCAGCTATTTTTAGATATGAAAATGCACAATCATTTCCCCCTTATTATGTCTTAATACAATATGCAGAATACTTTGATGTTAGTTTAGATTATATCTTTGGAAGAACGGATAAACCACAAGGCAAACTATATGAAAATCAACCAAAGGTAGTTTTTGAAGATGAAAATATGAAAAACCTAATTGAAATGTGCTTTGACCCAAAATCTCCAGCAAATGCCAAACTTAAAGAAGCCCTTTTAAATCTTTTAAAGGAAGATAAATAATGATTGATGTAATAACAAAAGTAAAATCAAAAGATAAAGAAATTGTTCTTTTTGGCAAAGTATGTGAAGAAAATAAAAGCGTCCAATTAAATACCTTAATAGATAATCTCGAAGTTGACGAATTTTGCAAGGGCATTATTTATCAACCACCTTGTGATATCTTAGTGTTAGACACGACTGCACAATCATATGTTTTATATAATTGCAAATTTTTCAAAAATACATTATCTATAAGCCAAGCAGGAGTAACCTCTTTATTTGGTAAATTTGATAGACTAGTAAAAGAAATAGAAATAAATAAGCAATATGATACTGCATTGTTTACTTTTGAGGGGATTGAAAAAATATTCCCACTAGAAAAGTTTGAAACGGAATTTGAAGGAGAATCTGGGATTTTAAAATTTATTAAAGAAAAATCCATAAAGTATGGTTGTGAATTATTAGAAAGTTTATCTTGTGAAGTTGTTTCTGATATAAAAGGAGCTGTTAAATCAATCAAATTATACGAACCTCAAATTAAACAGAAGAAAGTTATTAAATTAACTTTTAAAGATAAAAAGAGCAAGGATGAAATTATCGAAAAAATTTTACAAGTAAAAAAGTATTTTGAATTTTTGGTAAGGCAAGAATTGAAAATTAGTGATATTGTGTTTAAAAATGAAAATCCTTTAGACCATTACAACGGATATTTACTTTGTGATGATATTTTAGAACCTAAAACAAAAATTAAGCCTTTAATAGATAATCCATATAGAGATAGTTTTGATAATTTGTTTGTTGGTCTTAAAGGTTGGATGAATAATTTTGAATTTTATAGTGAAGTTATAAAAATTTGGCAGAAAACGATTTATAACTTAAATATTTCAAATGATGATAAATTTATTTGGTATTGCCAAGCATTTGAATTGCTTTGCACTTTAAACACAGAAATATATGAAAAAGCTAAAACACTAAAAGCAACAAATCAAGAACATCCAAATGTTAAAAACTTTTTACAGGCAACAAGAGATTTATTTGATATTTGCAAAGGCTTAGATGACAAACATTTTCAAAATGTGAAAAATGTTAGAGATAAAATAACTCATAACAACCCAAAGAAAATTATTACACAAACCCAAAGAGAAAATGCTTTACAACTTATAGAATTTGCTTTCTTTGATACAATGGAACAAATTATGAATATAAAAGGTATACCTCTTGGTTTTATGTTAAAAGGAGAATAAATGAGAGCTGTAATATATGCAAGATATAGTTCTGACAACCAAAGAGAAGAAAGTATCGAAGGTCAACTTCGTGAGTGTTTGCAATATGCTAACTTTAATGAAATGGAAGTTGTAGATAATTATATTGACCGAGCATTCTCTGCAAAGACAGATAATAGACCAAACTTTCAAAAGATGATTAAAGATAGTGCCAAAGGTCAATTTGATGTTGTTATTGTTTGGAAATTAGACAGATTTGCAAGAAATAGATATGATAGTGCTCACTACAAAAACATACTTAAAAAGAATGGTGTTAAAGTTTTATCTGCAACTGAGAAAATATCCGATGATGCTAGTGGTATACTCTTAGAAAGTATGCTTGAAGGATATGCTGAATATTATTCTGCCGAACTTGCTGAAAAAGTTAAGCGTGGTATGACTGAAAACGCTCTCAAAGGTTTGTGGAACGGCGGACAAGTTCCTTTTGGATAAAAAATCAATGCTGAAAGAAAACTTGACCTAGACCCGATAAATGCTCCTATTGTTGAAGAAATATTTAAAATGTGTAATGACGGAATGACTGTTAAAGCAATATATAATAATCTTAAAGAAAGAAATGTTTTAAGACCAAACGGAAAACCTTTAAGATATAATGCTGTTAGATATATTCTTTCAAATAGAACATACATTGGTGAATATAACCACTCTGGCGTGAAGATAGAAAACTCAGTTCCACCAATAGTTAGCGAAGAATTATTTAATAGTGTTCAACTTGAACTTGCTAAAAATTCTCACGCACCAGCAAGACATACCGCAAAAGATGACTATTTACTCACAACAAAACTATTTTGTGGTAAATGTGGGGCTATGATGGTTGCACAAGCAGGAACAAGTGGAACAAACAAGAAAGTGCATAGATATTATGCTTGTGTTAGGCAGAAAAAACATAAGTGTGATAAGAAAATGCTACACAAAACTGCAATTCTTACAAGATGATGAATATATGGAATATTTGTCTGAACTAATATATAACTTACAATTTACTGAAAGCACAATCTTGCCACGACTTGAAGATGAACTTAAAATAAAAGAAAAAGAGATTGAAAACATTTTATCTGCTGTTAAGAAAGGTTTTGCACAAGATACTTTACTTAAAGAACTAGCCGACCTTGAAAAGCAAAGAGATGATATTTCATTATCTATTGCAAAAGAAAAGATAGAATGTCCAATATTCTCAAAAGACCACTTTAAAATGGCATTAAGTAATTATCGTAAACTTGATATAACCAAATTTGAAGGTAAACGAAAACTAATAGATACCTTTATAAATGCAATCTATGTTTATGATGATGACATTAAAATTGTATATAACGGAAATGGAAAAGAAGAAACCGTAACCCTAGAAGAAATGGAAAGTTCAACTTTGTTTTCATCTGGGGCACCAAGTATGAATTAAGTTGAAAGATTAGTTCTTTTTTATATCCGAGGGCGTTTACATCTTTCTGGCTCGCAAAAACAAAGACTTAACCAGCAACAACTAAGCATAAGAGAGAAGAACTCTAAAGTCTTCTCTCTTTTTTATGAAAAGTGATACAAAGTGCGAAATTATGTGTTATAATTTAAATATTGGAGGGAGTTTTATACAAAACAAAGTGAAAAATTTTAATGACAATAGAACTTGTCACAAAAAACCAATGCCAGTATTTGCTAGAATTTTAGATATTGAAAGCGAACTAGGTGAGCTTGCGAAAGAATATCTTAAAACTTCAAGTTATGGAACACAACAATTTGAGGTTGAGGAAGGTTTTAAAGAAGAGTATGGTGATGTGTTGTATGCTTTGATTTCATTGGCAAATGAACTTGGAATTAGTTGTGAAGATTGTTTAGATATTGCTCTTAATAAACTTCAATGTCGTATGAAGAAAAACAATTCCATGGGAAGTGGAAAATAATTTAACAATCTATTTATAAAGAGCGTTCAATATTCCTTCTGGTATTATTTAGAGGATAATTTGCATATTTATTGGAAATTGAATCCTGCACATAAATTTCATTACGTGGGGTTAACCGCTTTTCGTTAAAGTTGATAACTGTAAGTGTTCCATCACAAATATGTTTTTCTTCCGTTGCGTTAAATTTTTTATAAAAATGGTTATTTCGTTTGCTATTTAGTCGTGTTGCCCAAGTAGATGTTTTAACATCGTTAATTTGTTCATAATCTTGAATATCGTTTAGAACAATGTTAAGCAAAATTGTGCCGTTGCCTTTATCTCTATACTCTGGATTTATATTAATAAAGTCTAAATAAATTAGATCTCTTTTATCGTTAGTTTTTGCAGGTGTTATTGTAATATTTGTGTGCCCTATCGCGTGATTATTCTCATTATATAAAACATAAAGTACATCACTATCTGCAGCAAAACTAGCGTTATATTTGTGTGTAATGTTCAAAATATTATCGCGAGAGAAACAACCCACTCTAATCAGTTTAAAAAACTGCTTTTCATTCTTTTCGTCTCTTCCAACAATAAAAGCAACTTTCAATAGCTCTTTTTTATTTTTTATTTCATATTTTTCGGATAAAAATTCAATTTTATCCTCAATATCATGTGGAATTTCCACAAGTTGTGTGTTTTGTTTTTTCATTTTTTCAAGTTTCCTTTGTAAATTGTTGTAATTATAACACATAATTAAATATTTTTCAATAGTCAAAAATGTGATTTGCGACTAGTTTTGCTGTAAAATTGTATATTGACATGTTTGGTCAGCCATAGTATAATATTCAAAAATTCACCATGGAGGGAATTATGGAAAATATAGATTGGAGTAGATTATACAACACGCTTTCACATAATTTTATAAAATATGAATTACAAAGCAGTGCACCAACAACATTTGTGCTTGTTAAGCCAATGTATAATGACGAAAGGAATATAATAGCTCAAAAAATTGCAGTGGACTACATAAAAGAAAGATTTAAAAATTGTGGTTTAACAATAAGTAATGACCAGGTAGTGCAATACGACCCACAAGCCACAAAACAGCATTACAAAGAACACTGTGGACAACCATTTTATCCAAAATTAGAAAGTCTTTTTCTATCGAACACCTCTTACGGTATGTTTGTTCGTAGTACAGAAAAAGAGGGAAATCCGCTTAAAACTGTGCGTGAGATGGCTGGCGCAACAATAAAGGTAGATAAAAACGGCATTAATTTTTACAAAGAGGGCACAATTAGATATGATCTTTCATTTATGATTTATCAAATGGTGGAACTTGGCAAGAGTAGAGATGAGGTGGTTATTCCTAAAAATATTGCTGAATGCAAATTGCATTACGACTTGAAAAATGATGCTGTTTTGGTGTTTTATAAAGATAAATTAATTAATGTTGCAAGCAAAACAGCAAACATTATTCATTCTTCTGGCACATATGCTGAAGCACTTAACGAAATTGATGCATATGATGGTGTTTGTGTAAGATACAACAAAAAGCAACAAAAATCTAATGCGAAATTTGGTGAGAAAAAGAAAATAATTGCAAGAAGAATTAGTGTCAAAAATAATGAATGCGAGGGCAGAGAAAAATAATGTCAGTAACCACAATGTTTCCAATTTTTTTGTTAATGCTTTTTCTAAATTTTTTGATAAGATAGCATAGTACTATGTCAAATAGAAAAAAATTGCTTTGTTTTAGGATAAAGTTAATATAAATATAACAATATTATTAACTTAGATTTTGTTTAAAAATTGTAATTAATCACATAATAAAGTTGTACACAAGTGTGCAACTTTATTTTTATGGTGGAAAAAATGGTAATAACATTTATTTGTGATATTTATGGCGAGGGCGGAAACGGGGTAGTTGTTTCCATAAACAGATTAAAAACAGAGCTTGAAAAGCGTAATCATGAAGTACGCATTGTTGGATGCGTAGGCGACGGCCAAAAATACAATTTGGACAAACGCAATTTTGGCGTGTTTAACAAAATATTAAAGAAAAATGGTGTGGAATTGGCAAAACCTAATGATGCTGTGTTAATTTCTGCAATAAATGACGCGGATATTGTGCATATTGCGCTACCTTTTAAATGCGGAAAGCGTGCTGCAAAATTATGTAAAATGTGCAACAAGCCCTTTACCGCATCTTACCACATCGAACCGCAAACGATACTTTCGCACATAGGCTGTGCCAATTTTGATTTTATTAACAACCTTATCAATAAAGGTTATAACAAACGGCTGTATCAGTATGCAAACTGTATACACTGTCCTACAAAAACCGTGGCTAAAAAATTATTTGATTTGGGTTATACATCTCCAATATGCATAGCATCAAATGGTGTGCCTAGCGTGTTTCATGTTATGTCGGTGGAACGTCCTGAAAAATACAAGGACAAGATTTGTATATTAAGTACCGGCAGACTTTCCAAAGAAAAGCGCCACGATATAATTATTGACGGGGTAGCTAAAAGCAAATATGAATATCAAATACAATTGATATTCGCTGGGTCTGGTCCGCAGTGTTACAACATATTAAAGCGTGCGGAAAAGTTAACGAACAAACCCGTTATAAAATATTTTTCTCAAGAGGAATTAGCGCGTGTAAATAATTACTGCGATTTGTACATTCATGCATCCGACATAGAATGTGAGGGGCTGGCGTGCGTAGAAGCGTTTAGCTGCGGACTTGTGCCAATAATCTCAAATAGTAAACATTCTGCAACACGAGAATATGCGATTTTTAAAGAGAACCTATTTCAACAAAATGATCCGTATGATTTGGCAAAAAAGATAGATTTTTGGATTGAAAACAGGCGCGCATACGAGTTTGCTCGCAAAAAGTATATAGATTTTGGCAAAAACTTTAGTTTGGATGCGTGTGTTGATAAATTTGAAGAAATGTTAAAAAATGCAATAAAATAAAATGTTTTTTTAAAAAACTTGTTATAATAAATTTAAAAATAATATTTCCAATATCTGTTTTGCACAAAAAATAGCCCACATTGTAGTGGGCTATTTTTGTTTGAGTAATTTTAACAATCTCTATTTTTATATTCATCAAGAAGGAGTTTTGCCATTTCTTCGGGACTTTCCTGACAATCTCTTTCAAGCCAAATTCTACATATTTCCTTAATACCAGCTCCAAAGAAACTTGCTCTGTAAAAAAGCTCTATTTCATCACCAGTTGGTGCAACTTTATTGTCTTTGATGTTAGACAAAATACCTGTTTTAGCATTTGTTTCTGCAAATGTTTGATATGGAATACTTAAAAACGCCTTATAGAAATACTTATTTTCTTTAATAAATGAAAACATATCAATAAATGCTTGATGTTCTTGACGCAAACCAAAATTAAAAATAGATGCTATACTTTTGGCAAATTTGCCTTCAATTTTTATTATAAGGTCATTTATATCATCATAATGAACATAAAAAGTGCTACGATTTATATTTGCTTGCTCACAAATTTGACTGATATTTATATCTTCGTATTTATGATTAAGTATTAAAGTTAAAAATGCAGTTTCAATTTTTTCACTGCTAATTTTATATCTTGAATTATTTTTGATATTCATAATTTACTCCTAAAATTCATTATTCCAACAAAGTATCTTTTTTTGTAGTGTGTAAATTTCTTAATTCGTTGTAAATGCAAAAATAATATATTATAATTTTATTAATAAGTCAAGTGTTGGAGTAATGCTTGGCTGAAAATGATTAATTATAAAGGAGATTAAAATTATGTCAGAAAAAAAAGAAAATTTTTTCAAAAAAGCATTTAGAGAAATGGGAGAAAGTGCAAAAGCACAACACGAAGTAGATAAAGCAAACTTTGCAGCGGCAAAAGCAGAAGCAAAAGCAAATTTTGAAGAAAATCGTGGGACTAATACTTTTAGAAAAGCAAAAGAACAAGCTAAGCAATCGTGGGACGACGCTCATATGAGCCCTGCTGAAAGAACCTCAAAAATGAGAGAAGAACAAAAAAAGCAAATTGAAGAAGCTAATGAAAGAATTAAACTAGCAAACGAAAGATATAACGCAGCAAAGGTTGAAAAAAATAAAAAGTAAGGATAATATTATATGAAGAAAAAATATTTTATAAATTTAATTATTAGTGTGCTTGCTGGACTTTTATTTTCAGTGGGTTTATGTATGTGTTTATTGTCTGAATGGCACTTGTTAACAGTTGGTATTGTTTTAGCTTCAATTGGCGGAGTTGTTTTAATTATAATGGGAATTATTGCCTTAGTAAAAAATCCAAAAAAAACTATCAATTGGAAATTGATTGGTAAAATTACTTATGTTGTAGTTGCAACTTTAATTTTGGGTTTTGGTATGGCTATGATTATGGTTTGGAACATAATTCTTTGGGGAATTTTAGTTGGAATAATTGGACTTTTAATGCTATTATTCCTAATCCCTATGTTTTTCGGATTACAAAAGTAAATTATAAAATAAGCGAAGTATAACATATACTTCGCTTAATTGCATTAAAGGAAGAAATTATGAAAAGAAAGATAAAGCTAGATATTGGCAATGGAAAATTTAAAGAACAAGAAGTGAATTATATACCTGTAAGATATATAATAGCTTTTGCAATTACATTATTTGAGGTTTTGGCTATTATTGGAGTTATGATTGCTTTATGTATATTCGTTCCTTACTTTTATATCGCAGTAGGTATTACAACTTTTGCTGTTGAACTTAAAATTATTGCTTCCGATGACAATCCAGATTACAAAATACCTTGGATGCTATTTGTTTTAATAATCCCCATTGCAGGGCTAATGCTATATTTTATCTTTGGTTCAAGAAAGTTAAAACCTAAATTTATAAAAAAATTAAAAGAATTAAAAAATCTATCATATAACAAAGATAGTTCTAATCTTTTAAAAAAATTAAAACAAGAAAATTCACAAGCCGGAAGTCAAGCACAACTGCTTTGTAATCTTACAGAAACAAACATATTTACTAATACAAAACAAACTTATTTCCCTACTGGCGAAGAATATCATAAAGCGTTACTTGAAGATTTAAAAAAGGCTCAAAAGTTTATTTATTTAGAGTATTTTATTATAGAAGAAGGTAAATTTTGGAATTCAATACTTGACATATTAAAAGAAAAAGCAAAGCAAGGATTGGATATTAAAGTTGCTTTTGATGATATTGGTTGTATGTCAACTTTGCCGGGTAATTACTCTAAAATATTAAAATCTTACGGAATAGAAGCAACTCCTTTTTCAAGAATGAAAGGTCAAGCTGATAATGAGTTTAATAATAGAAATCATAGAAAGATTTTAGTAATAGATGGAATAGTTGGTTATACTGGTGGAATAAATATTGCTGATGAATATATAAATGAATTTGAAAAATATGGTCATTGGAAAGATATTGGAATTCGACTTGAAGGCGAAGCGGTTTATGAACTTACAAAACTATTCTTAATAGACTTTGGTATAAATATCAAGCAAAAGTTAGAAACAAAATACAATGTTTATCCACAAATAGAAAATATCAAAGAAAACGGATATATTGTTCCTTTTGGTGATGGTCCAAAACCTTTGTATGAAAGAAGAGTTGGAAAAAGCATTATACAAAGTATGCTCTCTAGTGCAACAAAATATATGTATATTACAAGTCCTTATTTAATAATTGATAACGACCTTTGTGTATCAATAGAAAATGCAGCACTTCGAGGAGTTGATGTGAGAATAATAGTTCCACATATTCCAGATAAAAAGATTGTCTTTAATATGACTAGAAGTTTTTATAAAAGACTTATGAATGCGGGAGTTAAAATCTATGAGTATGAACCGGGATTTATTCACGCTAAAACATATATTGCAGATGATAAATTTGCTATGATTGGAACGATAAACCTTGATTATAGAAGTTTGGTTCATCACTTTGAAAACGGTGTTTGGTTATACGATTGTGAGTGTATAAAAGATTTGAAGAATGATATACGAGACACATTAGAAAAATCAATAGAAATAACGCCCAAAATGCTTAAAACTAATCTTTTTAATAAAGTTTTTAGAGCACTAGTTAGAATATTTGCACCAATGCTTTAATGGAGTTGTTATGGAAGAAAAAAAGAAAGTTGACTTAAAGAAAATAGGATTAAGTTTGATATATCCACATATTGCAGTAATTATTTGTTTACTGCCAATTTCTATTGCTTTTTTAGTTTTCTCTTTAATTTATTTGGGAACTGAATCCATACTTGCAATTATTTCTTACCTTTTGGCTTTTTATGTTTTGCTTGTTATTTGTTTTAGGTTGCCTAGAATAATAAGGTTCTTTAAAACTTTCAAAAAAGAAAACAAGTATATGCAAAGGTGGATAACCGATGTTCATTTAAGAATGAATGTATCGCTTTACGGAAGTCTCATTTGGAATATTGCCTTTGCAATATTCCAATTAGGTTTAGGCTTTTATCATAATTCATTTTGGTTTTATTCAATGTTTGCTTACTATGCAATACTTGGCATTATGAGATTTTTCCTTGTTAAACATACAAGAAAATACAAAGCAAATGAAGAAACTAAAATTGAAATTAAAAAATCTATTATTTGTGGTTATATGCTAATCGCTATGAACTTGGCTCTTGCTGTAATTGTGTTCTTTATGGTTTACTTTAATAGAACTTTCTATCATCATGAAATTACAACTATAACTATTGCAGCCTATACATTCTTAACTTTTACATTTGCAATTATAAATCTGATAAAATATAGAAAATATAAAAGCCCTGTTTATTCATCAGCAAAAATTATTACACTAATTGCAGGTGCAGTTTCAATGCTTACTTTGGAATCAACAATGCTAACAACATTTGGAACAACAGAAAAACTATTGTTTAATCAAATAATGTTATCATTAACAGGTATTGTTGTTATTGGATTTGCAATAACAATGGCAATTATTATGATTGTTAAAGGGAAACAAACAACATACAAAAGTTAAAATTAATTTTTTCAAATGCTATGCTTTACATGGACAAGAAATTGTTTTAAACAAAAACGAATGTGAGAATACCCTTTGGGTTGAAAGAAATAAGGTTCAACATTAATTACATCAGACTTTGATAGTGACGTGCGTAATGAAATAGAAAAACAAATGTAATTAATTATTACAATAAATTTGACGATAGAAAATGATTTGGAATTAACAGTGAAATAGCATTTTAGATGCTATTTTTTTATACCCTTTAAATCAAGTTTTTAGAATATTTTGTCAAATCCACAACACTTTTTTGTATGATATAATAAAGGGAAATACAAAGCAGTAGTATATAAAATTGCAAGGAACAACATTGCAGCGCGTCGTGTAGTTTTTCTGATTCAAAGTTACGCTTTGGTTTTGCTTTGCAAAACAAGGTGGGGGAATATAATAAAAAAAAATCACTCGCAATTGAGTGATTTACTTGGTAGGAATGAGTGGACTCGAACCACCGACCCCCACCTTATCAGGGTGGTGCTCTAACCGGCTGAGCTACATTCCTACGATGGTGGAGATAATCGGATTCGAACCGATGACCCCCTGCTTGCAAGGCAGGTGCTCTAGCCAGCTGAGCTATACCCCCATATTTAACGCGCAATGTAATAATATCAAATTAAAAGTGCTGTGTCAATATTTTTAACTAAAAAAAATAAAAATTAAAAAAATAATTTTTTTGTATTATTTTGTCAATAAAATTAACGATTAAGTTGTTTACTTATTAGATTGATTTATATTATAATTAATTTAGCACAAACTATGTACATACAAAGGATTAAAAACAAATGTTAATTGCAAATTATATTTTACTTACTTTAATAGTTATTGGGTTTACAACAATATATTTTTGTAACAAGAAAAAAGTTTTAAATGTAGATATTAATTTAATGATTAAGGTTCTTTGCTATGTACTAATTGTTGTATTCTTTTTTAGATATATGCTTAATAACGAAGCTATTCAATACACCTTTAAACTTGTAAATGATGTATTTGAAAGTAAAGCTATAAATGTGTATGTTCTAATTTTAAACTGGTTAATTAACGCTAGCATATTGCTAGTTTGTATGTATCCTTTCTTTAAAGACGTAAAGGGGATAAATGCAATTATAAAATACTTTGTGCTTCCTGTTTCTATTTTGTATGTAGGCTCGTATTTCCTTATGGCAAAGGCAGTAGTTGGGGCTAATGTGTTTACAAAGTTTAGTACACGAAGTGTTTTAATGGTAATAGAATGCACAATTATGCTTTTTGTTTCCTTTGTTGTATTTATGGAAAACGGAAAGTTTAAACTGGATAAAACTGATAGTAAAGCGTTGTTGTATATTATTCCAATGCTTGTTTTTAGCGTGCCTGCATATCTTGTTCAGGGATTATTTGGCTACTACAATTCCACTATTGAAATAAAGGGCTTAACTGTTCCGCATAGAATACTTTTATATGGTTCTATTATACTTCCTATTATATTGTATTTTTTATTAAATAAAAAGGATGAAAGAACAAAAAAACTTAGCGTGCTATATATTAGTTTAGCAACGCTTATTTCCTTTTCATATACACATAGGTTTGGGTCATTTGCAAATGTGACTGGCTGGCCTTTGCACTTGTGTAACACCGCCATGTATATAATACCGCTTTGCCTTATATTTAAAATGGATAAACTTTTTTACTTTACATACTTTATAAATGTTTTAGGTGCATTTTTGGCTATGGCAATGCCTAATTTTAGCTCGTCAACAAATTTGTTTTCGTCGGCGTGTATTGTGTTCTTTATAAACCACTATGTTGCTTTTTATATGCCACTGTTAATAGTTGCGTTAAGAATTTATAAAAGGCCAAAACTTAAAGAGTTTAAATACTCAATTGTTGGTTTCTTTATTTATTTTGCTTTAGTTTTAATTTGTAACGCTTGGTTTAGCAATTATGGAAATGTGGATTACTTTTTTATTAACTCAGACTTTATTGCAGATAAACTTGGAAAATGGGCAGAAGATCTACGAAAGATTGTTTTAGCATTTAATATTGGAAACTTAAAATTTGTTTTTTACCCAGTTTATCAGGCTTTATTCTTTGTTGTGTACTGTATTTTGGGTGCTTGTATGTGGTTTTTGTATGAGGGTTCGTATAATTTTGTTGATACATTACAAGACATAGCAAAAAGAAAGGAAAAAATAAAGCTAGACCAATTAGCTTTAGAGGTAGCATTAAGCGGAAGGGGGAAAGATGAACCTATGGATTTAGAAAATCAGAACAAAATAATATTAAAGGATTTTTCAAAAAGATACGGCAAAAGTTCGGTTTATGCGGTTAAGGATGCAAACATAGAAATTGTTGGTGGTGAAATATTTGGCTTCCTTGGTCACAATGGTGCGGGCAAAAGTACTATCATAAAAAGTATTGTTGGAATTCAGCCAATAACAAGCGGAAGCATTCAGGTTTGTGGCTATGATGTTGATAAACAATCGGCGTTGGCCAAGAAAAATATTGGATATGTGCCAGACCATTATGCATTATATGAAAAATTAACTGGAAGAGAATATATTAACTATATTGCTGACTTGTATAACGTTTCTACAAAAGATAGAGATGAAAGGATATGTAAGTATGTTAAATTATTTGAGCTTGAAAACGCTTTTGATAACCAAATAAAAACTTATAGCCACGGAATGAAACAAAAAATAGCAATAATGAGCGCGTTAGTTCATAATCCTAAAGTTTGGATTTTGGATGAGCCGTTAACAGGTTTAGACCCTAGCAGTATTTTCCAGGTAAAAGAATGTATGAGAGAACATGCAAAAGCCGGAAATATTGTGTTCTTTAGTAGTCACCTAATTGATATAGTTGAACAGCTTTGCGATAGAATTGCAATAATTAAAAAAGGTAAAATTTTAATTTCCAAAAAGGTTTCGGATATAGAAAAAGAAACAACCCTGGAAAAATTTTATCTTGACATAACCAATACACAAGTAGAAGAAAGTAAAGTTGGGGCAGACGATACTGCTGAAGTTGTAGCAAATAAAAAAATGATAAAAAATAAAAAATAAGGATAAAAAATGGAAGGTTTAAAAACATTAATTTTAATGCAATTAAAAGATAAAATAGACTTTTCTTATTTAAAAAGCGTTAAGAAAACAATTTTTAAAATTGTTTTATCAATACTTAAATTTGTATTGATTGTTGGCGTTATTTACATAGGCTTTTATGTATTAGACTATTTAGATCTTGTTTCAACACTGCCCGGAATTCCGCAGTCGTTTTTCACTGTTGTGTTTACACTAATTTTTAGTATATCTATAGTGGTTAACATAATGGGGCTTGTTAAAAACCTGTACTTTTCAAAGGATAACCAACTACTTTTAACTTTTCCTGTTGCTAGGACCAGTGTTTTTACTTCTAAATTAATTGTTTATTATATTTATGAATTTTTAAGAAATATCAATTTTATTTTACCTTGGTTTGTGGCTTTTGGATTAATAAATGGTATTGCGTTTTACTTTTATTTGTGGTTACCTGTTGTTTTAATTTTATTAACGGCATTATCCGTTTCAATTTCGTCACTGCTATCCATCCCAACAATGTATATATATTTACAAATAAAACAATACAAATTTTTGGAATATTCTTTACTAGTCTTGGCGTTAGTTGCGGTAGTTACGGGTATAGTTTTGGTTATTGATGCCATCCCAGAAAATTTTGACTTGATAGGACAATGGGTTTCGACTTATTGGAAAATACAAAATTTTCTTAACAAATTTATAAAAACCTTTATACCTTTTTACTGGGTTGTTGTTGCATGTGTGGGCAAACAGTATGGTATTGTTATTAATTTGTTTGCAAAAGAGCAAATTTTCTGCATTTTAGGCATAATTGCAACAATTGGCATAGTACTTACAATAACTTATTTGCTTGTAAGACCACTGTTTTTTAAAATGGCTAGTTCACCATTCGAATATAAAAAATCGAAAGTCAACAAAAAATTTGCAAACAAGCAAATGCCGGGGTTTTTATCATTTATTAAAAAAGAAATCGTTTTAACTTACAGGCAATCAAGCAAGTTCTATGATTTGTTGTTTGTTGTAATTGGAATGCCACTTGCGATATTCTTGTTAAACAAAGTTTTTGCTTCAATGGATACTAGGTTAAGTGGTGTGTTAATGGGAACTGCATTTAACATTTTATTAATTTTAATTATATCACTTTCAAGTAACGTAAGCATTGCACACATTTATAGTGAAGAGGGCGCATCAAGCTACCTATTAAAAACAAATCCAAAACCATATATATATTCCTTGTTTGCCAAGTTAGTTATAAACATAGTATTGGTTAGTCTTTCCTTAATGGTTACTGTTGCCATTTTTACAAGTTTTACATCATACTCACTTGTGTCGAAAATATTAATTTATTTATTTTTAGAATGCGCGTACTTATCGCACTTGTTTATGTCGGCGGATTTGGATATTATGAATTCGCAAACTGCACAATATCAAACAACGGGTTCGCATATTTACAACCCAAATGAAGTAAAATCAACAATTTATGGCTTTATTATTTCTATTTTATTGGCCGTTTTAAGCTATTTGCTAATTATTGAAAACATGAATAATGTTTGGATAAAGTTGTTTGTAATTTCATTTGCTTTTATGGCCTTAAGAATATGGCTTTACATAAATAAAGTAAAAGTTTATTTTAAGGAGAGGCAATAATGAAAAAAGTTAACACGATTCTAATTATAGTTATATATCTTGCCTCGATTGTTTTAATTTCCATATTTGGCATGAAAGTAGGAGTTTATAAAGAAAACATCCCCGTAACTTCGGTTCTGTGCTTAAACGAAAGTGACGAGCGCACCGAGGTGTCGGAGTTGGGTGATAAAAAACTGATTGTTTTAACCTTTACAAGTTCTGGCAATTTAACAGATCCTAACAGTACTATTTTATACTTAAACTGCAAAGTTTTGCCCGATAATGCTTCGAATAAAAGGTTAAGATATAGTTACGACACAGTTAAATTTAAGGATGCTGTAACTATGGTTGTTGACGAACAGGGAAATCCAAGAGGTGTTTTCTTATTCCATAAAAAAGTAGTTTTTGATATGACAATTACTGCTACAGATGGGAGTGAAATATCTACCACAGTAAAAATAAAAATAATTTAATTGGTATAACGCAACATTGTTGCTTTATATAAAAAAACAAAAGGAGAAAAAAATGAAAAAAGTATCAAAAATATTGTTGTCGATTTTGTTTTGTATAAGCGCTGTTTTTGCTGTTTCTGCATGTGGTAAAGTGCAAATTACTTCGGCAAGAGTAAAGTCTGGAACTTTGGAAACCACCATTGTAAAGGGTGAAGAGTTGGATACATCTAATACAGTTGTAATATTCTATTATAACAACAATACCAACAAAGAAGTTTCAGCAATGGATTTAACATTTTCGGCTATAGACACTTCAGTAGTTGGTAATAAGACCTTAACTATTACATACTCTAAAGAAGACTATAAATTTAACGTAACCATTAAAGTTGTTGCGTCTGAAGCGGATGTTAACTCTATAGAACAGCTTGAAAGTGAGCTTTTAAATGATTTTAATGCAAAGCGTACAGATACTGGCGAGCAAACATCATTTGCAGATAAAGAACAACTGTTATATGTTGGTGATGATAATCCATTTAACTTCAGAATTCTTGCAAGTGGCGTAGACGGTGCAGGAAATCAAGTTGATAATATTACAAAAGTAAGAACAAATATTACCGTAGAACTAAAAGAGGGTAATGGATATGTGCTACTGGAGGGTGCTGAACTTGCCAACTATGTAACAATTGACACAGAAAATACATCATTCCAATTTAGCTCAAATGCAATTGATAAGGTATTTAAAATTACAGTTTCGGCTGTAAATGCTGACCCTGTTTATGAAGAATATACCCGTTTTTCAGCAGAGTTAACTGTTGTTGATGGATACAACGTATATGATGTATCAGAACTTTCATTGTACGATAATGATTATGCTGATGACAGCGACATTGATGGCCGTAACTGGACCGATTATAAACATGCACATGGTTTAGAAGACATTGAAGTAAATGGCTTGATTTTACAAAAAGACATTTATATTACATCAGAGGACGTACCTAGCGATGTGTTCTGGTCAACTAGTTCACCAAATTACTCTACTGTAAAAGGCAAGGTACCTGCTTCAGTGGAGTTTGAGGGTACACCTATTGATCACTCTGGTAAAGCACTATACAGCAGAGTTATTAAAAATGGTGAAAAATTTAATTTTATAGGAAACTATTTCCAAATTAACTTATCGCAATTCCCAAAAGCTGTTATTGAGGGAACAGATGCAACAAGCGAAAATCCTGTTGGACAAGGTTATGTTCTAACTGGTGATAGTGCAAGTTATATAACTACTCACTTACCTGTATTCCGTACGGAACAGGCTAGCGGTTCAACCATTACTCAGGAAACTAATGTTAATTGGAAGAACTTTAACTTTTATGGTAACGGTGCATTAAATACTGAGCCAGAGAATTCAGGTTCAATATTGCTTATGAAAAACCAAACAGTTAACTTTACAGGTTATAACACAATTATGAACAATTTCTATATTGGATATTTCTTTGAATTAGGAAATAAAATAGAAACAGTAGGAACAAACAATTACAATAATAATATTGGTCAATATGTTGTTGATAGTTGTAAAGGATACAATTCATATCAATGCTTATTCTATTTGTGGGGAGCAGAACACACAGTTATTAAAAATAGCGAATTTAAAACAGCTGGTGGTCCTGCAATTATTGCTGACCATTGTCGTATGAGCAACAACGATTATAAAACAGGAAATGTTTCTCAAATAGATATATATAAATCTCTAATAGAGTCCAAGGTAACTGCAAATTCTGTTTGGTTTGCAAACTATGGAATGTCCAAGTATGTGACTGATGTAGCTCAAGCAGAAATGTTGTATGATGGAAGCACAGGCTTATTGCCTAATACCGGCAAAACCATAATACCTGACTACACCGGCGATAATAAAGATGTGGCTGTTTTGGATATGGTTGCATTAATAAAAGCTGGCGGATTTGGCGCGGCTCGTTGTCAAGGTTATGTGCGCATATTTGAAACAGAGCAAGACTATAACAAATTTTATGGCTATAAAGATGAAACACAAGAATATACTGTGTATGGTTTAGATATGAGCGAATCTACTAAACAAGTAAACGGTAGTAACTTAGCTCAATTAGCTTTGAATTTGGGTTCAAATTTCTTTGAAAGTAGCGGAAATGGTGGATATATAAACTCTAATGTTGCTAATAACGGCCTAACTAGCACTGCTGGTCAAGATAAAGCAAATGGCTTTAACGAGTTAGTTAAGGCATTGCAACAAGCAAATCGTCAAGAAGTAGTTGGAATTCCAAACTTTGATAGCATGACATTTGAACAACAAAAATTAGCTATTAAACAAGTTATTTCCGCATACGAAAGCATGATTGATCAAATTTATGAAGCTGGTACTACTAATAAACTTTTTGTTACTGATACTAATTGGGAAAGCAGCGGATACAATAAAGTTCAAGCTTTATGTGACCAAGTATCTAGTTGGACAGTTAAAGACTATTGGACTGGTGAATATGTAAATCTATACAACGAATTAGGAATGGGATTAGTTCTTCGTTTATACGATAAAACAACTGCTTAATTAAAAAAAAGATTATGCAACTGCATAATCTTTTTTTTAACAAATAATTTAAATCTACTTAAGCACTTGGTTAATTTTTTAAATACCATATTTTATGCTACAGGCGTTCAAAGAACAATTTGTTTTGCATAACAATTTCACTTTTAGGGTTAACTTGTTCTGCAAGCATATTATAGTGCTTTGAAAGTGAAACATTTCCTAAACTATAGTAAGCTTTGCAAAGTTGTAAAAAGGGGTAGTAGTTGTAGTAAATTTGGTCAACAAAGCCACCTTTTATTGTTACGTCTTTGCATTTGGTGGCAGTAACATACCAATAAATGGCAACTTCGTATTTATTTTTTAATAGGAAATAATCGCCAATTTTACAACAAACATTTGCTCTGGGTGCATCAAGTGAAAATGTTTTGAATAAGTAGTCTAGTGAATTTTCTGCAAGATTAAGCGACAAATAGCATTCCGAAATTAAAAAATATGCGTCAATAACATTTTCTATCCATCCTAAATTGCTGTTAATAAATTTTCGCAAAACATTTATACATTTTTTGTATTTTTTGTGGTCAAAAAGCTCTCTTCCATAGTAATAGGATTCGCGCGGAGTTAGTTGGCGTGTTTTTAAAATTTGTTTGTATATGTTTATATTTCTGTTGCTAACAGAAGTTTTAATTTTTCGATGTTCTATTGTAATATCTCGCCGTTCAATCTTGCCGTATGGGGCAATACACTCGTGCACACAGCCTTCCCAAGTTGGATTGCCACTTCTTTTTAAAATGCGCTCTCTAAAAAATGAAAAGCTGGGTTTGTTGTTCATAAAACCTGTGGCGTATTTTAACATGTATGTGTCCGCGCAAAGTTGTGGCTTTAGTTTTAATAGCTTTTGAAGCTCGTGCGGTGTTATAATATCATCTGCATCAAGCCACATAATGTAGTCTTTTGTTGCCAACGAAAAGGAGTAATTTCGGGCAAGTGAAAAATCGTTTTGCCAAGTAAAATCAAAAACCTTGTTTGTGTGTTTTAACGCAATTTGTTTTGTGCTATCAGTAGAGCCTGTGTCAACAATAATTATTTCATCTACCAATTCTTTGACGGAATTTAAACATCTTTCCAAAACATCTTCTTCATTTTTTACAATCATACATAAGCTTATAGTACTCATAAAAAACCCCTAACTTTTTATATGAATACACAAAATTAAAAGTTAAATTTTTGCGTTATTAAAACAAAAAAAATGCAAATTATTTTTGTGTATGGCTAATTATGTGCTATAATATAAAAACAAAATTAGGGTTAAAAAGGGGGATTGTATGAAAAAAAGTTTAACCACTGCTACTTTAGTGGGCTTGGGCGCATGCGTTGTAATGCTTATCTTGTCAATATTTGGTGTTAGTTTTTTTACTGGGGTTAAAGCGGATATATTGATAAGCGTGGCAACATTAACTGCAGGAGGTTTTTTTGCACTAACAAGCGTTAATTTGCTAAAGTACAACAAAAATATTGCTTATATAAGTTTAAGTTTAATTTCACTATCGGTTTTGCTTATTATTTTGGGGGTATGGATTCCTAAAACTGGTAAATTATTTACAAACATAACCATAACCTTTGCGTTGCTTTCTGTTTTGTTTAACACTATTTCGTCAGGTGTTCTAAAATTACAAAAACGTCTTTTGGCTGTGCAACTTGTGGTTTACTTGGTTTTATTTTTGTTTATAGGATTTATAATTTTGTCAGTGTTTGGCGTGTTCTCTATTAATGATTTGCTTGAAGTTTTCCTTGTCCTTCTTGTTTTAAGTATTGCTGGCATAATCACACTTTCTGTTCTTGCAAATAAAACGGTAGCACCTGCTCAAGCAAAATCTGATGAAAAAGAATTTGTTAAAATATCTAAATCAGAATATTTAGAACTTTTGCAAAAAGCAAAGGCATATGACGAATTAACAAAACAAAACAACTAACAACAAAAAACACCTAAAATTAGGTGTTTTTTTGTTGTTTATGCTCATATAACTGTAACCTGTTAACTTAATTTTCTAAACTAGATGAAATTTTATTGTTTAAATTGTAAAAATAGAATAATAATAATATGAGTGATTTTGTATATTTGATTATTCTTTCTATTTCCAGTGTATTGGCCTTATTTGTAATTGCCAAATTGCTAGGCAAAAAACAAGTGGCACAACTAGAATTTATAGACTATGTAATAGGAATTTCAATAGGCTCTGTTGCCGCAGAAATGGCTACCGACATTAATAACAAGCCATTATATTATTACTTGATTGCAATGGGCATATATTTTTTCTTCGATTTTTTTATAAGCATTTTAGGCAGAAAATTGCCAGGACTAAAGCATTTTTTTAAAGGAAGACCGTTAACGATAATCTATGAGGGCAAAATTGACTATAAAATTTTAAAGAAAAGCAAGTTGGATATAAATGACTTGCTTGCTCTTGCACGCTCGCAGGGGTATTTTGATTTGGAAGATATTGCATATGCTATATTTGAGAACAACGGCAAATTAAGCATAATGCCAAAAGACCAACAGCGTCCTACGGTGGCGAGCGACCTAAATATAAAACTAGAACAGGTTAAATTGCCTGTTTATTTGGTTATTGATGGTGTAATTTCAAAATCATCATTAAATGAAATTGGCAAAACTAAAGAATGGCTGTTTAAAAAGTTAAAAATTAAAACGAAAAAGGAATTAAAAAATGTCATTTTAGCCAGTTATGATGAAGAAAATGACATAATTTCTGCTAATTATAAAAAATAAAGACTTATTTTGCCATAATGTTGCCAATATTTTTAAAGTATGGAATGAGCAGATGTTACAAATTTTGTACTAGGGGTACATTCTGTTTATGATGTTGCAGTTATGCGAATTCCTTATTGTGCTAAGAAAAACGAAGCTGAACACTGGCATTAGTACGTTAAATTTTTGTTTATTGTTGTTAATAATCATGATTGTGAAATTTCTAATGAATCTATGGAAATCAAATGGTTTACGATTAGCGAGGCTTTAAATTTGGTCGACAAGAATGACTATGGAATGATTAGAACGATTAATAAATATAAATAATTTCTAAAAGTATAATACAAGAAAGACAACAACTATTTTGGTTGTGTTTTTTTTGTTGCTCAAATTGGTTTTTATAACATATGATATCTGTTCATTTTAAATAAGTGTATAAAAACCATTGTTTTTGATTGCCTAATATCTTATGAAACACCTATAAATAAACAAAATACTTGACATTAATTGATTGCAACAAACAACTTGAAAAGATACTGAAAGATTTGAGATTAACACCAGAAATGAGAAGAAAAAGATAATTTTTGTTTAGTTTTTTAAAATTAATAAGTTTTATGCTATAATAGCCAAGAGGTATTAATATGTTTACAGGATATTTTGGAAAAGTGAGAAGTTATCCCAAAGATAAGGAATATAAATTTGTGTCTATTGCAAGATTTAATAGGTTTTGAAACGGCGAGGAATTTAAACTGCTCGCTCCACCTGCTGATATTATTAAAATTGAAGATAAAGAACTTTACACGAAGCTTTATTATGAGAAAGTTTTAAATAAGTTAAATCCAAAGGAAGTTTATGAAACACTTGGAGAAAATGCAGTGCTTCTTTGCTATGAAAGTTGGGAGTCAATAAAGAGTGGTAATGCTACTTGCCATAGAAGAATTGTGGCAAAATGGCTAGAAGATAATTTAGGAGCAAAAGTAGAAGAATTAGGAAACGAAAGTAAAAACAATAGTGAACAATTATTTTTGATATTATAAATAGTAAAAAATTCAATAAAATTTTTGTTTATGGGGTCAGAAAATTTAGAATTAGAAAAGTTAATATATAATTTTACATCGTCACCAATTATAAGTGGCGATGTTGTTTTTATAGTACAAAAAATCCCTAAATTACTTGAATTTAGGGATTTTTTTTGGTGCCGATGGCCGGAGTCGAACCGGCACGAGGTTGCCCTCGGCAGATTTTGAGTCTGCTGCGTCTGCCTATTCCACCACATCGGCAAAGTATTACTTAGTTATTAGGAACTAACAAGCAAATATTATCATAAATTTTAAAATTTTGCAAGTGTTTAATATTACACTTTTACTAATTTTTTAATTTTTGACCCTATTATTTAATTAATTTGTTGTGTGTAAAGCAAAAAATAAGATATAATATAAATATTAGAGGAAAGTTAATATGGAAAAGTTTGTTATTATTGATGGAAGCAATATATTCTTTAGGGCGTTTTTTGCTTTGCCTTTGTTAAGTAATTTTGAAGGAGAGTACAGTAATGCGGTGTTTGGTTTTACAAATACGCTTGTAAAAATTATAAAAAGCGTTAAGCCTAAATATATTGTAGTAGCGTTAGACCCAGGCAAAAAAACATTCCGTCATGAATTATATAAGGACTATAAAGGAACGCGTAAGCCCATTGCGCCTGAATTAGCAGAACAATTTCCAATCCTTAAAAAGTTATTAAATGCTATGGGAATTAAGTATATAGAGCACACTAATTTAGAGGCGGATGATATTATTGGTTGCTTAACTCGCAAATTTAACACGGAGAATATAATTGTTACATCTGATAAGGATTGTTTACAACTTATTAACGGCAACACTTGTGTAATGCAACCGCAAAAGGCAAATCTTGAGCCAATAATTTACGATAGTCAGGCGTTTTTGACCGAGTGGGGATTTGAACCCTTACAGCTAATAGACTATAAAGCGCTTCGAGGTGACCCTAGCGACAATATTCCTGGCGTAAAGGGCGTGGGAGATAAGAGTGCGGTAGAGTTGGTGCATAGATATGGAACGCTAGAAAATTTGTATGAGCATATTGATGAGATTGGCGGAAAATTGAAAGAAAAACTTATTACTGATAAAGAAAATGCGTTTCTTTCTAAAAAACTTGCCACAATTATTGTGGACGAAAATTTAGATTATTCATTGGAAGATTTTGAATATGATTTTCCTTTTAATGCAGAAGTGTTATCTATGTTTAAACGCTATCAGTTTAACTCGCTTTTAAAGAAAGATGACCTTTTTGACCTAACAAAAGGTGATATGCAAACTACTATGCAAAACACCATAAAATGCCAACAAATAGCCGTAAATACAACACAGGAATTGAACGATATGTTGGCTAATATCCCTGCAAATGAAGATGTGGCAATACACTTTGAAACCGGTTCGTTTAGTGTTGCTTTTTCTGATAAGGAGTATGTTGGAAGTATTAAACAACAACCTATGGATAACGGGTTTGAACTGGCCAGTGTGTACGCTAGCCTAAAAGAGGTTTTTGAAAGCAAGCAGTTAAATAAGGTTGTTTTTGACGCTAAAGCCCTAAAGCATAGGTTGCACCAATACAATATCAGCCTTAATAATGTTGTGTTTGATATTTCTGTGGCCAGATACGTGGTTAATACTAGCGGAAAAGCAAATGTCAATTTGGAAACAGTTTGCAACGAAAATTTGATTGGATTAGAGTATTCGGCATTTAATCTGCTAACCTTAAAAAAGATGTATGAAAAAAAGATAGATGAACTAAAACTTCACAATGTATTTTACGAAATTGAAATGCCGTTAATTGATGTTTTGTTCAATATGGAAATTACGGGATTTAAGATTGATGTTAAAGAACTAAACGCATTAGAGGTGCGTTTCAAGCATGAGCTGGAGGAAATAACTCAATCAATTTATACTATGATAGGAGAGGAGTTTAACCTTAACTCGCCTAAAAAATTGGGCGAAATCCTGTTTGATAAGCTTGGGCTAAAGGCTGTTAACAACAAAAAGAAAAGCACAGGTGTACAAGTTTTAACCGAAATTAAGGACCAACATCCTATTGTGGATAAAATTTTGCAGTACAGGCGACTAAGCAAAATTTACACGACATATATTTTGGCGTACAAAAATATTGTTGATTCCCAAACGCACAAGATTTATACTGTTTTTAATCAAACACTCACTTCAACGGGCAGATTAAGCAGTAGCGAGCCTAACTTGCAGAATATCCCTATTAGAACGGAAGAAGGAAGGCAGATTAGAAAATTATTTATCCCGTCATTTGAGGGCGGATATATAATAGGCGCTGACTACTCGCAAATAGAGTTACGCCTGCTTGCAAACTTTAGCGGGGACGAGCGACTTATTGAGGCATATAATAAAGGAATGGACATTCACGCGCTTACAGCAAGCGAGATTTTTGGCGTGCCAATCAATGAGGTTACACCAGCGCAAAGGCGCGATGCAAAAGCAATTAATTTTGGTATTGTTTATGGTATTAGTGATTACGGATTAAGCCAAAATATTAACACATCTGTTTTTAGAGCCAACGATTATATTAAAAGATATTTCTTAAGATATCCAAAACTAGAAACATATATGAAGCAGAATGTGGAATATTGTAAGGAAAATGGGTTTGTTAAAACGTATTTTGGGCGTATTCGCCATATTCCAGAAATTAAAAACTCCAAGTTTACGATACGCCAGTTTGGTGAGCGTGCAGCAATGAACATGCCTTTGCAGGGAACTGCAAGTGATATAATAAAGATTGCAATGATTATGGTTTATAAACAACTAAACAAAAACCATTTAAAAAGTAAACTTATTTTGCAAGTGCATGATGAACTTATTGTGGATACACATCCTGACGATGTGGAGCAAGTTAAGACAATTTTAAAAGAATGTATGGAAAATGTGGTTAATCTTAAGGTTAAACTAGAGGTTAATATAGAAGTAGGCAAAAACTGGTTTGAAGCATAATTAGGATACTGTTGCATAAAAAAACTAAAGTGCTTTATTTTGCAAATGTAAATCAAAATATATTTTAAAAATCCCAAATCAGCAATTTAAAAGCCTTTATTGTTATGCTATATATAATTGTAAATTAAAATTAAGATGTGCAAACTTATGTGTGATGAATAACATGAAAGTTTAATCCCAAGACGACAAATATACAATGTAAAAATAGCATTTCATATGCTATTTTTTAAAATTTTTTCAGAACGTTTTTTTGCAATTGATTTTTACTTATATCGCTTTAAAACCTAATATTGACCTGTTTAAATTTTTAGTTATAATTTATATGATGGGAGCTTTATATAAAAGAAAAAGATATAATCAAATTTTTAAAAAGTAATAAGTCGAGAATAAAGAGATATTAAGAAAGAATAACTTACGAAAGATTAGATTTCACGATTTAAGACACTCTTGTGCGAGTATAATGCTTGCTAATGGTGTTCCAATGAAACAAATACAAGAATGGCTAGGACACGCTGATTTCGGCACAACAGCGAACATTTATAGCCACTTGGATTACACAACAAAACAAAATTCAGCTAACACAATCTCTAATGTGTTTAGCTTTGTGGAAACATCCCAACCACAACAAGAAATTAAACAAGAACAAGTCAAAGAAACCAACCAACAAGAATTGTTAGACGAAATTGAGAGATTACAGCAAATGATTAAAGAAAAAGAAGAAGATGAAGGATATTTGGCTTGGAAGCGAGAGCGAGAAGAAAGGCGTAAACGCAAAAGACAAGAAGAGGCTGAAATGTAAATTTTGAAAAAAAGTGTACATTTTTAATATTTATATGTTATACTCTTTATATAAGAGTTAAGTATGTTAAAAGCATTAACTATTAAAGATAACGAGAAATTTTTAAGACAAATATCTAGTGTTGTAGATTTTCAAGATAAAGATTTAGCACAAAATCTTAAAGATATAAAAGAATATTGCACTGCAAATGGTGGATTATATGCTATGGCTTGTATTCAACTTGGTATTCCTAAAAGAATAGTTTATATTAAATCAACCAAACCAAATGATACAACTGCCAATGCTGAAAGTGACCAAATTCTAATGATTAACCCAGAGATTATATCAAAGAAAGGAAAAACTGAATTTTGGGAAGCTTGTGTTAGCGGACTTGAAAATTTTGGACTTGTAGAAAGACCTTATGAAATTGTTGTTAGGTATCAAAATGAAAATGGAGATTATCAAACTGAAATATTTGAAGGTTTTTTATCAACCGTTATCTCTCACGAACTTGACCACTTGGACGGAATCTTTCATATGGACAGAGCTAAAAAGTTATTACAAATGCCAGCAAGTGAAAGAGTTGAGTTTAGAAAACAACACCCATATAAAATAATTTCAACTGATTGTGAATTTACTTATGAAACAAAAGTAGATTGCAAAACTATATAAAAAATTTACCGAGAGCGTAAAAACTCTCGGTATTTTTTGTGAATTTTTTCAAAAGTTTTTAGACAATTTTTTAGACAGCCTCCATTTTTGAGTGTCTTTAAGCAAAAATCAAGCAAGTGAAAATTGATAGGATTTGAGTAAAATTATAAAAATTTTAGACAGTTTTGTAAAAATTTTTAGACACTTTGGCTTGTTTTTGAGGGTGCTGGACAATAAAAATTCCCCTATAATATAGGGGAATATTGCTGGTACACCATCGGGGACTCGAACCCCGGACCCACTGATTAAGAGTCAGTTGCTCTACCAACTGAGCTAATGGTGCAAATACTTTATTTAACGAAAGCAATATGAGTATATACTTTTATTGATAATTTGTCAATTATGTTTTTAATATATTTATAAATTTTTATTTAAAATTATATACTGCTGGGTTTAGAATGCTTAATACATAAAAATTTGTTATATATTTAAATTGTTTTGATTTTGAAAAATAGAACAATTGTGTTATATTATTATAGGATTATTTAAAGTGGGAGAAGATACTTATGAGAAAATTTACAATGGTTAACCATAATTTTATTAAATATGATGTAACAGACATTACCTTGCCTAAAAGGGCTACTAAATATGCAGTTGGTTACGATTTTTATTCACCAATTGATGCGGTAATTGCTCCTGGCGAAACAAAACTTATTTTCTCGAACGTAAAAGCGTATTTTGGTGAGGACGAGGGGTTGATTTTAGCGGTTACAAGTGGCATGGGTAAGAGAGGAGTTATGCTTGCAAATGGAATAGGTGTAATAGAATGTGACTACGCAGATAATGAAAGCAATGATGGAAACTTGGGCTTTATGTTACACAATTTTTCTGAAAACGAGTTTGTGTTGCATAAAGGTGATAAACTTGGCCAAGGTTTTTTTATTAAATATCTTAAAGTTGATGATGAGGAAGAAGTTACAAACATTAGAAAGGGTGGTTTTGGAAGCACAGACCGCAAATAAATTGCTTTACACGGATACACGCAAATGCGTGTATTTTTTATTGCGAAAGATACACATAAAAAGTATAGGTAGATAAAGATGTATGAATGAATTACGTTTACAAAAACAGATACAACAAGCAAATAATAATTAAATTTATAAAGTTTATTGTATAACTATTCACTTTTATAAATATTTATTAATTCTAATTTCACAAAGAAATTTTGTATTTCATATATCATTTGTATGGATTATTGTAGTAATTATTTTATTAATATTAGTCATCTTAAAAGCAACATAAAAAAGCTTGTTAGGCACGCTGGCAGGAGTGTCAAATTCTGCGCTGTTGTAAAAGCGGATTGTTATGGGTTGGGTTTTGAAAATGTTATTCCTTATATAGACGACCTAGTTGATATGTATGCAGTGGCGAATTTGGGAGAGTGCAAGGCATTGCGCGTTTACACGCAAAAAGAAATACTTATGTTAGGCGGTGTTGAAATTGAGGATGCGCACTATTATGCTACAAACAATATTGGAGTTAGCGTAAATTCATTAAATGAATTAAAGGCACTAGAAAAGGCGCTTGTTAATGATAAAATAAATATTCACATAGCATATAACACGGGGATGAATAGATATGGCATAAAAAGTGAGTTGCTACTGAAAAAATGTGTTGCTTTAATAAAAAAGAGCAGTGTTTTAAACCTTGAAGGAATTTACACACACTTTGCTACTGATGATAAAAATAGTGAGTTTTTATTTAAACAATACGATAAATTTAATAAAATTGCGCTAAAAAATAAAAGTTCCAATTGTATTTTTCATTGCTCGGCGTCTTTTGCAAGTTTAAATTACAAACAATTAAATAAGGATATGGTGCGGGTTGGTTTTGCTATGTATGGGTTTATTAACAACAATATTGGCCTACAAAAAGTTGTTAACATTACAAGCAAGGTAATAGAAATTCAAAATGTAAAAAGAGGCGAGGGTGTTGGGTATGACTTAACCTATGTAGCAAATAAAAACATGCGTATTGCTGTAGTGGGATTTGGTTACGCGGATGGATACGCTAGAAACCTTGGGAATATGGCTTATGTGCTTATAAATGGCGTGAAAGCAAAAGTTATTGGAAGAGTTTGTATGGATTGCTTTATGGTGGACATTACTAATATTAAAAATGTTTACGTAGGTACTGGCGTAATGCTGTTGGGGCGTGACGGGAATAATGAAATTACTTTACAAAATTATGCCGAGTGGTTAAACACAAGCCCCTATGAGGTGCTTTTAAATTTTAGGCGAACACGCACAAATGTGGTGCTTAACAAATGAATAATTATACATAATTGTCTCTAACTTGACCTATTTAATAAAAAGTTGATGTTTTTGCATTTGCAAAACTTGTGTAAATGTGCTAAAAGCGATATAATATATTACATGAGAGTTATTGCAGGCAAATTTAAAGGTACACAACTTAATAGTTTTGAATATGACAACATTCGTCCCACAACTGACAGAGTAAAAGAAAATATTTTTAATAAGATTGCGTTTGAAATTAGAGATGCAAATGTTTTGGATTTGTTTGGTGGAACGGGTGGTGTATCGCTGGAATTTGTAAGTCGTGGCGCTAATGTAATTACAGTTGATAACAACGAAAATAGCATAAAGTTAATAAAAAAGAATTTTGCTAAATGTAAGGTTTTGCCAAATTTAATGTGTTGTGACTATAAGAAAGCATTAAAACAATGCAAGGCGAATGGCAAGAAATTTGATTTTATATTTTTGGACCCGCCTTTTGAAACGGATTATGGTCAAAACGCCATAACGCTTATTGCAGAATATGACTTGCTTAAAGGCTCTATTATATATGAGCACCTAACGGGAAAGGTGTTTACATTGCCACAAGATTTAGAAATTTATGACGAAAAAAAATACGGCACAATAACCGTATCGTATATAAGGGTTAAAAATGCGGGTTGTTAACATAAAAGAAAACAATCCAAACTTTGAGTATGCCATTTACTTGTTAGAATCAGCTATTCATGACGCTCGTGCCTGTGGAGAAAAGGGCTTGATTGTAATTCATGGTTATGGCAGTCACGGGATGGGTGGTGACATAAAACGCAGTGCTATTCAAACGCTAACAAAACTTAAAAGTTTGGGTCAAATTAAGGATTTTGTTCAAGGCGAGCACTGGTGTGAAACAAACGAGCGTGCAATGGCAATTCAAAAACAGTTTCCCGAGCTTATTTTACAACAAAATTTACAAGCTTTAAATAGCGGAGTTAGTGTGGTATTACTTTTTTAAAAAGCCCTTAAGGCTTTCTACAAACACCTCTTCGCTATTTCTTATTTTGTTCGCAAGTGCAATAATGCTGTGGTCTGCAAGTGAGTTGTTTGACGTTTCGGTTATTATATCTGTTATTCCCATAGTAGTGCCCTGAATAAGCATTTCGGCATGATTGCTAGTAGTTTTGTTCATGATTGCTTTTGTTTTTATGCTAACAAAGGATGTGGCCTTTAAAAACATATTTAAATCCTTAAGTTCTAAGTTGTATTTTTTGCTTATACTTTCGCATGTTCCTGAAACATCTTCATATACACCCTTTTGTTTTAAAATAAGTTCTCTTAAATTTGCATCAGTTATAGCTGAAATTATATCCTCTATGGCGCTTAATGCCATTTGTGCATTTTTGTAAATGCTGTTAAGCAGTTTTTCGTTGTGTTGTGTTACTAATTCGTTGTTCATATTAAAATCCTCCAATATCTTGTATTTCTATTTTTTGCATTTAACGGCTTTTTTATTATATAAATAATAACTTTTTTAGGAAAATTTGGGTTTTATTGTTGACAATTTTTCCTTGGTATGGTATCTTACATACGAGCCACTCGAATTGGGCTAAAAAGTACCATTTTTTATGGACGCCTTTAATTATCGGTGAGTTTGGGTAGAGGAGGTAAATTTAATGTACGCAATAGTAGAAACAGGTGGCAAACAATATAAAGTTAGCGCAAATGACAGCATTAATGTAGAAAAACTAAACGCTAATGTTGGTGATAAAGTTAACTTAAATGTTTTAATGCTTGTAGATGGCGATAAAGTTGTTAATGGCAACCCTTATGTTGCAAACGCACAAGTTGTTGCTGAAGTTGTTGAACATGGCAAAGGTGAAAAAATTGTTGTGTTTAAATACAAAGCAAAAAAGAACTATCGCAGAAAGCAAGGTCATAGACAACCTTATACAACTTTAAAAATTGTTTCGGTTAAATAATTATGACAAATATAGTGTTTTATAAAAATATGGGCGAAATTACGGGGTTTACTTGTAACGGTCACACAGGCTATGCTGAAATAGGAAAAGACATTGTGTGTGCCAGTGTATCGTCCATTACACAAAGTGCGGTTATGGGTTTAACAAAGGTTTTGAATCTTAACTGCAATTATAAGATTAATTCTAAAAAAGGCTCTTTAGAGTGTTGGTTGCCTAAAATTGAAAATCCGCAGTTGATTTCAAATGCCCAAGTAATTTTGCAAACTGCACTTGTTGCTTTGCAAGACTTGGAACAAGGGTATCCATCTAATATTAAAGTGGAGGTAAAAAACTAATGTTTATGATTATACAGTTGTTTGCTCACAAAAAGGGACAAGGTACATCTAAAAATGGCCGTGACTCTCATAGCAAGCGTTTAGGTATAAAACGCAATAATGGTGAAGAAGTTAATGCTGGTACTATCCTTATTCGTCAAAGAGGAACCAAAGTTAACCCTGGTAAAAATGTTGGCTGTGGAAAGGATTATACCCTTTACGCATTAACAGATGGTGTTGTAAAATTTGAACACGAAACCAAAGATAAAAAGAAAGTAAGTGTTTATCCTAAAGAAAACTAAAAATATATTGATTGCCAACATTTCTGTTGGCAAATTTTTGTATTAAGGAATATATGAATTATATTGAACAAAGTGACGGATTGTTTATTCCGTCCTGCGAAGAATTTAATATTAAACACATTTTAGAATGCGGTCAGGTATTCCGCTTTAAAAGTACAGATTTTGGCTACATACTATACTCTGGATTACACAAAGGTGTTGTTTATTGCCAAAAAGATGGCACAAAAATAATTTGTGAAGATAAAAAATATTTCATAAATTACTTTGATTTGCTAACAGATTATGCTAAAATAAAATTGGTTTTAAAACAAGAACATAACTTGGGTAATGCTGTTGAGTTTGGCAAGGGCATTCGTATTCTTAAACAAAACCCGCTAGAAACCTTAATTAGCTTTATCATTTCTGCAAACAATAATATTCCCCGCATTAAGGCAACTATAGAAAAGTTGTGCGAGGGTTATGGGCAGAATATGGGGGATTATTTTGCGTTTCCTACTTTAGAGCAGTTGTCAAAAATCGAAATCCAGTTTTTTAAACAAATTGGCTGTGGGTATAGAAGCGAATATCTTGTTCAAACAATTAAAGACCTTAAGAACTTTGACCTTAATAGCATTTTTAACCTTTCTACATTAGAGGGCAGAAAAGCGTTAATGGCATTTAAGGGAGTGGGCAGAAAGGTTGCGGATTGTGTGTTGTTGTTTGCCTACGGAAAAACAGATGTTTTTCCAACAGATACTTGGATATTGCAAGCGTATGAACAGCTTTATGGCGTTAAGGAAAAAAACGCGCTTAAGGTTAGCGAACAATTTAGCAAGTACTTTGGCAAACTATCGGGTTATGCCCAACAATATATGTTCTATGCTAAAAGAGAAAATAATAATTTTTAATTTAAGGAGATATTTATGGCAGAAAAGAAAATTGCATTGTTAGTAGATGTAGACAATGTAAAAATTAGTGGAGATGCGTTTAACGAACTTTACGAAAAACTAGGCAGAATTGGTGAAGTTGTTTACTGCAAATTTTATGGTTATAACGATAGAAAACACATTTATTTAAGTGAGGTAATTTCAAAATATGGCTATGATACTGCGCCATTCATGCGCTTTAAAAAGAGATTTAGCCAGTTGGATAGCCGTATAATTGTAGATGCGGTTGCTTTAAACTACACAAAACCTGAAATTGATTCATACTGTATTGTTGCGGGTGATGGCGATTTAATTCCACTACTTGTAGAATTAAAAAGCAGTGGCAGAACTTTAATTGATATTAATACTCCATATCAAGAACAAAACTCTCACATGTTCGATACTCACTTGTTTATATCAAATATGGGTGAAGAGGTTGAAGCATATAAAACTACTAAGAAGAAGACAACCACTAAAACAACAAAAAATATTACTCCTGCTAACAAAAAGCCTGTTACAACCAAAAAAGTTACCAAAACTCAAGTTGTTGAGGAACAGCCTCAAGAAGAAGAGTTTGATAGCAGCTTAAGCGCAATGCTAAATGACATTACAAATAGATATAGCGAACTAGACTTTAGCGACAACAGCGATATGGATAAGAAATTAGAACTTATCAACGATATTGAAAACCTTATTGAAGAGGAAACCGACAAGGGTGAAGGTTTAAGCAGTGATAATGCAGATGTTAGACAAATCTTTGTAGAATTACAATCAATTGTTGACGACATGAAAAATGCTTTATAATTTTATTTAATGTGCTTACTAAAACAGTGCCAATAATTATGGCATTGTTTTTTTATAATTTTAAAAATTTTTAATTTTAACTATTTATTTTTAGCATGTTATATGATATAATGTGTTGAAATGGAATTGGAGGATATATGTGTTTCTTTAAAAGGAAAAGCAAAAGAGAAAAATTACTTAATAAAGTGGGTTTTGCAGATACGCCTTTTAATCCAAGCGGTAAATTGGTTTTAAATGGCGAGATTTATGATGCGCTTTCTCAAGGAAAATTCATTGAAAAAGGCGCAAAAATAAAGGTTGTTAAAGTTACAGAAACCAAGATAGTAGTTAAAGAAGTATAGTTTGGAGGAAATTGTATGATTAAATTTTTAGGTACTTCAATATATTTGTGGGTAGGGCTTGCGGTCGCTCTTTTAATTATTGGTGCCATAATTATTGCGCTTGTGCCCGTTAATGTGTGGGTTCGCGCGCTATTTTCGGGAGCATATATTCCCTCAACAAAACTTGTGGGAATGCGCTTACGTCATGTTGATGTTAACAAGATTGTAGATAATTACATAAACGCAAAAAAGGCAGGCGTAAAATTAAGCATTGACGACATAGAAAGCCATTATATGGCAGGCGGAAATATTGATAAAGTTGTGGATGCCCTTATTGCTGCGCATGGCGCTAAAATTGCGTTAACTGTAGAGAATGCAAAGGCAATTGATTTGGCCAACCGTGATATAGTTCTTGCTGTGCAAAATTCCATTAAGCCCGTTGTAATATCAACACCGCCCATTTCGGCAGTTACGGGAAACGGCATAGAGCTTATTGTAACAGCACGCGTAACAGTACGTAGCAATATTGAAAAGCTTATTGGAGGTGCGGGCGAGGACACAATTATTGCCCGTGTAGGCGAAGGAATCGTTACAACTGTTGGTAGTGCAAAAACACATAGTGAAGTGCTTGAAAATCCTGATAGAATCAGCAAAACTATTTTGGAAAAAGGACTAGATAAAGGAACAGCTTTTGAGATTCTTTCAATAGATATTGCTGATGTGGATATTGGCAAGAATGTTGGCGCAAAAATTCAGGCAGAGCGTGCCGAAGCTGATATGAAAATTGCAAATGCGCGTGCCGAGGAGCGCCGAGCAATGGCAATTGCAGCCGAGCATGAGATGCGCGCCCGTACACAAGAAAAACGCGCACAACTTTTGGATGCGGAGGCCGAAGTTCCAAAAGCAATTAGCCAGGCATTTTCAAAAGGTAATATTGGTGTTATGGACTACTATCGTATGCAAAATGTAGTAGCAGATACTTCAATGCGTAATTCTATTGCAAAACCAACCGAAAGGCTAATTGAAAGTGGAGCAAAGCAAAGAAAACAGCTTTCAAATAAATCTACGGATGACAACAAAGAGTAGAATATGAATTACGCACTTATCATAATTTTATTACTAGCATTTATTAGTTTAGTTGCTATTTTTGTAATTGCTCATAAAAAGAGTAACGAACCTGATAAAAATAAAGATGCGGACAAAACTGAAAAAATAAGCGCAACTGCTGATGACAAAACTGGGAAAGCATCAGACGCAAAAGAAAAAAATAAGGATGATATTCCTGAAATTCTAAAAGAAGTTACTCGCGGAAATTATATGTACGAGAACTCACAACTTTCTGAAGATGAACAGTTGGAAGTTGATATGATAGAAAATGCTGAACTTGGTCAAAAAAACGAAGAGCCATTTAGGGTTACGCTGGGTGAAATACTTTCGGAAAGTGACATGGGCGCGGTTACCACAAAAGATATTTTGGAGGAGATGGATGCCGAACTTGATGACGATTTTACGCCTAATAGCAGTCCATCTACACAAGAACATGAGCCATCTGTTGGAGATGAAATAAAATCATTATCACCAAAAATGAAAGCAATTTTGATTGCGGATATTTTAAAACGCAAGGACAAATAATAATTTAACACGTCAAAAATTTTGGCGTGTTTTTTGTTCCTTATATCTTGTTTTAATTCTATTACATTATCTAAATCATATAAATAATAAAGAGGTGGATTATGTTTGGATTTATAAAGGAGTTGTCACAAATTAGTGGCGTGCCGTTTGATAGTATAAGTGGATCGTTTAACATAAATTGGTTGGGCGAAATTGTTTATGTAAACAACTTTATAAAAATACTGGCATATTCAAGCGAAAGCGTGGCGTTAAAAGTAAAAAACAATGTTATAAATGTTAATGGGCAAAACCTTGTAATTGCTCAATTAAGTCCTAAAGAAATTGTTTTAAAAGGCGAAATAACTAGCGTTAATTTAGATAAACCTGTAAAGCCATATAAGGAGATTAAGTAGTTATGTTACAAGGGTATTATTTGGTTAAGTACGAGGGGCTAAATTTTGAACGTTTTTTGCATTTTATTGTAAAAAACGATATTGAAATTTGGGATATCAAAAAGCGCAACTATAATGAAATATATTTTAAGGTTTCTGCACGAAACTATAAGCATAAACTTTTAAAACATCAAGAAAAGTGGTATAACATAACCATAGTTAAAAAATATGGTCTTGCTAAAATTAAAAGCATATTTTTTAAACGAATTGGTTTGGTTGTTGGTTGTGCATGTGTTATAATAATTAGTGCAATATTTAGCAAAACAACTTTTAACTACAAAATAACTGGATGTAAAAACCTCACTCAAAGGCAGATTGAACAAGCGCTTGAAAATTTTGGTATTAAAAAAGGAAAAATTAACAACTTTAATAACGACGACCTGGAGCAGTATTTACTTGAAAATTTGCCCGAAATTAGCCTTGTTAGTGTTATGGTAAAAGGCAACACTTTAAGTGTAAATATTAAGGAAAAAGAGGTTGGTACAGTTACGGTATTACAGCCAATAACTGCCTCGCACACAATGCTTATAACTGAAGCAAATGTGTCTTCGGGCACGCTAGTGGTTAATGTTGGTGATGTTGTATTAAAGGGTAAAACGCTTGTAGAGCCTTATGTTGTTAATTCTGACGGAACAAAAAACCCTTGTAAGGCCGTTGCAACTATAAAGGGTGACATTTGGTTTTGCGGAAATATAGACTTTAGTGAAAAGGAGCTTGTACTTGTTCGAACAGGCAAGAAAATTGTAAAAAGTGAACTTGTTTTTGGGAATAAAACAATACTTAATAAACAGCCACAGCTAACTTTTGAATATTTTGAGCAAAAGAACACTCAAAGTAAGATACAAAATTTCTTTTTGCCCATAACTTTTAAAAAACAGATATTTTATGAGTGTAGGTTACAGGAAATAGAGCGCTCATTTGAAAGCGAAAAAGAGGCGCTGTTTGCAGAAAGTAAGAAACTTGCGTACAATAGTGTTCCAAGCGGTTTTGTAATAGTGGAAGAAAAACAAAATGTAATTAAAGTGGATAATGTATATAAAGTACAAACATATTTAAAAAGCAGTATAGAGGTAACTAATGAGGGTTAATTTTAACAAAAAAACCGAATTTAATGATGAAATTTTGGAGTATTTTAACAAGGCAAAGCGCCTTCTGGATTTAAAAGATAGGCTAGGATGTGATGTTCATTTTGTTACAAAGTGTAAAATAAAAAGCATTAACAAGCGTTTTCGAAACAAAAATAAGGTTACAGACGTTTTATCATTTCCTACAATTTTAAATGCAGATATGGGTAACATGCAAACAGTGGACTGGGAGCGTGCGCGTATAACATGCTTTGACCCACAAAACGAGCAAATTTTTTTGGGCGACATAATGATTTCGTTGGCTGTTGCAAAAAAACAGGCAAAGGAATACGGGCATAGTGTAAAGCGAGAGGTATGCTATTTGGCAGTCCATGGCTTATTACACTTGTTAGGATATGACCATATGATAGAAAACGAAAAGGCGATAATGCGCCGTATGGAAGAAGAAATACTTAAAAATTAATTTTTCAAAGGAGAAAAACATGAATAACACATTTAAATCAGGTTTTGTAGCAATAATAGGTGAGGCTAATGTGGGTAAAAGCACTCTATTAAATAGAATTTTGGGCGAAAAAGTGGCAATAGTTTCGCCTAAACCTCAAACTACTCGCAATAAAATTATAGGAATTCTAAACGAGGATGATTGCCAGATTATTTTTATTGATACTCCTGGAATGCATAAATCTAAAAATAAACTAGACGACTTTATGAAAAAAAATATCGAACGCGCACAATCAGGTGTTGATGTAACAATTTTAGTGTTGGATGGTTTAAAACAGTTTACACAAGAACGTTTGGACTTTGTAAAGAGTTACGATAAAAAGAATACTATTTTGGTGGTTAACAAAATAGACGAAACCTCTTTTGAAAAATTGTATCCAAAACTTGCAATTTTTAACGAACTTAAAAACATTAAGGATATTGTGCCAATTTCCGCAAAAAAAGGCAAAAATGTTGATAAGTTGGTTGAAATAATTAAAAGTTATTTGTCTAGCAATATCAAGTATTTCCCAGATGACATTTACACCGACAAAAGCGAACGTTTTTTGGCTAGTGAAACAATAAGGGAAAAAGCCCTTTACTATTTACAAGACGAAATTCCACATGGCATAGCGGTTAATATTTTAAGCTTTAAAGAAACTGATGATTTATGCACCATAGACGCAGATATCGTGTGTGAAAAGAATACTCATAAACAAATAATTATTGGAAAAAATGGCGAAATGCTACAACTAATTGGCACTAAAAGCCGTGAGGAAATTGAAAAGATTGTAAACAAAAAAGTTATGTTAAAACTATATGTAAAAGTGCGCGAAAACTGGCGCAACAACGATTTATACATTAAGGATTTGGGCTATACCCTAAATGATTGGGAATAGTTTTTGCAGCTCTACATAAACTACCTTTTAGGAGGGGTTTATGTTAAATAGTATGCGTGAATTATGTTGGCAATTGTTTGTTTCTACAGGCCAAATAAACTACTATCTGTTATATAAGTCGTTAGAAGAAAAAAGCGAATAAGGTTACTATGGAAGAAATTAAAGTAAACGGCATTGTGCTTTCCACAATTGACTATGGCGAAAAGGATGCGCTGGTTAGTTTGTTTACGGTGGAACTGGGCAAGATTAGTGTTAAAATGAAAGGTGTAAAAGGTGACAAGGCAAAATTTAAATATGCTTGCCAGCCTTTTTGTTTTGGTGAGTGGGTTTGTGCTAGGCGAGGCGACTATTACACGGTTATTTCTTTTACCTTAATAGATAACTTTTATGAGCTTACGCTTGATTACAATAAGTATGTTATTTGTAATACTTATCTGGAAATGTGTGATAAGTTTTTAAAACCTAACATTATAAGCGAAAAATTATTTATAAACCTTTTAACGGCCTTAAAACTAACCGTTTATCAGGATATCAATCCGTATTTGGTGGCAGTAAAGTTCTGCTTGGAAACAATTACAATTATGGGTTATGGACTTACTTTTGGAAACTGCTTTTCTTGTGGAATGCCAATTAAAAGCGATATTTATTTATCCGCTATTACAAACGACTTTAGTTGTGTGCCATGTTGTAATCGTAATGGCCAATTGGTTAGTAGAGAACTTTATAATACGCTAAAAATACTTTCTCAAACACCTTTTGAAAAACTAAACACAATTAACATATCAGAAAGCACAATAAAGCGCAGTTTATTACTACTAAAAACCGATTTTGAAAATTTAGTTGGCGTAAAATTAGTGTCTTTTAGTAAAATTGAATTTTAAAAATAAGATCCAATTAAATTTGGATCTTTTTATTTATCTTGTGCAAATATGTTAAAAATCGCGAAAAATAAGCAAAAAATGTTAAAATGTAGGTTTAAATATTTGCTAAAAAAAATTAAATTTAATATAATTTAGTGTACTAAAATTTATAGGAGATATTATGGCTAAAAAATATGTTTATTTGTTTAAAGAAGGCAATGCCAACATGAGAAACTTGCTTGGTGGCAAGGGCGCTAACTTGGCTCAAATGACTTCACTTGGAATGCCAGTTCCACAAGGCTTTATTGTAAGTACCGAAGCCTGCAATCAATATTATAAGGAAAATGAGACCTTATCTGGCGATATTAAACTTCAGGTCTTAAAAGCGCTTGCTAAAACCGAAAAAATTACTGGACAAACTTTGGGTGACCCTAAAAACCCTCTTTTGCTTTCCGTGCGTTCGGGTGCAAGAGCAAGTATGCCAGGCATGATGGATACCGTTTTAAATTTAGGTATTAATGATGAGGTTGCTGAAGGACTTGCAACTCTTTCCGGAAACAGAAAGTTTGCATACGATACATATCGTCGTTTTATCCAAATGTTCTCAAATGTAGTTATGGGAGCAGACATGAGCCTATTTGAAGAAGCATTAGCTAACGCAAAGAAAAAGGCTAAGGCTGAAAAAGATATGGATTTAACTGATGTTGAAATGAAAGCATTGGTTGAAGAATATAAGAAAATTTACAAGAAAATGTTCAAAACAGAATTTCCTCAAAAACCTCTTGACCAATTGTTTGAGGCAATCACCGCCGTGTTTAGAAGTTGGAATACTGAAAGAGCAATTTTCTACCGCAAAATAAACAACATTCCATCCGAGTGGGGAACTGCCGTTAATGTTCAGCAAATGGTGTTTGGTAACAAGGGTGAAACCAGCGGAACAGGTGTTGCATTCTCTCGTAATCCAGCAAATGGTGAAAATGTTGTGTTTGGTGAATACTTAATGAATGCTCAAGGCGAAGATGTTGTTGCGGGCATAAGAACTCCAAATCCAATTAGTCATTTGGAACAAGATAATCCAGAGGCCTATGCACAACTTCTTAAAATATTTGATAAACTAGAGCATTATTATAAAGATATGCAAGATATAGAGTTTACTATTGAAAACAGTAAATTATATATGCTTCAATGCCGCAACGGAAAGCGTACTGCACCTGCAGCATTAAAAATTGCTATTGATATGGTTAACGAAGGTCTTATTAGCAAAAAAGAAGCATTGCTTCAAATTGAACCAAAATCTTTAGATGGCTTGCTTCACCCAACTTTTAACTCATCAGAGCTTAAAAAGGCTAAACCTTTAGCAACAGGCCTTGCAGCAAGCCCAGGTGCTGGTAGTGGTGTTATTGCCCTAACTAAAGATAAAGCACTTGAATACAAACAAAACAAAATTAAATGTTTGCTTGTTCGTAGCGAAACCAGCCCAGAGGATATTGAAGGTATGTCGGTCAGTGAGGGCGTTCTTACTGCAACAGGTGGTATGACATCTCACGCAGCAGTTGTTGCAAGGGGAATGGGAATATGTTGCGTAGCAGGATGTTCTGCACTTTCTGTTGATATGGCTAAAAAGACAATCAAAATTAAGGATAAAACCTTTAAAGAGGGCGATTATATCTCTATTGACGGAACAACTGGTAATGTTTATGGTCAGGCTATAGCTACTGAAGAGGCAAAAATTACTGGTGACTTTGCAACTATTATGTCTTGGGCAGAAGAGTGTGCAAAAGTTCAAGTTAGAGCAAATGCCGATACAGAACGCGATGTTAAACGCGCAATTGAACTTGGCGCTACTGGCGTTGGTTTGTGTCGTACAGAGCATATGTTCTTTGAAGACACCCGTATCAAAACCATACGCGAAATGATACTTTCTACAACTGAAGCAGATAGAAATAAGGCGATCAAAAAATTGCTTGCTTATCAAAAGAGCGATTTTGTAGCTATTTTCAAAGCACTAGAAGGCCGTCCTTGCACAATTCGTTTTATTGACCCACCTCTACATGAGTTCCTTCCTCATACTAAAAAGGAAATTGAAGAGCTTGCAAAGGATATGGGCAAAACATATGAAGAACTTAATGCCACAGCTGAAAGCATGAAAGAGTTTAACCCTATGATGGGCTTCCGTGGTTGCAGATTGTCAGTAGTTATGCCAGAACTTGCTAAAATGCAAACTACCGCTGTTATTGAGGGCGCTATTGAAGTTATGAAAAAATATAACATAGAAGTTCACCCAGAAATGATGGTTCCACTTGTTGGAGATGTTAAGGAGTTGATTTTTGTTAAGAACATTATTAACGAAACAGCTAAAGAAGTTATGGAAAGAGAGGGTGTTGAGGTTAACTACACCGTTGGCACAATGATTGAAGTTCCTCGTGCTGCTATCACTGCAGAAAAAATTGCTAAAGAAGCTGATTTCTTCTCGTTCGGAACAAATGACTTAACACAAATGACCTATGGCTTCAGTCGTGATGACGCAGGCAAATTCCTAGGAAACTATTATTCTAAACATATTCTTGAGGATGATCCATTTGTTTCTATTGACCAAGAAGGCGTTGGCTACTTAATGGATAGAACTATAAAACTTGGCAGAGGGGTTAAAAAGAACCTTAAATGCGGAATTTGTGGCGAACAGGGCGGTGACCCAAAAAGTGTTGACTTTGCACATCGCATTGGCATAACTTATGTAAGTTGCTCGCCTTATCGTGTGCCTATTGCAAAACTTGCAGCAGCACATGCCGCAATTAAGAATAAATAAAAAATTGCATATAAACATCCCTTTTATTGGGGTGTTTTTTATTTTAAAGAATATTTAAATTAGGTGTTGAAATTTGTCGTTTTATGTGTTATACTAAAAGTACTTTAAAGGGGAGTTAGTATGAACAAACAATTAATTGATTATCTAAATAATCTCGATAAAAATGATAATCTATACAAAACTATTGCCAAAAATGACATTCGTTATAATGAGATTGATGTCAAGACAGAAAATGGCACTGGATTTACAGTCCTTGCGGAAAGCAACAATGGCCGTATAAATCGCCTTATATTGCCAAATATTTTGAATAGTGGAGAAGTTTATTATATAGATTTTAGTAGTTGTAAATATATAAAGGTAATTGGCCCAAATTGCTTTAAGGGAATGACAAATATTAAAGAAATTAACTTTGGTGGTGTAGAAAAGATTGAAGAAGGTGCTTTAAACGACCTACAAAATCTTAAAAAGATTAATGTTAGAAAAAAGAATGATTTTAATCGCGTTTTAACTAATGAGCATAAAGTAAAAATTTCTTATAATCCTATAAAAGATAATAAACAAATTTTTGAAAAATAAAGAAAAATTACAAAAATTATTGGGAAACCAATAATTTTTTATTTTTTCGCAAAAAAATAAAGGAAAATTGAATTTGAAATTGTATTTTATAAGTGAATAAGTTTGTTTGGAGAAGTGTTTTGGAACGCAAAGGTACAAATGATTGGTTAAGTATAATTAAATCACAAACGGATGTTGTTAGCATAATATCTAAGTTTATAACACTGAAGAAAAAAGGTAAAACATGGTGGGCTTGTTGTCCATTCCACTATGAAAAAACACCTTCTTTTGCTGTTAACGAGGCTGAACAATATTTCCATTGTTTTGGTTGTGGCGCAAGTGGTGATGGCATTACTTTTGTTTCTAAATACGAAAATGTTGATTTTAAAGAGGCGTGCCAAATTATCGCTAAAAATGAGGGCATAACCTTGCCTGAAATTGTTTATGATGAAAATGTAGCAAACAAGAAAAAGAAAGTTGATAGAATATTAAAACTGCTTAAGGACACTGCAAGATATTATTATGAAAACCTTAAGACTCCTCAAGCAAAACCTGCGTTGGACTACTTAAAAATGCGAAATATTGATACCGCAACCGCAGTGGCGTTCGGATTGGGATATAGTTTGGGTTGGCGTGAGGTTGTTACATATTTGCTGTCTAAAGGATATACAGCTAACGAAATTTTGGAGGCTGGAGTTTGTGAAAAGCAGGACAAGGGAGGATACTTGGACTGCTATGCAAGACGATTAATATTCCCAATAATTAATAGTTATGGTGACGTTGTGGGATTTAGTGCGCGCTTGCTTGAAAAACGAGATACTTTACCAAAGTACAAAAATACAACCCAAACAATTGTGTTTGATAAATCCAAGTGTGTTTATGGGATTAACTTAGTAAAAAAACACAAGCAAAAAGAGGGGTTAAACGAAGTTATTATTGTGGAGGGGCAAATTGATGTTATATCCCTTTACAAAAATGGCATACACAATGCAGTTGCTTGTTTGGGCACTGCGCTAACAAATTCACACGCTAAAGAATTAAAGAGATTAACTGATAAAATTGTGGTGTGCTTTGATGGTGATGGTGCGGGAATTAAGGCAACATTAAGGTCAATTGAAATATTGGTTTCAAACGGTTTTAGTGTTTATATTGCAACCATTCCTAACAATGCAGACCCTGACGAATACATTAATCAGTACGGCAAAGACAGCTTTGATAAAATAATTGCAGATGCAAAATACTGGGTAGAATTTTTAATTACTAAATACGCTAACGATTATGATCTGCAAAAATTAGAAGAAAAGAACAAGTTTATTATAGAGGCTCTTAATATTATTAGGCGTTTAGAAACCGAGGCTGAAAAGGATATCTATTTAAAACTTGTAAATAATTTAACAGGAATATCGGTTAGTACCTTGCGTGAAGATATGAACAAAAACAAGGAACTAGAAAACACTCGTACTACAGAACTTAAGGAAACTAACACTGGCATTAGCAAGGAAAATGCCTACGTTAAGGCAGTAAGATTTGTTTTGAATGCACTGTTAACAAAAAAAGAGTATGCCTATTTATCGGATGATATTAAAGAAAATCTTTTAAATGGTGACCATATAAAAATTTATGAGTACGTTGCTGGATGTGCACAGACAGGTGAGAAGGTTACTATAGGTACATTGTTTAGTATGTTTGATATGGAAAATACCCCGGATGTTGCTGGGATAATTAACTACGAAATAATGGGCGAAAACGACAATGAACAGTACTATGCAGATTGCGTAAAAACTCTGCAAAAAAGCGGACTTGAAATGCGTCAGCAAGACCTTTTAAATAAAATTAAACAAACAAATAATAAGGAAGAAAAACAAGCGCTTATGATGCAGTTAAACAAGGTTATGACTAATCTTAAAAAGCTTCAACAAAAGTAATCTTGTGTTAAGTAAAAGGAAATGACTATGAATAATGATTTAGAAAAAGATTTATTAGAAATTAAAAAATTAGCAAAAGAACAAGGCTCAATAACCGAAGATGAGGTAGGTAGTAAACTGGTAAGTCATGACCTAACTACTGATGAAATTTCGGAAATAATTTCACGCCTTAAAAAGGAAGGGGTTAATATTGAAGCCTCTGAAGATGAGATGATTAAGGACGAAGACCTTAAAGAAATTATGAGCAATGTTAAGGTGGACGACCCTGTTAAAATTTACTTAAAAAGCATAGGCACAGTTCAGTTGCTAACCAGCGAACAAGAAGTTGAATTGGCAAAAAAGATTTTACAAGGTGATGCGCAGGCAAAAGCTGAACTATGTGAAAGAAACCTTAAACTAGTGGTTAGTATTGCAAAAAAATATGTAAACCGAAGCAGTATGCACTTTTTGGATTTAATTCAAGAAGGTAACATGGGCTTATTAAAAGCGGTAGAAAAATTTGACTTTACAAAAGGGTTTAGATTTTCTACATATGCAACTTGGTGGATAAGGCAATCTATCACTCGTGCTATTGCCGACCAGGCACGCACAATTCGTATTCCGGTGCATATGGTAGAAACTATTCATAAGTTATCTCGTGTTTCCAAGCAACTTATGCAGGAGTTAGGACGTGACCCATCAAATGCTGAAATTGCCGAGCGTATGGGCATAACTGAACAACGCGTTAACGAAATTCAAAAAATTGCACAGGACCCTGTTTCGTTAGAGAGCCCCGTGGGTGAAGAAGATGAGAGTAAAATTTCGGATTTTGTAGAGGATGAAACAATGAAATCTCCAACCGAAAATGCTGCACAGGATATTTTGAAAGCCCAATTGTTTGCTGTTATTGAAACACTAACCCCAAGGGAACAAAAAGTAATCAGACTTCGCTATGGATTAGACGATAATCATCCACGAACACTTGAGGAAGTGGGTAAGGAATTTAATGTTACGCGTGAGCGTATCCGTCAGATAGAATCTAAAGCATTAAGAAAACTGCGCCATCCAAACAGAAGTAAAAAATTGCAGGACTTTGTTGATTAATAATGGGAACAAAGATTTCAAAAAGACTAATTACTATCGCCCAACAAATAACAGGCAAAAGACTTTTGGATATTGGTTGTGACCATGGAAAACTAGTGGAGTATTTGTTTGAAAATGAAATTATAAACTACGCGTTTGTTAGCGACATAAGCAAGCCAAGCGTGCTTAAGGCAGTTACTCTTTTAACTGAAAATGGTAGAAATTTTGATTATGCTGTTGCAGATGGATTTAGTGCTGAGATGACTGATAAAAAGTTAGACGAATGTGTAATTAGCGGAATGGGTGGGCTTGAAATTATTAAAATACTAAACAATAACACTACCAATATAACTAGTTTTGTTTTACAGCCACAAAACAACGTGCTTGAATTAAAGGCGTATTTAGCTAAAAATAAATTTAACATTTTATGTGATATAGTTGTTAAAGACAAAAACATTTATTATAATGTTATAAAAGTTCAAAAGAACAGTTCAAAAGTAAAGATATCTGCTTTTGACTTGCGATTTGGAAAAGAAAATTTTATAAACAAAAACTATGATTTTTATTTATATTTACAATACTTAAAGGAAAAGTACAATAAAATTTGTCCGGGTTTGCCGCCATTAAAAAAGCGAGAAATTAATAAAGAAATAAAGTTTGTAAATAAAGCAATAAAAAAATGGGAGAAATTGAATGGATAAAATATTGCAATATCAAAAAATTGATAACGAAATAAGAAAATTGGAACGCGAAGGTCAAAATAGCGAAGAACGCATTGTGATGAATAAGATGATTGCGTTTGTTAAGGAAGCGCAAAATAAAAGCAACATATTAGAAACAAAGGGAGCAAAACTTGTAGAGGAGTATAACTCTATTAAAAAAAATTATGACAATATTTACAAAAAAATAACCGCACTTACAAGTCAAACAGAAGTTGAAGATTTTAAAACGGCTTTTAGCGATGTTAACACATATAGTAGCCAGTTGTTTATGATAGAACGTAATCTAAATATCGTTATTAATAAAGCAAAGGAACTACTAAAAGAGTTTGAACACACTAAAAATAATGTTTTAAAGGCAAGAACAAAACATAAAGAAAGCAAGGATAGATACGAGAAAAAACTAGGAGAAGTTGCACCAAAAATTGAAACATTAAAAAAACAATTGCGTGAGTTAGAAAAGGATGTTAACCCTAACTTGCTAGAAAAGTATAAAAGCATTAAAAACGACAATATTTTTCCTGTTTTTGTGCCTGTTGTTAACAAAACCTGCTCGGGTTGTAGAATGGAACTTGCAAGTAGCAGTTTAAACAAACTATCTAGCGAAAAGCTAATTACTTGTGAACATTGTGGAAGAATTATATTTAATAAATAATCAATAAAGTGCTCTATAATAGGGCATTTTTTGTTTGCCTTTCATTATTAATCTTCTACTAAAAACATATAATATGATATGAAGAAAAATAGCGGTTTTTATTTAGTATTTTTAATATTAGGCGCATTTGTAGGAGGGGGATTTGCCAGCGGAAAAGAGGTGCTAATCTACTTTTCTAATTTTGGCTATGCTAGCATAATCACGTGTATGCTTTTTGGGGTTTTATTTTATAAACTAACTTGTATGTTTTTAACATTAGGACACCATAACCAGGAGTGCTATTCCATAAACATTTATAACAAACAACTTAATATTAAGCCCTTTTTAATGCTTTGTAACCTTGTTTTTGTGGGAAGTATGTTTGCGGGAATTTACGATCTGGGCAGTAGTATTAATCAGGTTTTTGGCAATGTTCTGCTTTTAGTAACTGTTATTGTGATGGCAATTGTTTTGCTTAAAGGTGTAAATGGCTTAGAAAAAGTTAATTTTGTACTGATGCCTTTGCTTTTTTTTGTGCTGTTGTTGCTAATAACTTTAAATGTTGGAAAATTTAATTTATCCCTTGTTTCAAATAAACCGATTCAATCGTTTTTTGCTTGTATAATATATCTTTCTTTTAATATCTTAACACTTGGCATGTTTTTATTTGAAATAGGCAAAAATTATACTCTAAAGCAAATAAAAAAATGTAGTGCTATTTCTGCAATAGCACTTACATCCTTTTTGACAATAATAAACACTTTTTTTGTAATTCACATTAACACTGTAAAGCACTTTACTTTCCCGCTAATTTCGCTTGCGAACAGCATTTCAAGCGTGTTTGGAATGGTGGTGATATTAGTGGTTTATGCCGGCATGTTTACAACTTTAATTAGCGCTTCGTTTACAACAAAACAATACTTTAGCAATAAATTAGGAAACATAGCATCAATTTTGTTTGTTATTTTAGTTGGACTTGTAATAAGTTTAATAGGTTTTGAAAATATAGTTGGCAAATTATATTATTTTATAGGAGTAGTGGGATTTTTGCATACCTGTTATGTAATTAGTGCCACATTTTTAAAAAGAAAAAAATCTAATAAAAACTGCACTAAAAAATCTTAAAGTCGATTATGTTTTTTATAAACCACTTTTTCTATATGTGCAACAATTAAATACATTGCCATAGCAAGTATACACAAAATTAGTGTGCTTGCCATTACAAGGTCTAAATTGAATACCTGACCGCCATATACAATCAAATACCCTAAACCAGCCTTACTAACCAAATATTCACCCATAATAGTGCCTACCCAAGTTAAGCCAACGTTTATTTTTAAAACGCTTATAAATTCGCATAAGGCATTTGGTAAAATAAGTTTAAATAAAATTTGTAGTTTAGTTGCGCCCATGCTTTTTAGTAAAAAAATCTTATTGTTATCGCAAGAATTAAATGCGTTTAACATGGATATTATTGTGATAACAATCATTATTAAAATATCCATAGCAACAATTGCACCTGTGCCAACGCCAATCCATATTATTAGAATTGGACCAAGAGCAATTTTAGGCAAGGAATTTAGCACAATAATGTATGGGTCAAGAATGCGCCTTAAGTTGTCATTCCACCATAGCAAAACAGCAATTAATGTTCCGCCAAGGGTGGCAATTAAAAATCCTAATATAGCCTCGTAAAGGGTAGTACCAATGTGCAAAAACAACGTACCATCTTTAAATAATCTAACAATAGTTTTTAGCATACGGCTTGGGCTAGACAAAATAAATGTATCTATAACACCCAATTGCGCTAAAATTTCCCATAAGGCAATACCAAAAACCAATATGCCAATTTGAATAGCAAAAATTACTATAGACTTTCGGCGTTTTTTCTTAAGATAAATATTGTATGCCTTTGAATAGTTGTTTTTCTGTGTTTTTTTCATTCCTGCAACTCCTTCCAAATAACATTAAATAGTTTATTTGCTTCTGCGCTTTCACGACGTTGTAAAGGAGTTCCCAAGTGCGAAAGATTAACCTGATGTATCTTTTTTACGGTGGCAGGTCGGTTGCTTAAAACCACAATTTTATCGCTTAATGAGATTGCCTCGTTAAGGTCATGCGTAACTAATATAGATGTTATATTTTCTTGCTTTAAAATTGCACTAATGTCGTCACACACATTAAGTCGTGTTTGATAGTCTAGTGCGCTAAAAGCTTCGTCTAATAACATAATCTTTGGCTTTAATGCCATTGTTCTTATTAGTGCAACACGCTGTCGCATTCCGCCAGATAGCTGGTTTGGATAGTGGTTTCTAAACTCCCATAAGCCATATTTTTTAAGTAGTCCATTAACATACTCAATGTTTTCGGGAGTTTTTCGTTTTTGTATTTCTAAACCCAAATACACATTGTTTAATATGTTTCGCCACTCAAATAAATGGTCTTTTTGAAACATATACCCGCTATAGTTCTGCTCAAAAAAATTTGGCTTGCACGAAAGCAACTCGCCACATGTGGGCTTTAACAACCCTGAAATTATAGAAAGAATTGTTGTTTTGCCACACCCGCTTGGGCCAACAATAGAAAGAAATTCACCTTCTTTAACTCCAAATGAAATATTGTCTAATGCTTTTGTTTCACCATTATCGCTAAAATAGGTTAGGCCAACATCTTTTAAAGTGAGAATTTCCATTTTTTACTCCTAAAATTTGGGCTACAAAAGTAACCCTACTTCATTATATTTTACAAATATATTAAGTGTGATAATAAATAAAAAAAGTACACAAAATTTGTTGTTTTGTGTACTACGCAAATGCTTATTTTTTGCTTATTTTAAGCCAGTTATTTAGACATTGCATCCATTACTTTTTGAGCATAACTGTTGTTAACTACTTCACTAAAAGGAACAATGCTTGTTAATTCGCCCGCATCTAGCATAACCGAAATTAGGTTGTTGTATGCCTGCTCGGTCATAACAGGAGATGCTGACCATGCGTTAATACTTTTGTATGCATTAACACCTGCAGTTAAACTGCTATCGGCTGTACCCGAGAATGATGGGCGTAAAGCCTCTACAATTGCAGGGGTCTCGTTGTTCATAACAAACTGATATCCCTTAACAATTGCCTTAATAAATTTTTCAATTTTATCTGTATTCTTTTTAATGTAACTTTGGTTTGCTGTAAATACAGTATAAGGTACATCATCCATATATTCACCAACACTACCTAATACATAGCCCTGACCATTAACTTCAATTTGAGTGGCACTTGGTTCAAACGCTGTTACATAATCGCCAACATTACCCACAAACGCAGCAGTCATCGAGTCAAACTGAACATCTGTTCTTAAAGTTATGTTCTGGTTATGAATAAGCCCGTGCTGTTTTAGTATATATGACAATATCATATATGGCATTCCGCCTTTTCTGCCTGCTAAAACTTCAGAATTTTCCAAATCTTGTAGTTTAAAATCTGCCTTGTCGGTTCTGCCAATTATAAACGAACCATCACAGCGTGTTAACTGTGCAAATACTACTGGTTTATCTTTTTTGCCTTGCTGAACAACATAAATACTGGCTTCTGTTCCCATCAACCCAATGTCTGCCGAGCCTGATGTTAGCGCGCTCATAACCTTATCTGCGCCGCCGCCGTTAGTTAACTCAATTTCCAAGCCTTCATCTGCAAAATAGCCTTCATTGATTGCAACATAAAGCGGTGCATAAAAAATAGAGTGCGTAACTTCGTTTAATCTAATTACATTCTCTTTCTTTCCGCATCCGCCCATTAAAAATGTGAATGTACAAACTAGTGCAACCATAAATAAAGATAGTTTTTTCATAAAGCCTCCTTGTTTTGGTACTATGTTAATATATTCATAAAAAAATTATATTGTTAACCTAATTTTTTAAAATTAAACAATACTTTATAGGCTCAATATCTTGTTTTTTGACCGCAATAATGCTATAATTTAATCAGTTTAAAAATTTTAAGGATGAGTAATTATGAAATTTTTGTTAAGTAATATAACGACTGGATTAGTTGAATATTTTAAAATGCCAAGTATGTGGGTTGCATTACTTTTGTTTATTATGGGCACATCTTTGGTTATTTTAGCACGCAGAATAACACGCGTTATTCGCAAGGAAGATATTATTTCCGATAAGGATAGATACTTAATTTTGTTTAAGTGTTTAGGCGTTGTGGCAATGTTTGTTGGGATTTTGATTGTGGTTTTGATAACCAGATAGGGAGATTATATGGACAAAAAGTACGAACCTAGTTTATTTGAAGAAAGCATATATCAACATTGGTTGGAAAAAGGATATTTTAAAGGGAGCGTAAATAAAAATAAAACTCCTTTTACTATTATTATGCCTCCACCAAACATAACCAGCAAGTTGCATATGGGGCACGCGTTTCAACAAACCATTCAGGATGTTATCATCCGCAGAAAGCGTATGCAGGGCTTTGAGGCACTGTGGGTTCCTGGAACTGACCATGCCGCTATTGCAACTGAGGCAAAGGTTGTTGAAAAACTTAAAAAAGAGGGTTTAACCAAAGAACAAATTGGCAGAGAAGAATTTTCAAAACATATTGCCGATTGGTACAAAACCTACAAAAACACCATTATAAACCAATTTAAGCGCATGGGTTATTCTTGCGATTGGGATAGGTTAGCGTTTACTATGGATGAGGGAAATAGTCGTGGCGTTAGGGAAGTCTTTTGCCGTTTGTATGACAAAGGCTACATATATCGCGGAAAGCGTATGGTTAACTGGTGCCCAAATTGTAAAACATCCATATCAGATGCAGAGGTTATATTTAAAGAAAACCATACACATTTGTGGCATATAAAGTATAAAATTGAGGGTTCTGACGAGTACTTATTGCTTGCAACTACCCGACCAGAAACGCTATTTGGTGATACTGCCGTGGCAGTTAACCCAACTGATATGCGCTATAAAAAACTTGTGGGTAAAAATGTTGTTGTGCCAATTGTTAATCGTCTTATTCCAATTATTGCTGACGATTATGTGGAAAAAGACTTTGGCACAGGCGTTGTTAAAATAACTCCATCACATGATGTTAATGACTTTGAGGTGGGTTTAAGACATAATCTTCCACAAATTTGTGTTATAGATAACAACGGCATTTTAAACGAAAATGCTGGCGAGTTTTCAGGACTAGAAACACTTGACGCAAGGAATAAGATTGTTGAAAAATTACAACAACTTAACCTACTAGAAAAAGTGGAAAAGTATGATAACAATGTGGGGCATTGTGAAAGATGCTCGGCGGTTATTGAGCCATTGATTTCTAATCAATGGTTTGTTAAAATGAGTGAACTTGCTAAACCTGCTATAAAAGCAGTAGAGGAAGATCACGTCCATTTTATGGAAGAAAAATACAAAAAAATATATTTGCACTGGATGCGCAACATAAAAGACTGGTGCATTAGCCGTCAGTTGTGGAGTGGCCACCGCATTCCTATATTTACTTGTGATGATTGCGATGAAGTTATGGTAACGCGTAATGACCCGACTGTTTGTGTTAAGTGCGGAAGCACACATTTAACTCAAGAAACGGATACGCTAGACACATGGTTTTCAAGCGCGCTATGGCCGTTAACAACTTTAGGTTTTCCTGATGACACCCCCGAACTTCACTATTTTTATCCAACTAATGTTATGGTAACTGCGCAAGAGATTATTCAGCTTTGGGTAGCGCGAATGATTTTTAGTGGCATTGAGTATGTAGGTGATATACCGTTTAAAGAAGTGCTTATTAACGGCACTGTTAAAGATGCAAACGGCAAGAAAATGAGCAAGTCTTTAGGAAACGGAGTTGACCCAATTGAGATAATTGAAAAATACGGGGTTGATACCTTAAGATTTTCGTTATTTAATGGAGTATCTATTGATGCTGACTCACGCTTTAGCGAAAAGAAAGTTGAGTTAAATCGAAACTTTATTAATAAAATTTGGAACGCAAGTTTGTTTGTTTTAAACGCTATAAATGGCAAACAGGTTAAGCGCATTACTGAGGTGGAATTAAGCGCTTGTGACAAATGGATTTTGCACAACCTTAACGAGTGCGTTAGAAGTGTAAATAAGAAATACGATAAATATGATATTGGAATGGCAGCAAGCGAACTAAATGACTTTTTCTGGACTAAATTCTGCGATTATTATATAGAAATGTCTAAATGTAACATGGGAAATGTTTTTGAAGAGGGTACTATTTCAACACTTAATTACGTTTTAACCACACTATTAAAAATGTTACATCCTTTTATTCCTTTTGTTACTGAAAAAATATATCAAGAACTGCCTTTTCATGACGAAAGCATTATGATATCCAAGTTCCCAGAATATAGCGAGCAGTTTGTTTTTAAAAAAGAAAATGCTTATGTTGAGGAAGTTATTAACATTATAAAAGGCATTAGAAATTTGCGTGCAAAACTAAATGTTGCGGATAATATTAAAGTGCCAATGTATTTAATTGAGGAAGATTATAAAAAACTTTCTAGCGAAACCCTGCGTGTGTTAGAAAAACTTGCTATGGGCAAAAATATTCAAGTAATACTTCCAGAAGATACAAAAGACGCGCAACTAATTGTATCTACGCTATTTAATGTGTATTTATTAAACAATGACCTTGTAAATCGCGAAAAGGAAATTGAACGACTATCTACAGAGCTTAAAAAGGCAGAAAGCGAGATTGCAAGAGCACAAGGCAAACTTGCAAACGAGGGCTTTGTTACTAAAGCACCTAAAGCTCTTATTGAAGAAGAAAAAGCAAAATTAGAAAAATACAATCTGCTTAAAAACGAACTTATTTTAAAGTTGAATAGTTTGAATTAAAAAAACTCGCAAAACAACTTGCGAGTTTTTTTAATTGTTTTTTATTTGTTGTTTGTAAAGTTTTAAGGCGGTGGCAAGTTGGTCGGGACAGGATGTGGTTGGTCGGCACTTAATGCCTTCTAGTTTAGAAATAACTTCGTCAATATCCCTTCCTTCAACCATTTTTGCTAGACCAGTTGTGTTTCCTAAACATCCGCCAACAAACTGAACAGATTTGACTTTGTTGTCCTCAACATCAAAAATAATTTGCTGTGAACACACGCCTTGTGTTTTGTAAGTATACATATGTCCTCCTTTTTCTACACATCAATCACATTATCGTACAAGTATTCAAAAATATTTGGTGCACTTTCTTTCCATTTTTTGCAAGCTGTTATTGCCGAATGGCGGGAAGGTGCCTTTAACTTAATTTCCAACAGCGATTGCGGAACAAGTGGCTCTTTAATTCTTAAAACAACTGTATGTGAGCCATCCTCGTTTTTGTAATAGTCTGCAAGATATTCTTGAGAGCGTTTAAAATTCATGCGATTTTCTTTTGCAAATGAGGTAACCTCTTCACGCCAGCTTTGCGGAATTCTTAAGAAAAAGTGGCTTAAACAATTTCTGCCCTCGTAGGTAATTCCATATCTAACCTCATCACCTTCGTCATTAGTTTTATACACAAACCCAACCTCAAGCAACTGCCATAAAATTTCTTTGCAGTCCATATAGTTTAGCCAAGTGTTGCGATTTGTGCAAATATCAATAACAGAATTTTCGGTTAACGGAATCTCCATTTTATCAAGAACAAACAGCAGTTTAAGTTTGTTTACGGTAGAATCCATTGTAAAATCCATATTTTGTACTCCATAAAAATCAAGTTTATTATAACATATTATAAAATTTTAAACAATAAATAAAAGGAATTAAAACTAAAATAATCAATATAAATTTAATTGCTAAAAAAGGCAAAATTACTTATAATATTGTTTAGGAGATAATTATGGCAAATTATTCAGATAACGAAAAACTTAAGTTAAAAGATTTTTTTAGCGCTTGTAACGAAATGATTGATGGCAGATTTATTTTGTCTGATATTAAAATTGCTAAGATATTAAATGCAATTGCAAACTCTACAGTGGTTTATGATTTAGTTGCAAAATGTATGGTAGATTTTAACTTTAAAGTAGAGTTTAGAAATGCAAAGGTTTCAAATAAAACAAATGGTGGATATTTTGTTTTGCCTGCGGAGGAGTCTCGCATAATTGCACTTGTGTTCTGCTTTTTGTTAGAAGTGGATAATGGCAGAATTAATCTTCAAAACTTTATTAACGAAAACTTTTATAGTGCAGATGGATATAACATTAGCTACTGCAACTTTGCACTAAATGTGCTTGTTCCTTTTAAAAATAGCGTGCTTAACTTGCTTAACATCAACGAGCAAGGGGAAGAGGTTAAGCTGTTTAATGAAGAGGTTTCTTCTAATCAAATAGTAATGGATGGTTTGGGCGAAAGCGCGCCAGAGGTAACTACGGACGAAAAATTGCTTTACGCAAACTTACTGCGCGCATTAAACCAACTTTATTCGGCTGTTAAAAAAGAACCTAAAATAAAAGAAGAGCAGCGTTCGGAATGTGTAATTGTTATTAAAGCAATAAAAGAGGCTATTACATTAGAAAATCTTAAAATTATTAATGCGCTTATTATTCCACTAAACTATATTATTGGCAAAATGAAAACATTACGTCCATATTTTAATGATTTGCAAGAAAGCCTTTTAGAATTTTATAATTAGTGTTTATATTAGAATAATTTTGGACTAAAAAATTAAAGTAAAAACACCATAGAATTTATTCCAAAAACGTGCATATTACGCCGTAAACAAAAAGAAGCAATGGCTTGCTTCTTTTTTTACAACAATATTAAACAAAAAATAAAAGCAATTACGCTAGAAAGTAGTGTTTGCGTTATTTTTATTACAAAGTAAAATGCGGTAGAAATTCCAAAACTTTTCAAAAAAGTTAATGCTTGCAAAAATATTGAAAATCCACCAAAAGAAATAAGGGCAGTTGCAATTACACAAAGTACAGTTGGCTTAAGCCCTAATGTACTTAAATCCAAGCATCCACGAGTAACCTCTACAATGCCATTAGTAATAGAACTTATTGTAGAGTAGGAAAGTGGCAGAATTTTAGACAAAGCCCAGTTAATTGGTGTAAACAATCCAAAGTTGTTTATAATAGTTATTATCATAAAAAAGAAACACACATATCCGCCCACAATAAGCACACTTTTAATTGCACTTAACATACAGTTTTCCAAGATGTTGTCATCAGATTTGTGTTCTATGTTAATTGCGGGCACAAAAGTTTCGTTTGTCATATAGTTTCTATAAATAAGCCCGTTAAGTGTTGCGCCTAAAATGTGACTTAATAGCATTATAATGCCAATTTTTTGATTAAAAAACATTCCTACACCAACACTTCCTACTATAAATAAGGGGCCAGAGGTAGAGGTAAAGGCTGTTATTCGGCATGCTTGTCCTTTACTAATTACGTTGTTTTTATATAAATCACTGGTTAATTTTGCGCTAACTGGATAACCTGATATTATACCCATCGCCCAAACATATCCTGAAATGCCTGGAGCGTTATAAAGCTTTTGGGTTATTGGCGCTAGCAAACTTCCCAATTTTTCTATTCCACCCGTTTCGGCCAGTAATTTGGTAATAAAAAAGAAAGGGAATAATGCTGGAAGTAGTGTGCTTGACCACACGTTAATGCCTTTAAAACACGCCAGAATGCTGTTTTGGGGCGAAATTAACATAAAAACTATTATAAATATTAAAATAACTGCAATAAAAGTATTCTTTTTTTTCATGCGTTTCCTTTTGAAAAATATAGTTTTATGTTATATTTATATTTAATAAGGAGTATTATTATGAAAAATCGTCCTGTAGTTGCATTGGTTCTTGGTGGTGGTGGAGCATTGGGATTTGCCCATGTTGGCGTAATAGAAGCGCTAGTTGAAAACAACATCCCGATAGATATGATTGTTGGTACAAGTATGGGCGCAATTGTGGGTGCATCTTATTGCAGTGGTTTTTCCATAAATAAAATGCGTGAGTTTGCGGAAAGTGTGTCTTTAAGAAAAATGTACGACCTTAACTTTGATTTTACAGGATTTATTTCTGGGAAAAAAGTTGTTAATATGTTAAAAAAAGTTATTAAAAATGTTAACACTGAGGACTTAACAACAAAATTTGTGTGCAATGCTGTTGATCTTAAAACGGGCAAGGAAATTATATTAGATAAAGGCAATGTAATTGATAATGTTCGTGCAAGCATTAGTGTTCCAGGTGTGTTTGTGCCTGTGCAAACGAACGATATGGTGCTTGTGGACGGTGGGGTTATTAACAACTTGCCACATGATATTGCACACAAACTAGGAGCTGATGTAATTATTGCCGTGGATGTGGTTTCAAAGTCTAAAATGGAAGAGTTGCCCAAAACGATAGTTGGATACTTTATGGAAGCGTGGTTTATAGCTCAAAAAGAGTTGCAAAATGCCAAACGCAAGTATTACAATGTGCTTATTCAGCCAAATACAAGCGAATTCTCACAAACCGATTATAAAGGTAAACTTGCACTTGACATTATTCATGAGGGCAAGCTAGAGGCTCTTAAACACATAGATGAAATTAAGAAACTATGCAAACAATAAAAAGAAGGTAGAAATTTCTACCTTCTTTTGTTTTATAATTTAATTGTTTTAGTAAGTAAATCAGGTGAGTATTTAGGAACAGCTTTGTTCTTCTTTAGCAACATGTTATACACCGCATTTGCGCGGTCTTCAATGCTAGCAAGTTCCTTATAGTACTTGGTTGGATTGTTAACAACATTGGAATTGCGGATAATAAGGTTGGTGGAGCAGTTAAGTGTAGATAATATATCTTCACGCTCTGCTTTAAATCCTAAAACCTTAATGTATGGCAATTGCTTGGCTGTATAAATATTTTCTATAACCGACTTGTCAATTCCTAATAACAAACGCAAAACTATGCGTTTTAAACGGGTGTAGGTGTAGCGTTTGCTTTTAACATCCAGTAGTAGCTCGTTAAAGTCTTTTACCTCTTTACAACACTCAATAAATCTGTTTTCTAATCCTTCACTAACATCATATATGTTTTTAAGCTTGTTTTCGTCTGCTGTTTTAATAACAAACATACAAAGGTCATTAAACAATTCATAACTTGGCAACCCAAATTTTTTAACTTCTTCTTTTAGTAAATTATATGCAAAAGGTGGAATAAGTTTTTTAACCTTTTTTGTTTTGCCTGTTTTTAAAAGTCTGCTTCTTATTGCTGTTGCAGAAGTATCTTTGCCATTAATATCTTCGCTATGATATTCGCTATCTCCGCGCTGAACAAAAACAGGCTCAATTTTGCTGTTTGTATTAATTAGCGCCTTTAAATATTCAATTGCCAATATGTTGTTTGGCTTTTGCAATATCTCTATTGTTTCAGTAACACTGCTAAATTCTACCTTATTACTTTTAATAAGCTCTTCAATTGCTTTCTGACGACTTACAACAAGTGAGTTTCCTTTGTCCATCCATTCCTTAAGAGCGACCTGATATTCTTCTGGTTCTTTTGCTAAATAACCTGCAATTTCCTTTAAAAGGGAATAGTTTTTTGTTTCACATCCAAATGCCAGATGAGTTACATTATTAAAAGCGTTTGCAATTTTAACGCCCGCCAAAGCAAAAACTTCTGCAGATGAACATGCGTATGCAGTTGGCATTTGCACAACAATGTCACTACCAGCCTCAAGTGCCATGCTAGCCCTTATATACTTGTTTACAACAGCAGGTTCAGCTCGTTGAGTAAAGTTTCCTGCAAGAATACACATAACGCCGTCTGCACCGCTTAATTCTTTTGCTTTTTGAATGTGATACAAATGGCCATAATGTAAAGGGTTATATTCGCATATAATCGCACAAATTTTCATATTACACCTATTCTTTTTAATTTACTAAAATTTTAAAATGTAGTATTATTAACTAGTATTAAACTACAAATACAAATATTCACTTTCTATTATATAATACAATGCAATCAACTGCAAATAAAATTTTAAATTTAAGGTATTTTTTATGAATTTTGAACCAAAGTTTAATGAAATTGAAAAAAAATGGCTATCAAAAGCAAAAAAGGCAAACAAAACTATCGTGCTTCCCGAGGCAGCGTATAGTAAAAGAATTATACAAGCAGGCTTGTATTGTGCGCAAAATAAAATAGCAAATATAGTGCTTTTAACTGATGATGAAAATGCGTTTAAAGGCTATAATCTAAAAAATTACAATAATGTTAGAGTAGTAAACTACAAAACACACGAATTACTGCCCGTGCTTGCAAACGGATTGCATGTTATTCGTAAAGAAAAGGGTGTTACGCTACAGGATGCGTACGAGCTTTTAAAAAGTCCAATTTACTTTGCTACAATGATGGTGGAATTGGGGCTAGTTGATGGCAGTGTGTGTGGAGCGGAGTGTGCATCTAAAGACACTTTTAAGCCTGCTTTCCAGATTATAAAAGGCAAACAAAACAAACAAGTTTCTAGTTTTTTTATTATGCTTCCAACATCAAACTGTGGCAAGCATATAAGACCTTATGTGTTAAGTGACTGCGGAATTAATATAAATCCTGATAGTGATTTGTTGGCAGAAATTGCTATACAAAGTGCTAATTCATTTAAACAGTTTATTGGTGAAGAAGCTAAAGTTGCTTTATTATCCTATTCAACAAAAGGCAGCGGAGTGGGTGAACAGGTGGATAAAATTAAACACACAATTGAAATTTTAAATAAACAAACCCTTGACTTTTGCTATGATGGTGAATTACAATTAGATTGTGCAGTGGATGCTGAGGTGGCTAAGTTAAAAAATCCAAACGGAAAAATTATGGGAGATGCCAACACGCTTATTTTTCCGGATTTGCAAAGTGGAAATATTGGTTATAAGCTTATGCAAAGGTTTGGAGGCTTTAAAGCCATTGGCCCGATTGTACAAGGTTTAAACAAACCAGTAAATGATGTTAGCAGGGGCGCTAGTGTAGATGAAATTGTTCTTACAATTGCGCTAACATGCTTGCAAAGCTAAAAATAAAAATAATGAGGTTTAATATGAAGATTTTAGTAATTAACGCCGGCAGTAGTACATTAAAATTCCAATTAATCAATATGGAAAACAAAGCTGTTTTGGCAAAAGGTAACGTTGAAAAAATAAATGAGGGCAATTCTTTCTTGCGTTATAAGGCGAATGGAAAAGAAGTAATTATTGACCAAGAGTTTTCTAATCATGCTGAAGGATTAAAAAAGGTTTTGGAAACCTTGACAGATAAAGAAGTGGGCGTAATTTCGGATTTAAGTGAAATTAGCGCGTTTGGACATCGTGTAGTAAATGTTGGTGATAAATACTTTGATTCTTGCATAGTTACAAAAGAAATACTTGAAGACTTTAAGAAAAAAGTAGAATTTTCACCACTTCATGTTCCGGGTGCTATTGCGGGCATTGAGGGTGCAATGGCTGTAAATCCAAACATACCTAATGTGGCTGTATTTGATATTGGCTTCCATAAAACATTGCCAGATTATGCGTATATGTATGCTATTCCTAAAAGATACTACGAAAACTATAAAATTCGTCGTTATGGCGCACACGGAACAAGCCATTTTTATGTGGCGAACAGATGTGCTGAACTTATGGGAAAGGATGTTAAGAATTTAAAAATTATTACCTGTCACTTGGGTAGTGGTGCATCAATTTCAGCTGTTAAAGGCGGAAAATGTATGGATACTTCCATGGGATTTACTCCTTTAGAGGGACTAATGATGAATACCAGAAGTGGAGATATTGATGCTTCAGTTTTGGAATATATTTGCAACAAAGAAAATTTGACAGTTTCGCAAGTGGTTAGAATGCTTAACAAAGAAAGTGGTTTGCTTGGTGCAACTGGTGGAGTTATGGCTGATATGCGTGACATTACTAAAAACCTAGACAAGCCTGAAATTAAACTTGCATTCAATATGTATTGCTATCGCATTATGAAATATGTTGCTTCCTATGCAGGAGTGCTTAATGGAGTAGATGCAATTGTATTTACTGCAGGTTGTGGTGAAAACACACCAGAGTTAAGAGAGCAAGTTTGTGAAAACTTAACATATTTGGGTGTAGAATTAAACAAAGAACTTAACGCAAATCTTCCAAGAGGTGCCGAAAAAGAAATTAGTACAAATAATAGCAAAGTTAAGGTTTATGTTATTCCTACTGACGAAGAAATGGTTATCGCCCAAGAAACTCAAAAATTAATTCAAAAATAATATACTTTTTTGTAAAATTTTGGTTAAATTTAATTTTTATAATTGACAAACTTTTTCTTATACTATATAATCTTAAAGCAATAAATTGGTGATTGGGTAAAATACACAAATTACAAGGGCGTTATATTCGTATTTTAAATGTTAAAAGAATTGTGAGGTGCGATATGATAGTTTGTTAAATGTAATGGGATTATGTTCAAACACTTAAAAGCAAAAAATAAATTAGGAGGTGCGGTATGATAGCGCCAAAGGGTAAAGTTTCAAAAGCAAGACGAAATTCAAGAAAAGCAAATTGGAAGATTTCTACACCTTCTATTTCTGAATGTCCTCATTGTCACGAACTTAAAGAAAACCACAGAGTTTGCAAAAAATGTGGTTACTATGACGGGGAACAAAAAGTTGTAGTTGAAAAAGCAAAAAAAGAGCAAGCTTAATTAAAAATATATTAAAACACCAGGGAATTTCTGGTGTTTTTGTTTTTAATAATTTTCTTAGTGTGATATCATAATATATGATTATAAAATTCTTAAGGACGAATAATGAAAGAAAGTATTAGGATATTTAAAAGCTGGTTTGAATTTGCTAAACCTAATAAAAAATATCTATTTATTGCAATAATAACAATAGCAATTTTTAATGCATGTGTAGCATTAGCTACAATTTTTTCTGCAAAAATTATTGTTGCCTTAACCGTTCAAAACTTTAAGGGTGCAATTGTTTGGCTACTGATTGCACTGCTTTTTTACGTATTTCGTAATTTGATTGAGTACATTCACTTTATGATGTATCCAAAACTAGAGGCAAGCAGTTTTATTCCTATGCAAACACGAATTGTTAAAAAGATGTTTGTATCCAACAAAAAATCTTTGCAAGGAAAAAACATGCAAAAAATTAACAATATAATGCAAACAGATATATATAACGTGTCATCTTTTGCAAGTACATTTGCTTACAAATGTGGCGAGATTGTAGAAATGGCAATTGTTTTGGTTACAATATTTTCAATTAATGTATACGTTGGGCTTGTAACAATAGCAATGATGATAATAAACTCATACATAATCAATTTTTTGCAAGGAAAATACGCCAAAGGAACCCATATAGTGCAAGAGGCTAAGGATAAGCAATTTTTGGCATTCTCTAAAATCTTGGAGCACAAAGATTATGCGCAGGAAGACAAGGTTAGAAACAAGTTAGAAAAAGACTATATTTCTGCTTGTGGCAAACTTATGACTGCTCGCAGACGTCGTCAGCCATGGTATGCATCCATGGAAACATGGTACTGGGTATGGTGTGAAATTATAATAACCATAGTTACAATTTTTATGGTAATTTTAATAGCAAAAGATTCATTAAGTCTGGAAATGTATCTTGTTGTTGTGCCATATATTAATAGTGCAATTACTTCGTTTAATGATTTTATGGTGTTGTTTAAAGAATTAAAACAAACTTCTGTGTTCTTAAACAGAGTAAAGGTAATTTCAAATTTCACCGAACGTGATATGATTAAGTTTGGCAATAATAACTATGATGATGTGTTGGGTGAAGTTGACTTTATTGATGTTTATACAAACAAATTTGATGATAATCCAAAGCTTAATGATGTAAACTTTCATGTAAGACAGGGTGATTGTGTGCTAATTAAAGGCGGAAAAAAATCGGGCAAACGAACGCTTTTAAATTTGCTTATGCGATATGTAGAGCCAAAGCGTGGTGATATTTATATAGACGGCTTAAATATAAAGGAATATAGTAAAAAGGCTTATAAAAAAATTATAAATTACACAACTTCAAAACCACACTTTTATGATGGAACAATATTAAAAGAACTAAAAATGGCTAATCCAAGTAATCAACGCATTGAGGAAGTGTGTAAACAGGTGGGCATATACAGCAAAATTATGTCTCTTAAAAACGGCTTTCATTCCATGCCTGAGCGCTTGGGTGTTATGGATAGATTTTTGCTAGGCTTGGCAAGGTGTATTTTAACAAACCCTAAAATTATGCTCATTTACGAACTTCCGTCAGAGTTAAATAAGTTTGAACTGGAGGAATTATATAATATTCTTGAAATTTTAAAGCAAAACAAAACAATTATAATCTTTTCTGCAAACGAAAAAATGGCGGATGTTTGTGACAAAATTGTTGAATTTGAAAATGGAACTGTTAAAAATATAACATTTAACAAAAAGGAGGAAAGTTTAAATGTATAAAGTTGTTTTAGATGTAATGGGTGGCGATAATGCCCCTGTGGAGATAATAAAAGGAGGGATTGAGGCCATTAATTCAGACGCCAACCTACACTTAGTTATGGTGGGCAAGAAGGAGGTTGTTAATGACGAACTGAAAAACTATACATATAGCTCACAGCAGATTAGTATTATAGACGCACAAGATGAAATTACAAACGATGATGTGCCTACAGTGGCAATCAGACAGAAAACTGAAAGTTCGCTTGTAAAAACCATTAACGAATTACGCACAAATGACGAGGTTGTGGGTATGGTAAGTGCAGGATCAACTGGTGCAGTATTAACTGGTGCATTTTTAAAACTTGGCAGAATAAAGGGAATTTCACGCCCAGCGTTGTGCCCAATTTTGCCTACCGTTAATGGTGGAATCGTATCTATTGTAGATTGCGGAGCAAACATGGACTGCAAGCCTATTAATCTTGTACACTTTGCTTTAATGGCAAACGCATACTTAAAAAGCGTGTTTAAAATAGAAAAACCTAGGGTTGCGCTGTTAAATGTAGGAACAGAAGACCATAAGGGTAACGAACTATCTAAACAAGTTTTCCCACTTCTTAAAGACTTAAAAGAGATAAATTTTGTTGGAAATATGGAAGCACGAGATCTTTTAAGCGGAAATTATGATATTGTTGTAACCGATGCTTTTGCAGGTAATGTGCTATTAAAAAGTACCGAGGGCGCAATTCTTAATCTGCTTCAAATGTTAAAGGCCGAAATTAAAGCATCTACAAGTAGTAAAATTGGTTACTTATTTATGAAAAAATCGTTTAAGAATCTAAAAAATACCATAGACTATAACAAGAAAGGTGGTGCAGTTTTGTTGGGGTGTAAAAAACTTGTTGTTAAGTCGCACGGAAGCAGTAAAGCAACAAGCATAAAAGAATCAATTAAGCAAGTTGTGGATATGCATTTGGCTAACCTAACGGAACATATTGCAAAGTCTGTAGAAAATGTAGAGGTTGCAGTTGAAAATGAATAAAAAAGAAATTGAAAAAATTTTAGGCTACGAGTACAAGGATACAAAGCTATTAGAGACCGCATTAACGCATTCATCTTATGCAAATGAACATAATTGTGAAAGCTATGAAAGGTTTGAGTATTTAGGAGATGCCCTTGTTAACTTTATTGTAGCAGAATATCTTTATAAAAACTTTAACGTTGGTGCGGGCGATTTAAGCAAATTCCGTGCAAAACTTGTTTCTACTGAAAAATTAAGCGAAGTTATTACAAAAACAAATCTAAAATATTTTATAGTGATGGGCAGTAGCATGAAAGAACCTTCGCAAAACTTGCTGGCAGATATTTACGAAAGTTTGCTTGCAAGCATTTATTTGGATGGTGGTTTGGCAGAGTGTAAAAAGTTTGTTATGCGTACACTGTTAATTAATAAAGACAATGTTGAGAAAGTGGTTTATAATGAAACTGATTATAAAACTCACTTGCAAGAATTTGTTCAATCATTGCCTGGAGCAAAGCTTTCTATAAACTTTAAAGTGACAAACGAAGTAAAAATTGACGGTGCAAGTAAGTTTACTGTGGAATTGTATGTTGGTGGAAAATTGATTGCCACTGAAAGCGATTTTAGTATTAAAAAATGCGAGCAAAAATGCAGTAAAATAGCGTTGGAATTACTAAATAAATAATTTTTATAACAAACAAAATGTCCTACTTTTTGGGGCATTTTTTTGTGCAAAATATTTTGTGGAAATTTAACAATATGATATAATTTAATTACTTATGTGTACAATGGGAGAAAGATTGTGAATTTTAAGCAGATAGAGATGGTAGGATTTAAATCCTTTGCTGACCCAATCAAACTTACTTTTAGTGAAGGCATTACTGCAATTGTTGGTCCAAACGGATGTGGTAAAAGCAATGTTGCAGATGCCATTAGGTGGGTTCTGGGAGAACAGAGCAGTAAAAACCTTCGTGGTACTTCAATGCAGGATGTTATTTTTAAGGGTACCGAAAAGCGCAAAAGTTTAAGTTTTTGCGAGGTTTCGTTGTGTTTTGATAACTCCAACAAAATTTTTAGAAGCGAGTTCGAGGAAATCGTTATCACTCGTAAACTTTATAGATCGGGCGAAAGTGAATACATGATTAACCGCGCTAGCTGTAGGCTAAAAGATATTGTTGATATGCTTCATGATAGCGGTATTGGCAAAAGCGGATATTCTATAATTGGTCAGGGTAAGGTTGATGAGATTATTAACAGTAAACCGGATGACCGCCGTGCAATTTTTGAGGAAGCTGCAGGTATTGCAAAATTTAAAGCAAAAAAGGTTGAAAGTGAGCGCAAACTAGAGCGTACGCGCGATAATCTTGTGCGCATTAATGACATTATTTCCGAAATAGATAGGCAATTAGCACCGCTTAAAAAGCAATCGGATAATGCTAAAATTTATTTGGATTTAAAAGAAAAACTTAAGAACCTAGAAATTAACGCGTACATTCACCAATATGATTATGCTTCTACAAATAAGCAAGAAATTCAACTTAAGATTGATGGCATTTTGGAAGAAATGAATTTGCGTGAGAAAGAGTATGAAAAAACCAACAAAGAGTATAATGATACTTTTATAGAAGTTAACAATATTGACGGTGTAATAAACAATTTGCGCGATAAACAACTTGAATTAACCGTTAATATTGAAAAGCAAACAGGCGAGCGCAACCTTATTCTAGAACGCCTGAAAAACTACGAAAGCGAAAAATTACGTTTAACCGAGGAAGAAAGTGGTTTGCAGGAAAGGGTTGATGCGTTTGAAAAAGCGTTATACGATGCAACTAATAATATTCAAAACAAACAAAACACACTATATTTAACCACTAATAAAATACACGATTTAACCGAAAAATACGACAAAATTTCTACCGAGCTTTCGCTTGGTGAAAACGAGGCGCAAGAAACGCAAAATCGCATTATTGAGGCGCTTAATAAGTTGGGCGATGTTAAGGCTCAGGTTTCGGCACTTAATGTAGAAAAAAACACCTACTCGGCAAATTTAAAAGAGTTAACCGAAAGTATTGATAGTTTAAAAAACAGGTTATCACTTAACAATATTAATTTAAAGAACAGCGAGCACAAACTTTCAAAACTAACTACCGCTAAAAACGAAGCACAAACAGAAGTTGAGTCATTAACTAACAAGCAAAACCTACTTAATGCTCAAATTAAGAATTGTGAGCAGGAAATCAACAATGCTTCTTCTAACATATTAAGCCTTTCGCAACGCAAGAAGATATTAATGGATATGCAGCGCGAGTACGAGGGCTACATAGGTAGCGTAAGGCGATTGCTTGTTGATGTTGAAAAGAACCGAGAACTAAAAAACAAAATTGTGGGCGTTTTGGCTTCATTGATTAAAGTTCCGCAAACATATCAAACGGCAATTGAAATGGCGCTAGGCTCGGGCGTGCAAAATGTAGTTACATATTCGGATGAAAATGCAAAAGAGCTTATTGCATACTTAAAACAAAAAGAATATGGCAGGGTAACATTCTTACCAATCAACACCATAAAACCAAGATATTTTGATAAAATGTATAGCAGGCTTTTAAATTTGGAAGGTGTTTTTGGCTTGGCAAGTGAGCTTGTTTCATATGATAAAAACATTGAAAACATAGTTAGTAGTTTGTTGGGCACAACAGTAGTGGTTAACAATGTTAATACAGCTGTTAATCTGGCTAAGCAAAGCGGATATTCCTTTAGAATTGTTACGCTTGATGGCGATATTATAAACCCACAAGGAAGTATTACCGGTGGAAGTAAAAAAGCGCAGGTTGCAAACTTGCTATCGCGTGAAAGTGAAATTGAAAACCTGGATAAAAACATTAAACAATTAGAAGCAAGTAAGGCCAACAAACAAACTGAATATTCTGAACTTACTGGCAGATATAATGCTTTAGCCGAAAAACTTAATACGCAATTAACCACTTTGCATAATTGTGAAATAGAACTTGCCAGTGAGCAAGAAATATTTAAGAGATATAAAGACTTAAGTAATGATTTAGAGAATAATGTAAATCGTGTTAATGGCGAAATTGGCAAGACTAAACAAATTTTAGGTGCTGTTGAGGAACAGTTAAACATTCTTTCTAACGAAAACAACATTGAGGTTAGCCAAAAGAACATCAAAAATAATGCAAATCAATTTGTTGAATTGCGTGCTAAAAAGGAAACATACAATGTTGAGCTTATTCAGCTTAAGGTAGAACGCGCTAGTTTGGAAAGTGAAATTTTGGCGCTTACCCAAGAAAAAACGCGTTTGCAAATTGAACTTGAAAATGCACAGAATAAGTTGCGAGAGGTTAGTAGTACTCTTGCTAAAATTAATAATCAATACGTAATGTTTTCTAACAACATTACTGCACAGGAAAGTTCAATTGAAGTTAGTGAAATATTGGAAGAGCTTGAAAAGGTTAAGAGCACACTAAAATCGTTGGATGAAAATAAGGTTAAATATCAGGCTCAATTGCGTTTATTAGAAGAAACTCGCATGAATCTTTCTGCCGAGATTAACCGCTTGCAAGATAAAAAGTATCAGCAAGAACTTAATATGAGTAAGATTGATACCGAACTTGAAACCTTGCAGGAGCGCGTTTGGACAGAATATGAGGTTACATATGCATCTGCGCTAGAGTATAAGGTTGAGATGTTTGATATTAAAGAGGGTATGCTAGAAATTAACCGAATTAAACGCGAAATAAACAAGCTTGGACATATTAATGTTAACGCAATTGAGGATTATAAACTACTATCCGAACGCCACGGCGACCTTTATAGCCAAGCACAAGATCTAATTAAGGCGGAGGATGACCTTAAAAAGATTATAAAGGAACTTTCTAACGAAATGCTAACGCGTTTTGAAACGGAGTTTAACAAAATTAACGAGAACTTTGGTGTTGTATTTAAAGAGCTGTTTGGTGGCGGAAAAGCCCGACTTGAGCTTGTGGAAAGTGATGATGTGCTTGAAGCTGGAGTGGATATAATTGCTGAGCCACCTGGAAAGAAATTAAGTAACATCACTTTATTAAGCGGTGGTGAAAAGGCACTTACTGCAATTGCAATTTTGTTTGCGATATTGCGCTTAAAACCAATGCCTTTCTGCTTGTTAGACGAAATAGAGGCGGCTTTAGACGAGGCTAATGTTGACCGTTTTGCTAAATATTTAAAGCGTTATAGTCATGAAACTCAATTTATTGTAATTACACACAAAAAGTCTACTATGGAACACGCTGATGTGCTATACGGTGTTACCATGGAAGAAAAAGGTGTAAGTAAAATTGTTTCGGTTAAACTTTCGGAAGCAGTAGCTAATATAGAACAAAATTAATTTATTAAACGACCATTTTTGTGCCACAATATATTAATGCTTGTGGCACATTATGTTTAAAAGGAGAGTTATGGGATTTTTTGGCAAAATTTTTAACGGACTTAAAAAAACAAAAGATGCGTTTTCAAGCAAAATTAAAGGTTTGTTTGTTGGTGAATTAGACGACGAGTTTTATGAGGAGCTTGAGTATGTTTTGCTTTCTAGCGATATGGGAAGCGAGGCCACTGAGGAACTTATTTCACTTGTAAAAAAGCGCGCAAAACACGAAAAAATAAAAAAAGAAGAGGACTTTTATAAGTTGTTAAAGTCTGCCATGCTTGAAATGCTTAACATTCCACAGCCGCTAAACGAGTTTCCGCAGTTAATAACCTTTGTAGGTGTTAATGGTGTGGGAAAAACCACATCAATTGGCAGAATTGCTCATTACTATAAACAGCAGAATAAAAGCGTATTGTTTGTTGCGGGTGATACTTTTCGCGCTGCTGCTAGCGAACAGTTAACTGAATGGGCAAATAGAAATAAATCCCGAATAGTCAAAAATGGCGAGGGAGTGGATTCTGGTGCAGTTGTTTTTGACGGAATAACTAGCGCGTTAGCAAAGCATGATGACGTTGTATTGGTGGATACGGCAGGTAGATTGCATAATAAATCTAACCTTATGGAAGAGCTTAAAAAACTTAATCGTATAATTAAAAAAGAGTGGTCAGATAAAGGATTAAATCATAAAAACTACCTTGTTATTGATGCTACAACTGGTCAGAATGCACTAAATCAAGTTGAGGTTTTTAATGATGCAGTTGGTCTGGACGGAATTGTATTAACAAAACTAGATGGCACAGCAAAAGGTGGGATTGTGTTTGCAATTTCAAAACAATATAAGTTGCCAATTGTGTTTGTGGGTGTAGGAGAAGGTTTGGATGATATTATGCCATTCAATTCAAAGGAATTTGTAGAAGGATTTATTTAAAAATGGCAAATAATTTCCGTTAAAACTATTGACAAGATATGTGCCAAGATATATAATACTGTAAAGTAATTCTGCTTTACAGTTATTCTATGGGGTTAAAAATGAAAATAGAAAAAAACATAAGGATAAATAAGTTGTTAGATTCTTATGGAAATTTGCTAACAGAAAAACAACAATGTGCTATGCAAAATTACTATGCATTCGATTATTCTTTGGCCGAAATTGGCGAGATTTTAAATATTTCTCGTCAGGCAGTAAACGATGCTATTAAACAGGGCGTTGAGTCACTTGAAAAGTTTGAAAGTAAATTAGGTTTACTAAAAAAGATAGATGCAATAAAAAATTATACAGAAAAACTTGACCAAAATGAAAAGCAAGTTGCAAACAACATTATTGATATATTGGAGGGCTAATGGCATTATTTAGTAGCCTTGGCGAAAAACTAAACCATGTTTTTTCTAAAATAACAAAACGTGGTACGCTAACAGAGTTGGAAATTAAAACCGCAATGCGAGAAATAAGAATTGCACTGTTGGAAGCGGATGTTAACTTTATGGTAGTTAAAAACCTTGTTAATACTTTAACAGAAAAGTGTTCGGGCGAAAGGGTTATGAAAAGTTTAACTCCCGGTCAGCAGGTAATAAAGATTGTTAACGAGGAATTGACTGCTCTTATGGGTAGCACAAATTCCAAACTCGTTTTTGCTAGTAAACCGCCAACTGTTATTTTGATGTGTGGTTTGCAAGGTGCAGGCAAAACCACCATGTGTGGTAAGCTGGCAAAGTATCTAACAAAGCAAGGCAAAAAACCTCTTTTAGTGGCATGTGACATATATCGCCCTGCGGCAATTAACCAGCTAAAAGTTGTGGGCAAAAGCGTTGGTGTGGAAGTTTATGATGAGGGAACAAATAATCCCGCTAAAACAAGTGCAAACGCGCTAAAGTATGCCGAGAAAAAGGGGTATGATGTTGTTATTGTTGATACAGCAGGTCGCTTGCATATAAACGATGAGTTGATGGATGAACTAAAAAACATCAAAAAAGCAATTAAGCCAGATGAAATTTTGCTTACTGTTGATAGCATGACAGGTCAAGATGGTGTTAATGTTGCTACTTCGTTTAATGAAGCGTTGGATATCACAGGCGTTGTATTAACTAAACTTGATGGTGACACTCGTGGTGGTGTTGCGCTTTCAATAAAAGCGGTAACAGGCAAGCCAATTAAGTTTTGCGGTGTTGGTGAAAAGATGGAGGACATTGAAGTCTTTTATCCCGATCGTATGGCAAGCAGAATTTTAGATATGGGAGATGTACTATCTTTAATAGAAAAAGCACAAGAAAATATCGACCAAGAAGAAGCAAAGAAGCTTGAAAAAAAATTAAGAGAAAATTCATTTACCTTGGAAGACTACCTTATTCAGTTTGAACAACTTAAGAAGATGGGTGACATAAATAGTCTTATTGCAATGATTCCTGGCGGAAACAAACTTAAAGGTGCTGTAGGACAAATTGACGAAGCGCAGTTAGAGCGCAACAAGGCTATTATTTTAAGTATGACTAAAAAAGAGCGCAATAACCCAGACATTATAAAGGGTAGTAATAAAAAACGCATCGCAGCTGGTAGCGGAACGACTATACAAGATGTTAATGTTTTATTAAAACAGTATTTCCAAACAAAGGAACTAATGAAAAACTTTAACAACAATAAGCGTTTTGGAGGAATGAAGTTTCCATTTTAAATAGTTTTTAAATTTTTTAGTAAAAAAATTGAATATACAAGAAGAAAAACATAAAGGAGAAAAAAATGGCAGTTAAAATTAGATTAACCAGATTGGGAGATAAAAAGTCACCTTTTTACAGAGTAGTTGTTACAGACTCTAGAAAAGCAAGAGATGGCGAATATATTGAAAAACTTGGAACATACAATCCACTTGTTACTCCTGCAGAAGTTAAGTTGAACGAAGAACGCACACAGTACTGGCTTTCTACCGGCGCTCAACCTACCGAAACTGCAAGAACTTTGCTTGTAAGCCAAGGTTTGCTAAAGCCTCTAACTAAAAATGCACCTAAAACTGACAAAAAGAAAAAAGAAAATAAATAGTTTTAAAGGGGTAAATTTATGCTAGAACTTGTAAAGTATTTAGTATGTTCACTTGTATCTAACCCTGATGCAGTTGAGGTTAGCGAAGTTAACGAAAGTGAGAAAAACACAATTATAACAGTCTTGGTTGCTCCAGAAGATATGGGTAAAATTATCGGCAAGGGTGGAAAGGTTGCTTCATCAATCCGCACCATTGTTAAAAGTGCATCCGTAAAAGAGAACAAGCGTTATATTGTTAAAATCAAGGAAAAGGCTTAATTATATTTAGCCTTTTTTTGTTAATCTTTTAAAATCTATATATTAATTAAAATTTTTGTGTTATTATATACAGAGAGGTGTATTATGCAACAAGAATTAGGATATATTACAAAGCCACAGGGTGTTAGGGGCGAGTTTCGTGTGCGTCCTAATATTTTGGACGGAAATGTTTTAAAAAATATTAAAGAAGTTGTTATTAAAAATCAAGCATATAATGTTTTAAAAGTAACCTTAAGAGAGGGGTTTATTATTATGCTTGTGGAAGGGATTGATGACCGCAATTTTGTAGAAACGTTGCGCAATATTCCAGTTTATTATCAGATGGAAGAGGATACATTACAAGAGGGCGAGTATTATATTAAGGACCTTATTGGAAGTAAAGTTTTTAGTTCGACCCGTAATGTTGAATTGGGTGTGCTTGTGGACATAAACAAGTATGGTGCGGCGGATGTGTATACTGTTAAAACAGATAAGGATGAATTTATGTTCCCTTTTGCGCGAAATGTAATAACCAAAATAGACACAGAAAATAAGATTATTTATTTGGATGAGTTAGTTTTAAACGAAATTAAATGTTAAAAAGAGTGGCGTATGAAAATTGATATTTTAACCATTTTTCCGGAAATGTTTGCACCTTTGCGCACAAGCTTAATAGGCAAAGCAGTACAGGGTAATTTGGTGGAGCTTAATATAATTGATATTCGTGAATTTTCAAAGGATAAACATAAAAAAACTGATGATTATCCATTTGGTGGAGGTGATGGCATGATTATGACGCCACAGCCTTTGTATGACGCAATTATGAGTGTTAAAACACCAGATAGCCATGTTATCTACATGTCGCCAAAAGGCGGTGTTTTAAACCAACAAAAAGTAAAAGCTCTTTCATCACTTCAACATCTTATATTTGTTTGTGGGCATTATGAAGGGATTGACGAGCGCATTATTCAGCTTTGTATAAACGAGCAAATTTCTATTGGTGATTATGTATTAACGGGCGGTGAAATACCCGCCATGGTGGTGATTGATAGCGTACTAAGATATTTGCCAAACGTTTTGGGCAACCAAAACTCCACAGAGGACGAAAGTTTTAGTGACGGGCTTTTGGAGTATCCGCAATACACTCGTCCAAGAGAGTTTATGGGGTTAAGCGTGCCAGAGGTTTTACTAAATGGAAATCATAAGGAAATTGATAACTGGCGCGCAGAACAAAAATTATCTGAAACTCAAAAGTACAGACCAGAGCTGCTTAAAAATATAGTAAAAAAGGACTAATTAAATGATTATTCAGTGGTTTCCTGGGCACATGAACAAGGCCCTTAAAATGATGGAACAAGAAGTTAAGATAGTGGACGTTATTATTTATGTGTTAGATAGTCGTGCCCCTTTTTCTTGCGTTAATCCCAAATTTACAAAAATTATTGGAAACAAGCCTATTATTTACATTTTAAACAAATGTGATATGGCAGACGAAGCAAAACTTAAACTTTGGAAAGAATATTTTACACAAGAAAATTCTATCTGTTTAACAATGAACTCAACTGCATCATCATCCACAAAAGCGCTTGAAAACGCCATATTAACGCTGTTAAAATCACGCTTTGGAAAGTATGATAGCAAGGGGATTAGCCTTATAAAAAGAGGAATGATTTTGGGTGTTCCTAATAGTGGAAAAAGCACGCTTGCAAATAATCTTTGCGGAAAAAGTAAAGCACAAACGGGAAATAAGCCCGGAGTTACAAAAAGCAAACAATGGGTTAAAATTGGAAATAATATAGAGGTTTTGGACACCCCTGGGACATTATGGCCAGCGTTCGATAACAATCAAATTGCAAAACATTTGGCATATATTGGTTCAATTAAAGAGGAAGTTTTAGATATCCCTGAATTGAGTTTGGATTTAATTAAGGACCTAAACGCAATAGATAAAAACATTTTGCAAGAGCGTTTTAATATTGTGATAGAACCCGACGACGAACCTTTAACGATTTTGGAAAAAATATGTGAAAGCCGAAAATACATGCTTAAGAAAGGCGAGATTGATTACGACAGGGGCGCGTATGCTCTTGTTAACGAATTTAAAAGCGGAAAACTAGGTAAAATTACGCTAGAAACTCCTAAAGATATCAAAAGGCTAACTATTAAAGATAGGAAGAAAGCAATTCAACAAAAGGAAGAATAGTTATGAAACAATAACTATAAGATGCATTATGTTAGACTATGAGTTTAGGTATTATTCAGACAATGTGAAGTTAATAGCGGGTATTGATGAGGCGGGCAGAGGACCGCTGGCAGGGCCTTTAGTAGTGGCAATAGTTATTATGCCAAATGATGACATTGTAGAAGGTGTTAACGATAGTAAAAAGCTTACAGAAAAGATGAGAGAAAGACTTTTTGAAGAAATTAAGAATAAAGCTATAGCGTATCATGTAGAGCAAATAAGTGAGGATGTTATTGATGAAATTAACATTTTAAATGCTACAAAATTGGGAATGAAAAACTGCATTGAAAAAGTTGATATTGTGCCAGATTTAGTGCTTATTGATGCTGTTAAAATAGATACAAATGTGCCAACTGAAAGCATTATTCACGGTGATGCGTTGAGTTATAATATCGCTTGTGCTTCTATTTTGGCAAAAGTAACAAGAGATAGGCTTATGGTGGAGTTGGATAGAAAATATCCCGAATATAACTTTAAAAAACATAAAGGCTATGGCACGAAAGAACATATTGAAAATTTAAAAAAATATGGCAAATGTAAAATACATAGAAATACTTTTATTAAAAATTTTTTGTAAGATGTGGTGAAAATGGAAAACAACAAAATTAGCGGAATAAAGGGCGAAACCCTTGCTAAACAGTTTTTAGAAAAAAACGGTTACAAGATTTTGGAGTGTAATTATAAAAATAAAATTGGTGAAATTGATATAATTGCAAAACATCAAAATACACTTGTTTTTGTTGAGGTTAAACAAAGGCAAAGTTTAAAGTTTGGACACCCTAGGGAAGCGGTTAATTATAGCAAACAGCAAAAAATTAGGCGTGTGGCAACAGTTTATTTAAAATATAAAGGCCTTTGGGATAAAATAAATGTTAGGTTTGATGTTGTTGATGTGCTTGGCAGCGAAATAACGCATATTGAGAATGCTTTTTAGTTTAATTGAATCCATTTATTAAAAAAAAGTTAATAAAAATAGAAAAATCGCCATAAAATAGTAAAAATTTGATTTTTTTATGAAAAATACTTGAAATAATTTTTATAGTGTGTTAATATACAATGTGACTTCGGATGGTCCTCTGTAAAATAGGCTTTTTGCACGAACATCAAGTATAGATAGGAGGTAAAGTCAATGACAATTATTCAAGCATTAGAAAGAGAAAATTTAAAACCTGAAGTTCCTTCTTTTAGCGTTGGTGATACTGTTAAAGTTTATAACAAAATCGTTGAGGGCGACAAAGAGAGAATCCAAGTTTTTGAAGGTGTTGTTATTGCCAGAAAAAATTCTAGCGTAAGAGAAACTTTTACTGTTAGAAGAATGTCTTTTGGTGTTGGTGTTGAAAAAACTTTCCCAATTCATTCCCCAAGAGTTGATAAAATTGAGGTTGTTAAGAAAGGTAAAGTTCGCCGCGCTAAATTGTACTATTTAAGAGATTTATCTGGTAAGGCAGCAAAAATTAAAGAAAAGAAAACAAGATAGTTATTATAAAAACACCGTATCATGCGGTGTTTTTTATGTTTTTTTGCGTTTTTGAATTATTATATAAAAATATATGTTATAAATTATAACCTGTACACCAGCTATTTGCTTGTTATAAATTTTTTATTGCGGTATAATTAAATAGTTTTTTGTGGAGGACACTGTTTGTGTTATCAATTATAAAAAGTTTTGGATTAAACGGAATATCTGGATACTTGGTTAAGTGTGAGGTTGATATAAATCAAGGTTTGCCAGGCTATGATATTGTTGGCCTAGTGGGAACTTCCATTAAGGAAAGCAAGGAAAGGGTTAGGTCTGCAATTAAAAATAGTTGCTTGCAATATCCTATTTTAAAAATAACAGTTAACCTTGCGCCTGCTGATACAAAAAAAGAAGGTCCAATTTATGACCTTGCAATTGCAATCGGTCTGCTTTCTGCAACAGAGCAAGTTAACTTGCAAAATAGTCAGCAATTTATTTTTTTGGGTGAGTTAAGCCTGGATGGAACAGTTAAGCGTATTAATGGTGTTTTGCCAATTTTAATCTCTGCTCGACAACAGGGCTATAAAAAAATTATTCTGCCTAAAGAAAATGCGTTAGAGGCAAGCTATATTGATGGCATGGATATTTATGCGGTAGAAAGTTTATCACAAGTTGTAAGCTTTTTAAATGGTGAAATTTTGCTAGATAAAGTTCAGTTAAGTGACTATAATAATGCAAAAAACAAACTAAATAAAACCAATGATCTTAAGTATGTTAAAGGGCAGGCAAACGCAAAACGCGCGCTAGAGATTGCTGCAGCTGGTGGACATAATGTGCTTATGATTGGCCCGCCTGGAAGTGGAAAGACCATGCTTGCAAAATGTTTTCCTTCTATTTTGCCCGACCTAACTTTTAATGAAGCACTTGAGGTTACTAAAATACATAGTATAGCGGGTGTGTTGGATAGCAAAGAGGGTATAATAACTCACAGGCCATTCCGTGCACCACATCACACTGCGACCATGCTTGCGCTAACAGGTGGCGGAAGATTGGCAAAACCAGGAGAAATATCTTTGGCCCATAATGGGGTGCTATTTTTGGATGAAATGCCAGAGTACTCTAGAAATGCAATTGAAACCCTGCGTCAGCCTTTGGAAGACGGTAAGATAACTGTAACAAGGGTGGAAAACACAATTGAATATCCTGCAAACTTTATGCTGATAGCTAGTATGAACCCTTGCCCTTGTGGTAATTATGGCAATCCTGAAAAAGAATGTAAATGTACACCACAGCAAATAAACAAGTATTTAAATAAACTTTCGGGTCCGCTTATGGATAGGATAGATATGCATATTGAGGTAGATAGCGTAACTTATAACGAACTTACAAGTAGCGAACTAGAGGAAGATAGTAGAACAGTAAAGGCGCGAGTAGACAAAGCGCGACAAATACAATTAGAACGCTTTAAAGATAGCGAAAACTACTCTAACAGCAAAATGAATGACCAACAGTTAAAGCAATATTGCAAATTAAGCTTTGAAAGTGATCAGATGCTAAGACATGCCTTTGAAAAACTTAATTTAAGCGCGCGTGCGTATAACCGTATTTTAAAAGTTGCACGCACTATTGCCGACCTAGATGGTTTGCCAAATGTTACGGACGAGCATATAATAGAGGCAATTTCATATAGGTCACTAGATAAAAAATATTGGAATTAGTTATGTATAGTAAACAGGAAAAAGTAATAATTTGGTTAGGAATTTTTGATTGTTTATCCTTAAAAAAGCAACATCAGCTTATTGAACTTTATGATGATGTTACAAAACTTTGGGATAACTTTGAAAAAGATAAGAAGTTAATAATTAACATTGTTAAAGACGAAGCATATAACAAAATGTTGTTTGCTTTGGATGATAATTTTGTTAATACTTACATTAAAAATTGTGAAGATTTGGGCATTAAAATTGTAACATGTGTTAGTGATGCGTATCCCGATTTACTAAAGGAAACGGTTAGTCCACCTATTATGCTGTATTGTATGGGAAATTTAGAACTTTTAAAGTCGCCTTGCTTGGCAATTGTGGGCACGCGTAGGTGTTCTCGTTATGGTAGAGATATAACATACAAATTTGCATATGATATTGCAAAAAGTGGTCTAACGATTGTTAGTGGCTTGGCGGATGGCGTAGATACCGTGGCACATACTGCTTGCTTAGATGCGGGTGGAAACACTATTGCCGTGCTAGGTAGCGGATTAAATAATGTTTATCCCGCCACTAATATTCCGCTATTTAAGCGAATATTAGACAATAACGGATTAATAATCAGCGAGTATAAACCCGCAGAGAAGGCATCAACATTTTCTTTTCCTGCACGCAATAGAATAATTGCAGGCTTGAGCAAAGGTGTGTTAATAACCGAAGCAACTGAAAAAAGTGGAAGTATGCACACCAAGGATTATGCTGTAGAAAACAACCGTGATATCTTTGCTGTTCCCGGCAGGTTAACGGATATTTATAGTGCGGGCTGTAATAAAATAATTAAAAACTTGCAAAGCGCAATAGTGTTAGACCCAAGCGAAATTATTAACTTGTATGGAAAGGAGTTGCATAAGGAAGAGAACAAGGTGTTTGTTCAGCTTTCGCTTGAAGAACAAATGCTTTTAGATGCGCTAGGCACAGATGATGTGCATTATGAAATACTTTTAAAAACATTAAATCAAGAGCCTCGCGCATTAACAACCTTGCTTTTAAGGATGGAAATAAAAGGTTTAATTATTAAAATGCCAGGAAATATTTATCGCAGAAACAATTTGGAGGAATAATGAATTTAGTAATAATAGAAAGTGCTGGTAAAAAGGACACTATTAAAAAATATTTGGGAAGTGAATACGAAGTTATTGCAACAAAAGGTCATGTAAGAGATTTGCCTGAAAAAAGTTTAAGCATTAATGTTTATGATAATTTTAAACCGCAATACGAAATTATTAAAGACAAAAAAGACATAGTTAAGTTTTTAAAAGAAAAAAGTGCAAAGGCAGATAAAATATTTCTTGCAACTGACCCAGACCGTGAGGGAGAGGCTATTAGCTGGCACCTGTGCAATATATTAGACTTAAATCAAAACGACCCAATTAGGATTGTGTTTAACGAAATTAGTAAAAATGCCGTTACTAATGCACTTAAAAACCCAAGAGGGATAGATGAAAACTTGGTTAACGCACAACAAGCACGCCGTGTATTGGATAGACTTGTGGGTTACAAAATTTCGCCTATTTTATGTAAAAAAATAGCCCCAAGATTAAGCGCAGGCCGTGTTCAAAGCGCAACACTAAAGTTGGTTGTGGATAGAGAGCGCCATATTAGGGACTTTAAAGAGGAAGAGTATTGGACGCTTAATGCTTTGTTGTATCCAAATGAGGAAAAAGAAACGTTTAAAAGTTTGCTTGTAAAATACAAAGGCAAAAAGGTAGAAATTGTTAATAAAGAGCAAATGGATGAGGTTTTGGAGGAATTAAACAACGGAACATTTGTTGTTAAAACACTTAAGAAAAGTACAGCAAAATCACATCCAACACCTCCTTACACTACCAGCACCATGCAACAAGATGCACTTAATAAATTGGGTATGAACCTAAAAAAGGTTACCGCTTGTGCTCAGGAGCTTTATGAGGGTGTTAACATAGAGGGCGAAGGAAAGGTTGCGCTTGTAACTTATATTCGTACAGACTCGGTTAGAATTTCTCCAGAGGCTGTTAACATGGCAAGGCAATTTATTTCGGCTAACTATGGGGATAAATATTTGCCAAAAACTCCAAATGTTTACAAAACAAAGTCATCTGCGCAAGATGCGCATGAGGCAATAAGACCAATTAATTTAGAGCGCACGCCCGAGCGCGTTAAACCTTACTTAAGCAGCGATAACTACAAACTTTATAAGTTAATTTACAACAAATTTTTAAGTTGTCAGATGGCAGATGCGCTTTATGATAGCGTTGTTGCAAACATTCAAAATGGTGAATATGAGTTTAAGGCTAGCGGAAAAACGCCTGTGTTTGATGGATATTTGAAAGTTTATGAAAGTGCAAGTAAAAAGACAAAGAAAGAAGACACAGATGGTGAAGAAGATGATTTAAACTCAAAACTTCCTGCCATGAACGAGGGCGACGAGTTGAAAGTAAACCAACTAGTTCCTAATCAGAAATTTACTAAACCATTACCACGCTACACCGAGGCCACATTGGTTAAGGAAATGGAAGAAAAGGGTATAGGTCGTCCTGCAACATATACGCCTACTGTAACAATATTGTCCAGCCGTAAGTATATTGAAAAAGAAGGCAAGGCGCTAAAGCCAACCGAACTAGGCGAGCGCATTAACGAGTTTTTAGAAAAGTATTTTGAAAAGATTGTGGATGCAAAATTTACTGCCGGAATGGAAAGCAACTTGGACGAGGTTGCATCACATGGCATTCCATGGCAGGATATTGTTAAGGATTTTTATGACGATTTTGTTAAAATGCTAGGTGTTGCAGATAAAGACAGTGTCAAGTTTAAAGTGCCACCAAAACACACCGAAATAAAATGCGAAAAGTGTGGAAGTGAGATGGTTATTCGTACGGGTAAATTTGGCGAGTTTTTGGCATGTAGCAATTATCCTGCATGCAAAAATGTTCATTCGATGCAAAAAGAAGTTGGTGTATGCCCAAAATGCGGAAAGCCTGTTGCGGAAAGGAAAAGCAAAAAAGGCAATACTTTTTATGGATGCACGGGATATCCAGAATGTGATTTTGTTAGTTGGGAAATACCTTTGTCGGAAAAATGTCCAAAATGTAATAGCTATTTAACTGGCAAAAAAGTATACGGCAATATGCGTAAAAAATGTTCTAACAATGCTTGTGATTTTGTTGAAACAATAAAAAAGTGATAATACTACGCAAATAATAAAAAAACATTATATTGCCATTAATTTTATGTGCATTTAAGCTATAAATATTTATGAAATTATTTAGTATGAGTAAAAATTTAGCTTAATATTGATGTGCTAAATATTTAGTAATTAATTCTTATGATTTTTATTTACTAACAAAATTGAAAAAACACGAAAATACTGTCAATAAAAAAACAAAACCACTTTACTTAAGGTTTTGATGTGATATAATACAAATTGAGGTGAACAAATTATGGAAATAAAGGGAACAACTATAGTTGCCATTAATAAAAATGGAAAAACGGCGATTGCAGGAGATGGACAGGTTACTTTAGGCCAACAAGTTGTTATGAAAAACAACGCTGTTAAAGTTCGTAGAATTTTTAACGATAAAGTAATTATTGGCTTTGCAGGCACTGTTGCAGATGCTTTTAGTTTATCGGCAAGATTTGAGGCACTGTTGCAAAAATTTAGTGGAAATTTAATGCGTAGTGCAGTTGAACTTGCAATTGGATTTAGAGACGATAAATATATGCGTAAACTAGAGGCAATGATGATTGTTGCTGACGAAAGTAAACTTTTAGTAATTTCTGGCACAGGCGAAGTTATTGAGCCCGAGAACGGAATTTGCGCAATTGGAAGTGGCGGAAACTATGCATATGCTGCTGGTCGTGCTTTAATGGAAAATACTGACCTTTCAGCAAAAGAAATTGCTATTAAAAGTATCAATATTGCAGGCGACATTTGTATATTTACTAATCATCACATAACTTGCGAGGAGGTTTAATATGAATTTATCACCAAAAGAGATTGTAAACGAATTAGACAGATATATAATTGGACAATCGCAGGCCAAAAGGGCGGTTGCGGTTGCTTTAAGAAACAGGTATCGTCGTAGCAAACTTCCAAAGGAAATGCGAGATGAAATAACCCCTAAAAATATAATTATGCAAGGCCCAACAGGCGTGGGAAAAACAGAAATTGCGCGCAGATTAGCAAAACTGGTTAAAGCGCCATTTATTAAGGTTGAGGCTACAAAATATACCGAAGTTGGTTATGTTGGACGTGATTGCGAAAGCATGATTCGTGACTTGGTTGAAGTAGCTGTGCGTCTTGTTAGGGAAGAAAAATTGCACGAAGTTAGTGAAAAAGCAAGATTAAATGTGCTAGCAAAACTTGTAGATGTTTTATATCCTGTTAAAAAACAGCAATTCCCTGATAAATCTGCAGAAGATTTGCGTAAGGAAATTTATTCTGACCTAGAAAGCGGAAAGTATGACAACGAGATTATTGAAATTAATGTTACGGAAAATGTTAAGCCAATAGGTATTATGCCGGGCGGAATGGGTCCTGATATGGACTTGGGTAATGTGTTAGGAAGTATTTTTCCGGCACAACGCCGTAAGAAAAAACTTACAGTTGCAAAGGCATACGAGTTATTAATTGCTGAGGAAAGTGATAAATTAATTGATAACGAAAGCCTTAATCAAGAGGCTATACAGCGCGCTGAGCAAGAAGGCATAGTCTTTATTGATGAAATAGACAAAATAACTGGAAAAGATGGTTCAGGGAAAGGCCCTGATGTTAGCCGAGAGGGCGTTCAAAGGGATATTTTGCCTCTTGTAGAGGGTTCAACTGTTTCTACAAAATATGGCACAATTAAAACCGATTACATTTTATTTATTGCGGCAGGCGCATTCCATATTAGCAAGGTGGAAGATCTTATTCCAGAATTCCAAGGTCGTTTTCCTATTAGAGTGCAATTAAACAATCTTAATGCAGAAGATTTCTATAAAATTTTAACACAACCTAAAAATGCACTTACTTTGCAATACGCACAACTACTAGAGGTGGATAATGTTAAACTAAAATTTACAGAAGATGCGCTTAAAAAGATTGCTGAACTTGCCCAAAACGAAAACGAAACCAGCGAAAACTTGGGCGCGAGACGCTTGCATACTTTGTTAGAAGCTCTTTTAGAGGATATCTCGTTTAACGCAAGTGGAAATCACCCTATGAGCGAAGTTGTTATTGATGACAAATATGTGGATAATGCGTTTAGCGCAACCACCAAAAAGTATGATTTAAAGAAATTTATTTTATAAGGAAAAAACTATGATACAAATACCAAAGGGCACAAAAGATGTTTTGCCTAGCGAAAGTTATAAATGGAGAAGGGTAAAAGCGGTTATTGAAGATGTTGCAACACGATATAACTATAAAGAAATTATGACACCAACTTTTGAACACACCGAACTTTTTGTAAGAGGCGTGGGAGAGGGTAGCGACATTGTTAACAAAGAAATGTATACCTTTAAGGACAAAGGAGAGCGTAGCCTTACGCTTAAGCCCGAAGGTACGGCCTCCGTTGCTAGAAGTTTTATTGAAAATGGCTTGTTTAATGAGGTTTTGCCACTTAAGATGTACTATGTAACGCCTTGTTTTCGCTATGAGCGTCCACAGGAGGGGCGTTTAAGGGAACACCACCAGTTTGGCGTTGAATTATATGGCGCAAACAGCGTGCTTTCTGAAGTAGAAGTGTTAACTGTTGCAAACGAGTTCTATAAGTCTTTTGGAATTGAGCCTGTAGCGCATATTAACAACCTTGGCTGTGATGTGTGTAGGCAAAACTATGTTCAAAAACTTAAGGAATATGTTAAACCACATCTTAATGATATGTGTGAGGATTGCCATAAAAGATACAATGCAAACCCATTACGCATGCTGGATTGTAAGTTGGAGGATTGCAAGGCAATTTTGGCAAATGCTCCGCTTATTAAGGATTGTTTGTGTGATGATTGTAAAAACCATTTTGATCATTTGTTAAGGCTTTTAGATATTCAAAAAATCAAATACGAGGTTAACCCAAAACTTGTAAGAGGTATTGACTATTACACTAATATTGTATTTGAGTTTGTTGATGAAGATAAAAAATTTGGACAAAATGCACTAGGTGGTGGTGGCAGATACAACAACCTTGTGGAGGAACTTGGTGGAAAACCTACTCCGGTTATTGGGTTTGGAATTGGCATTGAAAGATTGCTGTTGTATCTTGAGAAAAAAGGAATTAGCATTGCCGATAACACTAATATGGATGTATACATTGCAAGCGCAACAAATAACGAAGAGTATATTTTAAAGCTTGCAAAGCTTTTGCGCGATAGTGGCATAAAAACCGAAATTGACCTTATGATGCGTAGTTTAAAAGCGCAGTTTAAATATGCAGGCAAAAACAATGCTAAGTATGTAATAACTGTAGGTGATGAGGAAGTTCAAACAGGCGAACTTAATGTTAAAAACATGCAGACGGGTGAACAAGAAAAAGTTAAGCAAGAAAATATTGTTACATACCTAAAAGGATAAAAATATGTTTGAAAGAACCTTAAGTTTAATAGGAAGTGAAAACCTTGAAAAAATAAAAAACAGCAACATTATTGTGTTTGGCGTAGGTGGTGTTGGCGGATATGTTTGCGAAATGCTTGTAAGAGCAGGCATACATAATTTAACAATTGTAGACTACGATATTGTAGAAAAAAGTAATATAAATAGGCAAATAATTGCGTTAAAAAGCACAATTGGTCAATATAAAGTTGATGTTATGAAAAAGCGCTTGTTGGATATTAATCCAAACGCAAACATTGTTGCTATAAACAATAAATACACACCCGAAAATGGCGATGAGTTTTTTAATAAACATTATGATTATGTTGTAGATGCGATTGATATGCTTAAAAGCAAAATTCACCTTATTAATCAAGCACAGGAAAAGGGTTTAAAAATTGTTAGTGCCATGGGCGCGGGTAATAGATATCAAATACCAAACTTTTTGGTGGAAGATATATACAAAACACATAATGACGGGTTGGCAAAAGTGCTTCGCAAGCAATTAAAAAATGTTGGGGTAGAGCATCTTGATGTTGTTTATACCCCGCAAGACGCCTTTAATTGTGGTGACAAAGTGGGCAGTATTTCTTACTTTCCTGCAATGTGTGGATGCGCAATTTCGGCATTTGTAATTAACAAAATAATTGAGCAAAATAAATAAAAATTTATATTTATGTTAAAACTAAAGAAAGGAGAAATGTGTATGTTAGTTAAGGATATAAAAGAAAACGAATTTGAACAAGAAGTACTTAATTATAAGGGTGTTGCCGTTGCTAAATTTTATGGCACTTGGTGTGGGCCCTGTAAAATGCTTGCAGGAATTTTGGATGGTATGAGCGATGACTTTAATGTAATTAAGGTTGTAAACCTAAATGTTGACGAATGTATGAACTTGGCAAAAGAATATGGAATAATGACTGTTCCTACACTAATCGTATTCAATGAGGGTGCAGAAGTTGAAAAAGTTGTGGGTTTTAGAAATGCAAAACAACTTAATGAGTTATTTACAAAATATATGTAAATTGTGTGCTATTACCTATAAATTAAATATAGTTTTAAAAAAAAGAGTATAAACAATGCTCTTTTTTTGTTTGTTGTATTGACACGCTAGTATTAAAGTGATAAAATAAAACCAGACTAAAAAGGTAGGGTTTATGAAATTATCAACGAAAAGTCGCTATGGTCTTAATGCAATGTATCATTTGGCAACATCAAACAATAATGGTGTTGTTAGCCTTAAAGAACTTTCTGTTAAAACACAAGTTACACAGCCATATTTAGAAAAGGTTATGGGCATTTTAAGAAAAGGCAAACTTGTAACAACAACAAGAGGAGTTATGGGCGGTTACAAACTTGCAAAAAGTCCTAGTGAAATAACAATTGGTGAAATTTTGCGAATTTTGGAAAAGGATTTAATTTTTAGCGATTGTGTAAACTCGCAAAAATGTACAAATAGATCTTGCCCTAATAAAAATATTTTTAATTTAATTTATGTTAAATTAAACAATGTTTTAGACGAAATTACATTACAGCAAATGATTGATAATCAAGGAGAATGTTATGAATAAAAAAATTTATTTGGACAATGCAGCAACTACAATGTTAAGTGGCGAAGTACTTAATGCCATGATGCCATATTTTAACCAGATTTATGGAAACAGTAACTCGTTACACAGTTTTGGTCGCGAGGCCAGCAAGGGCGTAGACAATGCTAGAGATATTATTGCAAAAAGTATTAATGCTGATAAAAGCGAGGTGTTTTTTACTAGCGGCGGTACAGAGGCTAACAACTGGGCAATAAAGGGCATAGCATATGCAAATGCGCGCAGAGGCAAACATATTATAGTTAGTTCAATTGAACATCACAGCATCATTGATAGTTGCCGTGACCTAGAACGCGAGGGTTTTAGTGTAACATATTTACCGGTAGATGAAAATGGACTTGTTTCTGTAGCGGAACTTTTGCACGCAATTAGACCAGACACAATTTTGGTTTCGGTTATGGCAGTTAATAATGAAGTGGGTACTTTGCAACATGTTAAGGCTATTGGAGAGATTGTTAAAGACTATAAGGCATATTTCCACACAGACGCCGTTCAAGCAATGAGCGTTATGCCTTTTGATGTAAAGGATATGCATATTGACCTGCTTACAATGTCGTCCCATAAACTTCATGGACCAAAGGGCGTTGGCGCACTATATATTAAAAATGGCACTCCTATTAAAAAATTTATGGTAGGTGGCGAACAGGAGATGAATAAGCGTGGTGGAACAACAAACGTTGCGGGCGCTGTTGGCTTTGCAAAAGCTTTGGAAATAACCATGCGCGATATGGCGGTTGTTAACAAAAAATTGCGTGAGATAACTGACTATTTTGTAAAAAAGGTCACTTATTTAATTCCTGATGTTAAAGTTAATGGGCATCCAACTCAAAAGGCTCCAGCCATTGTTAATATTTCTTTTAAGTATGTAGAGGGTGAAAGCATTTTAATGCTTCTTGACCTAGAGGGTATTGCTGTTTCTACTGGTTCGGCTTGTGCTTCTGGCTCGCTAGAAAAAAGCCATGTGCTTAAGGCTATGGGCTTAAGCCATGAAGACACCAATGGGGCAATACGCTTTTCGTTTGGCTCGGACATAACAAAAGAGGACGTGGATTATGTTGTAAGTTGCTTGCAAAAAGTAGTTGCAAGATTGCGTGCAATGAGTCCACTTAAAAAGAAAAGAACAAGGGGGACAAAATAATGTACAATGAAAAAGTGATGGAAATATTTAAAAACCCACACAATGTTGGTGAACTTAAAGATGCTAATGCAATTGGACAGGTGGGAAATGTTGCTTGCGGTGATATTATGAAAATATACCTAAAAATTAACGACAAGCAGGTTATTGAAGATGCTAGTTTTAAAACATTTGGCTGTGCTGCAGCTATTGTATCGTCCTCAATTGCAACTGATATGATTAAGGGAATGACGATTGACGAGGCTCTTCAGTTAGATAACGATAAGATTATCGAAATTGCGGGAGGACTTCCTGTTCATAAAATACATTGCTCGGTGCTTGCAAAAGAGGCTATTGAAGAAGCTGTTAAGGATTATCACAAACGCCAAGCGCGCCAAGCAAAAAAAGCACAAAAACTAAAGGAAGAGCAAGAAAAATTGTCTAATCAAGAAAAAAATGAGCACTCAGAAATCGTTAAGCCTTATGAGCAAACAGAATCTCCTAAAGTTTTTGACGCAAAAAATTTACTTTCGGATTTGAAAAACGCAAAAGCAAACAAGGAAGTTAAAAACGAGGCTGTTCAAGAAAATAAAGTAACAAAATCAGAAAGCAAAAAGGAACTTAGTAAAAAAACTAAATCCGCTAAAAAGGTGGAAAAAAACTTTAAAAGTTTAAGCGCAAAAATTAATAAACTCAATAAATAAAAAAACACCTAATTTTAGGTGTTTTTTGTTTATTATTTTGTTAAGCTGGCGAAGTTGGTTGTTTTTGTTTGGTTATTATTAATAATATCCTGAACGGTTTGAAAATTTTTGTTTTGTATATTATTCAGATCAATATCCTTAACATAATGCTTGGCAATTGACCAACTTTCTGCATTAGCTGCCAAATGTCCAACGGTGTTGCCATTGTTGTCTTGTAAGCGTGCTAAATCTTTATTATTTGCGTAATTGTTTACTAAAAAGTTTTCTATTAATCCATATTCTACAGAAGTGAAATTATTAGCCAAAAATGCTCTACTTGAAGCAAGATAATGGCCAATAGTTTTATCTTTACTATTTGTTTGCATTAACCTTTTTTTTGTATAAGTAAGCCCCTCAAACACTTCGTTTAATTTTGCAATTTTTTTATTTTGGTCTTCTGCAGGACTAATTCTTATTAAAAATTGATTATAAAATGCATCTATATCGTTTTTATCGTGCAAATAATTTCTAAACATATTCATGTCTAGCAAAGTTTGAACAAAATATAAGTTTTTAAAGCAAGTTTTATATCCATAAATTTCTGTAAGAATTTGTAAGTTACTATAGCATTCTTTAATAACTTTCTGCGGCGATATGCTATTCATTTTGCTTTTTTTTACATAATCATTCAATTGCATTATTCTATTTTTAATTAATTGTTCCTTATAACGTTCCGAGTGACCTTCTGATTTTATCATTTCTAAATCCTTTTTTTTTCAAAGTGTAATTTCATATTATCACATTTCCATAAATTGTCAATAGGTAGTTGAATAATTTGTCGACAATTTTGGCAAAATAATTACAACACAAAGGAGGATATTATGAAAGATTGTTATACTATTGCTTTTGGCTTAGGAATAATTGTCGGGGCATTAATTGTTTCCAAAAACGAGCAAGCCCAACAACTTGTTGAAAAGGGCAAGAAGGCTGTTAAAAAATCCATTCAAAAACTTAAATAAATTTTTTTAATGTTAAAATTCTTTGTTTTTTAATTAAACTATGATATGATTTAAATATGGATAAGGCATATTATAGAATTTTAAGTGTGGACTATGGCGATGTAAGAATTGGGCTTGCGTTAAGTGATTTAACCCGCACTATTGCTAGTCCCTACGAAACCTACACACGCACTAATACTAGTAAAGACTTGCAGTACTTGGCAGATTTAATTAAAGAAAAGCAAGTTGAGGTGGTTGTGTTTGGGCTTCCACTAAACATGGATGGAAGTGAGGGAGTTAGGGTAGAAAAAACCAAAGCATTTGCTTACAAACTAGCCGAATTAGCAAAGGTAAAAATTACTTTTAATGACGAACGCTTATCTTCAGTAAGTGCCGAAAATATTTTATTATCCGCTGATGTATCAAGGGCAAAGCGCAAAAAAGTTATTGATAAGTTGGCGGCCACAATTATTTTACAAGAGTATTTGGATGCTCAATAAAAAGGAGTTTATTATGGATAACAAAGAAAAATCACCAATTGAAATGCTTTTAGACGAAACTAACGAGGAAAATATTGTTCTTTTTGATGAAAACAACAAGGAAGTTGAATTTGAGCAAGTTGCAATTATTCCTATTGAGGACAAGACTTATGCTATTTTAAAGCCTGTTAACGAAATGGATGGTCTAGACGACGACCAAGCACTAGTTTTTGGCTTGGAAGAAATTGACGATGAGGATTGTCTTGTTTTGGAAGAGGATGAAGAAATTATTGATGCTGTATTTGATTCTTACTATGACCTTTTACGCGAGCAGGGTATTGAGGTTGATGTAGAATAGTTTATTCTTTAAAGAGCCTTTGGGCTCTTTTTTTATCTTTTACCTAATCAAAAGTATTGTAATATTTTTATTATTTTATTGTGTAAAAGCCTTGTAAAATAGGAAAGTTTATGCTAGAATACTTGTGTTTCAAAAAATTACACACCCATTTCTATTTAAACGCTGTTGCCATAAAAGGTGGCGTTTAGAGTTGTAACGAGGTGGGGAGGAATAAACAAGGAGGAAAAGAAAATGTCAGTAATTTCAATGAAGCAATTACTAGAAGCAGGTGTTCATTTTGGACATCAAACTAGAAAATGGAACCCTAAAATGGCTCCTTATATCTTCACAGCAAGAAATGATATTCATATCATCAACTTGGAAGATACCGTGGTTTTGATTGACAAAGCATATGATTTTATAAAAGAAATGGCAAGTCAAGGCAAAACAGTTTTATTTGTAGGTACTAAAAAGCAGGCACAAAAAGCAATTGAAGAAGAAGCAAAGCGTTGCGGAATGTACTACATTAACTCTCGTTGGTTGGGTGGAACTTTAACAAACTTTAAAACCATTCGTAGCAGAGTAGACAGATTGAACAAATTAAACAATATGGAAAAAGTTGGCGAGTTTAATTTGTTGCCTAAAAAGGAAGTTATTAAGCTTATAGCAGAGCGCGACAAGCTAGAAAAGAACCTAGGCGGAATTAAAGAAATGGTTAAACTTCCAGATGTATTATTTGTTGTGGACACTAAAAAAGAACATTTGGCAGTTAAAGAAGCAAAAGCGCTTAACATCCCAGTTGTTGCGTTATTAGATACCAATTGTGATCCAGAACCAATTGATTACATTATTCCTGGTAATGATGATGCAATCCGTGCGGTTCAACTTATTGCTGCTGCTATGGCTAATGCAGTTATTGAAGCTAAAGAAGGTGTTGCACCATCTTTGGAAGAAGAGATTGCCCCTGCAACTGAAGAAACACAAAGTACAGAAGCGGTTGTTGCAGAAGAAGCACAAGAAAATCAAAACTAATTTAATTTTATATTTTAAGGAGTTTATATTATGTCAACAGAAGATATTGTAAAACTACGCAAAAGAACAAATTGCGGTATGATGGACTGCAAAAATGCTTTGGAAGCTTGCAATGGCGATATTGATAAGGCAACTGAATGGTTAAGAGAAAAAGGTATGGCAAAAGCTGCTAAAAAAGCAGATCGTATTGCAGCTGAAGGTGTTGTTACATCCTATATCCATATGGGTGGCAAAATTGGTGTTTTGGTAGAAGTTAACTGCGAAACTGACTTTGCAAGCAAAAGCGACAAGTTCGCTTCACTTTGCAAAGATATTGCAATGCATATTGCTGCAGCAAATCCACAATACGTTAATCAAACCGAAGTTCCTACCGAAGCATTAGAGCACGAAAAGGAAATTTTGCGCGCCCAAGCACTTAACGAAGGCAAACCAGCCAACATTATTGACAAAATGGTTGAAGGTCGTGTTAAGAAATTTTATGAAGATGTTTGCTTGTTAGACCAACCATTTGTTAAGGACTCTAGCAAAAAAGTTCTTGATGTTATTAATGAGGCAGTTCTTACTATTGGAGAAAAAATCACTGTTCGCAGATTTGTTAGGTACGAAATGGGTGAGGGGCTTCAAAAAAGAGAAGAAAACTTTGCTGAAGAAGTTTTAGCTCAAACAAAATAGTATAATTACAAAAAGGCACTATTTTATAGTGTCTTTTTGTTTTACATACATTTTTAACTTTTACTGATACTAATTATAAAAAAAGCTAATTTGTTTGACGCCTTTGTTGCTTATAAGTATAATACTATTAAGTATGAAATTAAAAGCTCCTTTGCAAATGATTAATGGAAAATATGTTTAAAAATAAAAGTATAAGTTTAATATTATGTGTAATTTTCTTTTTGGGCGTTATTGTTACGGCTGGTGTAACGATGGCTTTTTTTGGCGGTTCTGATTCTGACCAGTTAGAAGCTATACGTCTTAAAAATGCGCTTAATATCAACTCTTCTTCTACGCCAATTACATCTAATTTTACCGCTCTTCCGGGTGAAGAAAAAGATATTGTTATTACAGGTGTAGTTCAATCGAATGGCTCAGCAGATAGTTCAGTTGGTGGCTTAATTAAGGCAAAAGTTAATTTGAGTTTTGATGGTGACAAACCAATTGTGGGTTCGGTTAAAATCGTTCAGGATACTATTATTAATGGTACACAGGTTTATTGGAATTTGGCAGATGACGGTTGCCTTTATCTTGTTTCGGGTAGTGCAACAAGCAACAACTTATTTTCTGTAGAACCAACAACCTCAGGAGTGGATGTTGCTTTGCACCTAAAACTGGGTATCGGTACAGGATATAACTCGGCCCAAAGCGATAAAAATTTTACAATAGCATACCAAATGATTGCTGGTCAGGACGAGGTTTATAGTGATGGGGTGTTACTTTCTAACACAATTGTTAATATTAAGCCTGTTTTTGAATCACTTGAAAGCAATTCGGATGCTGTAGTTTCAAATATAGATTCAAATGTTTATACAGAGTTAAGCTATATTCAAAGCAATGCCACTAGTACTTTTAATCCATATATTGATACAGGTGTAAAAGTTACAAACAATATCGGTTTTGAAATTACTCAAAGTTTTGTAAATGTTACACATCATAACGGATTGGGTGGATATTACAGCGAAGGCGAAAACATGTGTTTTACCAACATACTAGATACTGGGGTAATTGGCTTTAGATTTGGTTCATCTTATTATGAAGATTTAGGGAATATCACATTTAACGAGCGCACATATCTTTCCTTTAATGCTGACGGCAAAAAAGTATTTGCAGCAAATGACGTGATAAAACAAATAAATGATGGTACTTTTACTTCAAACACCGCTAATTTTTGTTTGATGCAGTTAATAATGGAATCATCGCCAAGTACTATTATCAGTCCAAATGCTCAAACACAACTTTATTCTGCAAAAATATATGAAAGTGGTGCATTAGTACGTAACCTTGTTCCTGTAAGAAGTCCAAGCGGAGTTTTGGGGTTATATGATTTATTAAACAATGTTTTTTATCAAAATTCTGGCACAGGCAATTTTGTTGCGGGTGCAGATAAATTTTAATTAATTAAATACCACATTGTGGTATTTTTTGTTTTTTTAATTATTTAGTACAATAATTAATTATATAATATATTAAATGTTTGCCTAATTTTTTTAATTTTAGTAGAATAAATATATTATTACAAAGAAGGTGACAAAATGTACAGTGATGAAATAGAAATGTATTTAGAGGAACTTAATGAGAATATTTCAAAAGCACTTTCGCATTATGCAAATGAGCTTTTGCAAATTCGTGCTGGGCGTGCAAATCCAAAGATTGTTGAAAGGGTTATGGTTGACTATTACGGACAAATGACTCCTATTAGCCAAATGGCAACAATTACCGTGCCCGAAGCTCGTATGGTGCTGGTTAATGTGTGGGACATCAGTGCAATTAAAAGCGTTTCTAAAGCAATTGAAAACGCAAATCTTGGTGTTAACCCAAGTGACGATGGCCGTGTTATTAGGTTGATTTTTCCACAACTAACCGAGGAACGCAGAAAGGAACTTGTTAAGGAAGTTAACAAACTTTGCGAAGCAGTTAAGGTGTCTTGTCGTAATGAACGTCGAAATTGTTTGGATGCATTTAAACAAATGAAAAAGAATTCTGAGATAACTGAGGATGATTATGCGCGTTTGGAAAAAGATGTTCAAAAAACATTAGACAATGCTATTGCCAAAATTGACGATATGACCAGTAAAAAAGAAAAAGATATTATGGAAGTTTAATTTTTAATGACTTAAAATTTAGAAAATTCATTTACTATAATATAAAGCAAATATACTAAAGACCATTTTGGATAGAAATTGCATAAATAATTTTTTAAAGTTGGAGATGTTATGAAAGATTATAAATTTAAAAAATTACCTAGTCATATTGGCTTTATTGTAGATGGTAATGGTAGGTGGGCTAAAAAGCGCTCGATGCCTCGTAGTTTTGGCCATAAAGTAGGCTTACAAACCCTAAAACAAACAGTAATTGATTCGTTTAATTTGGGTATAAAGGTGGTTAGTATTTTTGGTTTTTCAACCGAAAATTGGAATCGTCCGCAAGAGGAACTTGATTGCTTATTTAAACTTTTTACTGAGTTTTTAGAAAAGGATAATTTTGACTATAATGAAATGGGTATACATTTAAACATTATGGGTGACTACACAAAATTTCCTGATAACCTTGTAAAACAAGTGGAAAAGATGTTGGATGAAACAAAAAATAACAATAAATTTGTGCTTAATCTAGGAATAAACTATGGTGGAAGAGACGAAATTGTTAGGGCTTTTAACATACTAGCACAGCAGGGCAAAACTAACATAACTAAACAAGATATTGAAAACAATCTATATACTGCAGGATTGCCAATGCCTGACCTTATTGTTAGAACAAGCGGAGAACAACGAATTTCCAACTTTATGTTGTGGCAAATGGCATATAGTGAGTTATATTTTACAAAAACATTTTGGCCAGATTTTCATAAGAAAAATTTAATTAAAGCTTTAAAAAATTATCAAAAGAGAAATAGGCGCTTTGGTGCTATTAAAGAGGAGAAATATGAAAAAAAGACTGATAACTAGCGCGTTTATGCTGCTTGTAGTAGCAGTTGCCTTTGTTAGTAGACTGCTTACAAATTACATTTTTGATTTTATGATTTTGACGCTTGCTGTTATGGGAAGTGTAGAAGTTGCCAGAGTATTGGAGCGTCAAAAAAAGCCCGTTAACATTTATTTAGTGGGTTCGTTTCCTGCACTGCTTTATGTGGGATTTATTCTTTGTTTAAAACTAAAAGCTACTTGGGAATATTATGTTATTGCACTTATGTGTTTATTAATATTGTATTTTGCTTGTATTGTTATAATCACGCTTGCCATGAAGAAAACTCTTGAGGCCGAAATGGAAAAGAGTGGTGTTCAATGTAAAAAAGGCGAGTACGCAGTGGACAAGGCTATGTATACTTTAAGTGTGCTTGTTTATCCTGGTTTATTATTTATGTGTATTGTTATGATTAACCACTTAGGTGAGTTTATGTTTGCCACTTCCTTAGGCTACAGTATCGACATGGTTGTGTTGTTTGCTTTACTACTTGTGTTTGTTGTTACTGCAACTACTGATAGTATGGCGCTTGTTGTGGGCAAGTCTTTAAAAGGGCCAAAACTTTGCCCGCTTATTAGTCCTAATAAAACCATTAGTGGGGCAGTTGGCGGTTTGATTTTTGGCGTTGTAAGCGGAATGTTATTATTGTTAATTTTTAACTATTTGCCTAACTTTTTAAACCAGTTTAGTGCTATTGGTGGAACTGTTTGGCATATTCTTATTATAAGTTTTGTTGGCTCTATTATTAGCCAATGTGGCGACCTTGTTGCAAGCTCGTTAAAACGCAAAGCAAGGGTTAGTGACTATGGCACAATTTTTCCTGGACATGGCGGTGTTATGGATAGGGTGGATGGACTTATTTTTAATGCACTTGTTGTGCTAATTGCTTTTATGCTTATTATTTAGGAGAATAATGTTTTGATATCGTATTTAGGAAGTTTTCTTTCGGTGTTAAAGTACACTGGTTTTGTTTTACTTGCGCTTTTGATTTTAGTCCTTATGATTGTTATTCACGAACTAGGTCATTACACTGCGGGCAAAATATTTAAATTTAAAATTAATGAGTTTTCTATTGGCTTTGGTAAGGCTATTTATAAAAAAGTAAAGAAAAATGGTGAGGTCTTTGCTATCCGTTGTGTGCCACTTGGCGGATACTGCGCGTTTGAAGGTGAAGACGAGGATGGTGAAAGCCCTGATTCCTTTAACAAGCAGGCATGGTGGAAAAGGCTTATTGTGTTGTTCAGTGGCGCATTTTTTAATTTTCTTTCCGCTATTTTAATGTGTGTAGTGCTACTTTCGGTTGTTGGACAAGGATATTCCCGCATAGAAAGCGTACAGGGCACAATTAGCGATTACTTACAAGTGGGAGATGTTATAACACATGTTAACGGACAGCAATGTTCCTTTATTAGGGGGGATTTTAACTATCTAACTGCTGGTTTTAACGATAACGAAACTGTGGTTGTGCTAACTGTTCAGCGTGTAGAAAACGGCAAAAAACAAACTTTAGAAGTACCTGTTAAAAAATATTTGACTACAACCGAAACTGATGAAAACGGACAAGAGCAAACGGTATATAAGTTTGGTGTAAAAACAAGTTATCAAAACTACAATTTTGGAACCTCGTTGCTAAAGGCTGTTCCATATGCTTTCCAGTTGGCTTGGGAGTGCTTAGTGATTATAGGAAATCTGTTCCTGGGTAAAGGCCTAAAAAATTTGGGCGGACCTATAACAACAATTGGTTCTATTGCAACTGCATCTAGTAAAAGTCTTTTAAATTTAGTGGTTTTGTGCCCATTAATTGCAATCAACTTAGCAGTGTTTAACTGGCTTCCAATACCGGCTTTGGATGGGGCGCGAATGGTGTTTGTGCTAATAGAGGCAATTCGTAAAAAACCAATAAATAGGGAATTAGAAGCTAAAATTCACACTTATGGGTTAATTGCCTTGTTTGGACTGGTGATTTTGGTAGATATTTTGCAGTTGTTTGTTTTCCATTAATTTAAGTAAATTTACTGATAGTTTTCTAGCGCTTATTTACAAAGGATGTTTATGGATAAATTATTAGAATATATTTTACAAAAAAGCAATAATGCTTATCAAAACATTAAGTTGGTAGGCGTTTTTTATGATGAACCCACAAACACTAGCACCTTTAGGTTTGTGTATAGAGATAGGAATTTGTATGTTGAGGATAAGCAAAAAATCACTTCTTATTTAGAAGAGTATTACAACAATGCATTTAAAGTTGATGTTAAACTTAAAAAATCATATTTGGATGATGATGTTATTAAAGAGTTTGTTTATCGCATTTTAAAAGAGGATGCTTCTAGCATTAATAATATTAGCAAAAGTAACGATATAACTGTTATGATTAGTAACGAGGATGTTCTTGTGACCATAGCGGTTAGCAAACAATATCATGAATTCTTATTGCATAAAAAGCTGGACGAAAAGATTAAAAAAGAGTGCGACGCGAATTTTTTTGGCAAGTTTACAATTGAACTTGTTGCAAAAGAGCTAGATAAAAATTTGGATAAGGCGTTGGAGGAAAATGCACAGGAAGTAGAGCTACAAATTCAAAGTTTAGTAGAGTCGCTTCAGCCAAAAGCGATTGTGGTAACGGATATAGAAAAGATTGTTGGATTGGATGTGGGTAACACGGCAAAGCAAATTACAAGTTACAAATCTGCCATGCAAAAAGTGGAAATCTGTGGCAAAGTAGCCTTTTTTCAAAAGCGAACTTTCATTGCTAAAAAGGCGGACGCAACGGGTAACTTCCCAGAAAAGCAATACTATACTTTTAATTTAAAAGACCCAAGTGGCTCAATTCATTGTGTGTATTTTCCGCTTAAAAATGATGTTGATAAACCACTTACTATTGTGGATGGTGATGAGGTAATTTTAATTGGGGATTTTGATGATTATAACGGCAAATTAAGCTTTAAGGTTAAGGGTATTTCCAAATGCAAACTGCCAGAAATTAAGGAAGAAGCAAAGGAGTTTAAGGGCGTAAACGACAACTATTTGTTTGTTAAGCCGTATCCATATGTTACTGAAAGTCAGGCAAATTTTTTGGTACAGGAAAAAGCACCAAACGATTTTCTTAAAAAGAACGAAATTGTTGTGTTTGATGTGGAAACAACAGGTTTTGACTTTAACGAATGTGAAATAATAGAAATAGGTGCAATAAAGTTAAAAGAGGGTAGACTTTCGGAGGTTTTTAGCACTTTTATTAAACCAATTAATTCTATTCCGGATGAGATTACAAAACTTACATCAATAACCAATGATATGGTTAAGGATGCGCCAAATATTAAGCAGGTTATTCCTGATTTTTACAAGTTTTGTGACGGATGTGTGCTTGTGGCATACAACATTGATTTTGACTATAAATTTATAAATGCTGCCTCTACTAAACTGGGCTATAAGTTTAAAAACCGTCAGGTTGATGCGTTGTACTTAGCACGACTTAATGTTGCGGGCGCTAAAAACTTTCAACTTAAAAATATTGCAGCGCGGCTGGGTGTATCGCTTGACGGCGCACATAGAGCAATTAATGACGCAATTGCCACTGCAGAGGTGCTAAAATTAATTAGTGATAATGTAACTCCCTAATTTTAATTTTTAAATTTAAGCATTAAATACTGCTATAAATATAAAAAGATTGTACAAACTATTTAAAATAGCTAAAAAAACCTTGATTTTAGCCGTTTACTGTGTTACAATAAATTAACTTTAATATATTATGCTAGAAGTGGATTTTTTGAAATCCACTTTTAAATTTATTATAAGGAGAATATATGGCAGGCAGAAAAATTTTGTCTTCTTGTGAAGATGTGATAAGAAAGATTGTTACTGAACTTGGCTATTATTTAGTGGCCGTGGAGTACAAAAAACAGATTTCCGGAATGGTGCTTGAGGTTGTTATTGACAGCGAAAGTGGCATAACTTTAAACGATTGCGAAAGGGTTGCGCGCGCGCTTGATGAGCCTTTGGATGAAATTAACCCTACTAATGATGAGCCTTATAATTTAAACATTTCATCTATGGGATTGGATAGGCCAATCACAACCGAATATCAATTTAAAAAGTACAAAAATAAAAAGGTTATTGTAAAGTTGTACGAAACTTTAAAACCGCTTAATAAAAAACAATTTGTTGCGCTTTTACAGGATTATTCTGATAGCAATGTGACATTACAATTAGAGCAACAATCGCAAGTATTAACATTAGAGAAAAAATTAATTGCACAAATAGTGCCATATATAGAATTTTAAAAGGGAAAGGAAAATAAAAATGATTAACAAGGATTTTTTTCAAGCATTAAATGATTTAGAGCAACAAAAAGGGATAGATAAGGATTATTTTATAGACTCGCTTGAGTCAGCACTAACAAGTGCATATAAAAAGAATTTTGGCGAGGCTAAAAGCGCATATGTAAAATTAAATCCAGAAAAAAACTCTATAAAAGTTTACTCTTACAAAACTGTTGTGGAAGAAGTTGAAAATCCAGATAAGGAAATTTCGCTTGCAGAAGCAAAAACAATAAAGAAAAGTTACAAAGTTGGCGACATGGTTCAACAGGAAGAAGCAACTAAAAACTTTGGTCGTATTGCCGCCCAAACTGCAAAGCAAGTTGTTATGCAACGCCTTAAGGAGGCTGAACGCAACAAGGTTATGGATGAAGTTAGTTCTAAGCAAGACGAGCTTTTAACAGTTATTGTTAGACGAGTTGAGGGCGATAATGTTTATGCTGACCTAGGAATTACCCAAGTAGAGGGTATTTTAGGGCCTAATGACCGCATACCTGGCGAAAAGTATTTACCAAATAGTCGCGTTAAGGTTTATGTAAAAGCGGTTAAAGAATCCTACAATATGCCATATGTTCAATTAAGCCGTAGCAATGTAGGATTTGTTAAAAAACTATTTGAACTAGAAGTTCCTGAAATTTTGAGCGAAGAAATTAAAATTAAAAACATTGTAAGAGAAGCGGGATATCGTACTAAAATTGCTATTTATAGCGATAACCCTAACATTGATATTGTTGGCGCCTGTGTGGGCAACAAGGGTATGAGGGTTAACGCAATTGTGAACGAGCTTAATGGTGAAAAAATTGATATTGTTCCTTATAGCGAGGACCCAGTTGAGTTTATAACGAATGCACTAAGCCCTGCAACAGTGCTTCATGTTGAATTAAATCAAAACGACAAATCTTGTTTAGCAGTTGTTCCTGATGACAAACTTTCACTTGCAATAGGTAAAAGCGGTCAAAATGTAAGACTTGCTGCAAAGCTAACTGGTTGGAAAATAGATGTTAAAGCAAAAAGCGTAGTTCCATCTCTTGATTTGGCAGATGAAGAAATAGATGAAAATGTTTCGTATGATAATTTGTTTGATGACGACGCTTTTGGGGATTTAAACTAATATGGCAAACACAAAAAAAGTGCCTCTTCGCATGTGTATATGCTGCAAAGCTATGAAACCTAAAAAGGAAATGTTAAGGGTTGTTAAAGTAAACGAAAAAGAATTTGTGCTTGATGAAACAGGAAAGCTTAACGGCAGAGGTGCATATATTTGTAAAGATGGCAACTGTATGGAAAACAGTATTAAGAAAAAGCTTTTAAACAAAAGCTACAAACAAAATGTAAACCAGGCGGTTTACGATAAACTTAAGGAGAACAATGCAACAAAATAAATTAAAAACATATTTGGGTTTTGCAATAAAAAGCAACAGCGTGGTTTTTGGATTTGACAACTTACTAGAAACCAAAAAGCATGTTAGGTGCGTGTTGTTCTCAAACGATATTAATCCAAAAATCGAAACTAAACTACTAGATTTGTGTAAATATAAAAACTGGGCGCTGGCTAAAGTGGAAGATGCTACTATTGCCCAGCTGACTGATAGAATAAACTGTAAAGTTGTGGGTGTTATTAACAAAGATTTAGTAAATGGAATATTACAACAAAATATTAATTTAATTTTAAGAGGGGAATTTTAACTTGGAAAACAAAAACAATTCAGTACAAAAGAATAACAATTCTTTTTCAAACTTAAAAACATTGGGCGTACTATTAAGCGGAAACGAACTTAATTCTTTTGTTACGGCAATAGGTAAAGCTAAACGCGCGCTTGATGCTTATTGCAAACAACTTAAGGAAAAGGAAGTTGCTAGTTTAAACAAACAGGAAACTGAAAATTCGGGTGTGGCTAGTGTTCAAAAAGTGGAGCAACAAGCTCCAATTGCTGCACATAAGACTTTTGATCGTGGCCAAGTGCAACATGCGCAAGTTCGCAAGGAATTTAATAACCAAGGTGGCAGATTTGCTAGCAATGCAAATATCCAACAATCTAATGGTGTTAACAATCGCGGAGATTATAAATCACGAGGTAATTCAGCGCCTAATGGTAGCGGAGCGTTTAATAAGTCACGCAATTCTGACGAGAAATCTAGAATTCCTGCACCAAGAACCCCAAATGTATCGCGTCCAACAATGGATAAAACACCTCTATTTACAAAACCAGAACGCAATTTTGGAAACAAGAACAAATCTAAAGTTGTAGAAACAGATAAAAAAGAACTTAACAAAAAGGCAAAAATTCGTATGGGATATGTTGCCTTTGATGATTTTGAAAACGAGGATCGCATGGGTAGAGTGCGCTCGGCTAAACCTAAAAAGCAGAAAGAAAATGTTGTGGTTGAAAAACAAGAAATTAAAGAGGCAGTTATTACTACTGATAACCTAACCGTTAAGCTGCTTTCTGAAAAAATTGGCAAGCCTGCAGTTGAAATAATTAAAAAATTTATGATGCTAGGAATGATGCCTAACATTAATAGCGTAATCGATTTTCAAACCGCGGAACTTGTTGCACAGGAGTTTGGCGTTACCTTGGAACAAAAGGTAGAGAAAAATTACGAAGAAAAATTAGTGGATATGTTTACTAATCAGGACGACTCGCACAATGTTAAGCGTCCGCCAATTGTGACCGTTATGGGGCATGTTGACCATGGCAAGACATCGCTTTTGGATGCTATTAAGAAAACAAACGTAACATCCGGAGAGGCGGGTGGAATTACTCAGCATATTGGGGCGTATTCTGTTGAGGCTAAAGGAAATAAAATAACCTTTATTGATACTCCTGGACACGAGGCATTTACGTCAATGCGTGCGCGTGGCGCTATGGTTACTGATGTTGCTATTTTAGTTGTTGCGGCAGATGACGGAATTATGCCTCAAACAGTTGAAGCTATTAACCACATAAAAAATGCGGGCGTGCCTATGGTTGTTGCAATTAATAAAATGGATAAGCCAACTGCCAACCCTGATAAAATTAAACAACAACTTACAGAATATGATGTTGTTCCTGAAGAATGGGGCGGAGATACCATATGTGTACCAATTTCCGCACTAACAGGCGAAGGAATAGATAAACTATTAGAAATGGTGCTATTAGTATCCGATATGGCTGACCTTTCCGCAGATGCAAACCTACCAGGATATGGTTATGTTATTGAAAGCAAAATAGATAAAGGTCGTGGTGTAGTTGCTACCATTATCGTAAAAAACGGCAGTTTGCATGTGGGCGATTATATGGTTTGTGGCGTATCTTCAGGCAGAATCCGTGCTATGATGGATTATAAAGGTAATGATGTTAAGACGGCAGGGCCTAGCATGGCGGTTTCGGTGTTAGGTTTTAACAATGTTCCAGACGCTGGTGAAAAAGCATATGTCGTAGACGAAAAACTTGCCAAAAACATCGTTGAGGAGCGTGCTAGCAAACTTGCTATGCAAAAGGCAAATCAAAACAATAATATTACTTTGGAAGATTTCTTAAAACAATCAGCTGATAACGAAGTTAAGGTGCTTAAGATTATTGTAAAGGCGGACGTAAAGGGAAGTACCGAAGCTGTTAAACAAACTCTTGAAAAGATACAAAATGAGGAAGTTAAGGCTAAGGTTATTCACTCGGCAGTTGGTGGAATTAACGAAAGTGATGTTTTGCTTGCTCAGGCCAGCGGTGCTATTATAATTGGGTTTAATGTAAGACCTGAGGCTAAGGCCAAAATTTTAGCAGAGCATAACGGAATTGATATTAAACTTTATAGGGTAATTTACGAAGCAATTGACGATGTTACAATGGCAATTAATGGCATGCTTGCACCTAAATTTGAGGAAAATACTTTGGGTCATGCAGAAATCCGCCAAGTCTTTAAATTAAGTAGCGTTGGTATTGTTGCGGGATGTTATGTAACCGATGGCGTTATTAACAGAAATGCAAAAGCAAGACTGGTTAGAAACAACATTGTTATTGTAGAAACCGAAGTTGATACTATTCAACAACAAAAAGACGAAGTAAAATCAATCAAAAGTGGTTTTGAGTGCGGTATTAAACTTAAAAACTACAGTGATATTAAGATAGGTGATATCATTGAAACCTATGAGTTAAAACAAATTAACTAGGATGTTATATGAATAAAAGAATATTACAAATCAATGCTGAAATTCAAAAGTATGTAAGTGAAATTATTTCTTACGAACTTCAAAATCCTCAAATTAGCGGTATAATAAGCGTGCTAAAAGTGGATACAACTAATGACCTTTCCATTAGTAAAATTTACTTAAGTATTTTTACTAATGACGACAAGTTAGAGGTATTTAACCAAATTAAGCATTCTGCAGGTTATATTCGTAGATTGCTGGCAGAAAAGCTGGATATTCGTAAAGTCCCTTTTTTGGAGTTTTATATGGATAAATCTGCCGAGTACAAGGAAAATATCGACAATATTATTGATAAACTAAATGACCAAAAGGATTAATATGGAAATACCTTCTAATATTATAAACACTATTTTAAATAGCAATAACGTGGCAATATTTGCCCACAAACGTCCAGATGGTGATTGTTTGGGCTCGGCCTCTGCTTTAAAAGAAGCGTTAATTCAATTAGGCAAAAAAGTAGATATATTTTGCGATGGTGAACTGTCGCAAAACTACTTTTTTATTAAGCACCTTGATTTGCTTAATAAGCCAAAATGTGTGAAATATGACCTTGCAATAGCTGTAGATTGTTCGGATGAGGGTCGCTTGGGGTGTTATGCAAGCATGTTTATGGAGTTTGATAATAGTATTAAGATTGACCACCACAAGACACAAGTTAATTTTGCCAAAATTAATTTTGTTGAAACAGTGGGCAGTACTTGTGAAATATTGTTTTATCTTATTAAGCAATTGGGTGTAAACATAACATCCGATATTGCGTGTTCACTATATGCGGGTGTGGCTTCCGATACGGGCGGTTTTTTACACAATTCCACAACTGCGCAAACTCATTATATTGCGGGTGAACTGTTAGAAGTTGGATTTGATATTGATGTAGCAAACTACAATTTATTTGGTAGAAAAACTTTGGGGCAAGTTGGTTTATTAAAAAAATCATTACAAAACATGCGTTTTATTTGTGATAATAAGCTTGCTATTTCGTATTTAACTATTAAGGATTTTAAGGAGTATAATTGCAAAAATGCTGAAACTTTTGGCATTGTAAATACTCTTGTTAATATCGACATAGTAGATATAGGCGTTTTGATTAGTGAAGACAAGCCTAACTTGTACACTTGCTCGTTTAGAAGCAAGGGAGCAATTGATGTATCACAAATTTGTGAAAAGTTTGGTGGTGGTGGCCATGTTAACGCCTCGGGCTGTAATATATTTGGTGGCTATAGAACCGTTATTGAAAAAATAGAGAAGGTTGTTAACGAGTATTATGCAAGGATTTCTTAACGTTTTTAAGCCGTCAGGTATTAGTAGTGCAAAGGTTGTTAGTGATGTAAAAAAAGTATGCAATGGTAGCAAGGTTGGCCATATGGGCACGCTTGACCCTATGGCTTGTGGTGTTTTACCAATTGCTGTTGGAAAAGCCACAAGAATGTTTAACTACTTTTTGAATAAATACAAAACATACAGAGCTGTGTTTGAATTTGGTTACGAAACCGATACATTGGATGCGCTAGGATCAATTGTAAAAAATAATGGGTTAATTCCCTCAATTGAACAGATTAAAAACACAACCGCAGAATTTTTAGGAAAAATTATGCAAACTCCACCCAGTTATTCCGCTAAAAATGTTAATGGAACAAGGGCGTATAAACTAGCAAGAAAGGGCGAGGTTGTTCAACTTGCGCCAAAAGAAGTGGAAATAAAAACGTTTGTTTTAACAAAACAAATTAATTCAACCTCATTTGAGTTTTTAATTGAATGCGGAAGTGGCACATACATAAGAAGTTTGGGCAGAGATTTAGGTTATGCGCTTAACACCTTTGCAACGATGACCTATTTACAGCGCGAAACAACTGGCGCATTTAAGCTTGAAAATGCGCATAATGTAGAGGAAATTACATCGGAAAATATTAAAGATATGTTGTTGCCAATTGAAAAAGTTTTCACACAATATCCTATAGTGGTTGTTAACGAGAGCGATGGCACAAAACTATTGAACGGTTTAGCAATAAAATATAAACATGTTACAAGTGCGAATGAAGTATTTGTTAAACATAATAATGAATTGTTGGGATTAGCTAAAATTGAAAACAATCTATTAAAATTATCGGTGTATTTATTAGAAAATTAAGGAGATGTTATGATAAAGTTTGGGCCGGCTGGCAATTGTTTAGATTTTTATGAAAAGGGCTATAAATCTAGCACTGAGGCAGCAAAATGGTTAAGTGAAAACAATCTTAATGCCTATGAATATTCCTTTGGCAGAGGTATTTTGCTTGGGGATGATAAGGCGGTTGAGATTGCTGAAGAAATGCGCAAATATGGCATTACGGTTAGTGTTCATGCACCTTACTTTATTAACTTTGCAAATCCTAGTGATGAGATGGTAGAAAAAAGTTATACATATGTTATTAATTCGCTAAAAAAGTTGCGATTACTGGGTGGAACGCACCTTGTTGTTCATCCCGCTTCTTGCGGAAAGCTATCACGAGAAGATGCGGTTGAGCTTACAAAAAGGCGTTTACTTGTGTTGAAATACAGATTGATTGCCGAGGGCTTGGATGATATGTGGATTTGTTTGGAAACAATGGGCAAAAGCGCACAGATTGGGACATATGAGGAGGTAATAGATTTTTGTACGCTATATCATCATTATGTTCCAACATTCGATTTTGGGCACATAAATGCGCTAACTGGCGGAATGCTAAAAAGCGAAGCAGATTATGAAAAAATTATAAAGTTGGCAATTGAGAAACTTGGCTATGAAAAAATGCGTAATTTACATATTCATTTTAGCAAGATAGAATATTCTACAAAAGGCGAAATTAAGCATTTAACAATGGATGATACTATTTTTGGACCGGAATTCCTGCCTTTGGCTAAAGTGCTTAAAAAATATAATTTAGAACCCGTAATTATTTCTGAAAGTTCAGGAACGCAAACTCGTGATGCAGTACTTATGCGGGAAATATACAATAGTGTAGAATAATGTTATAAATTACACGTATAACAAGTAAAATAACCAATTTTGAAGTATGTTTTTTTAAAACATGCTTTTTTTTTGCATTTTTATCCCTTTAGTTAATACAAATAGGTAAGGTGAAAAATGTTAAATGAAATATTACCAGAAAAAATCAATATTGCACTTAAGCAAGTTAATGTAAAACTACTAAATGAGATGCGAATTAGAGTAAATTGTCCAATAACATTAAATGTTAAGGGTGAAGTTTTTTACTTGTCGCAAAGTGGGTTAACTAAAAACAAGGACGATGGGATTGTTGCAAAAAATAGTACAATTGATTATGTTTTGCAAAAAGTATCAAACAACTCTCTTTATACCATTAACGATCAACTTATTAATGGTTATGTTACATATGGCGCAATAAGGATAGGAGTTTCGGGCGAACTTGTGGTGGTTAATGGAAAAATTAAAACCATTAAAAACATTTCTGCACTTAATATTCGTGTTCCTCATGTTGTTAAAAATTGCAGTTTACCAATATACAAGTTATTGGTGGATAATGAGATAAAAAACACTCTTATAATATCTCCACCAGGTGCGGGCAAAACAACTTTTTTAAGAGATTTTGCCTTTCAGCTTTCTAAAAAAGAACAAAGCGTTAACATCCTTATTGCGGATGAACGTGCGGAAATAACCGGGGTTATGGAGCAAGAGTATTTAAGTGGTGTGGATGTTTACAAAAATTGTACAAAGGAATATGCTTTTAGTTGTGGGATAAGAAGTATGCGTCCTGATGTTATTATAACTGATGAAATTGATATAAACAAAGATGTGGGTGCAATAGAAAACGCAATGTGTAGCGGAGTTAAAGTTGTGGCAACAATTCATGCAAATAACCTTAATGACCTAAAAAACAAATCGGGCTTTGTAGATATTTTAAATAAACATCTGTTTCAGCGTTTTGTGGTTTTAAGTTGCAACAATGGATTGGGAACTATTGAAGGGGTTTACAACGAAAATTTACGTTGTATTTATGCGTAAATGAAAATAGTATTAATGTTTTTAATATTTGGTGGCTGTACATATATTGGAGTGCAATTAAAACACAATTTTTTTACCAAAAAAGAGATATATGGTCAATTAGTTGCTTTATGCGAAAAATACAAGCAAGAAGTTGGATTTTTAAAAACAGATGTGTACAGTGCAGTGCAAAAGTGTGTGGAAAGTAATTCTGTTATAAACGGAATAATAAATAATTTTTTTTCAGATGACAAAATTAATCACCCACAACTGAGCGAAAGTGAAAAACAAGAAGTTTTTAATTTTTTGGACGGGCTAGGCAAACAGGATGTTGAGGGTGAAATAAAATATGCTGAGTTTTATAAAATACTCTTTGAGCAAAAACAAGTAAAATATAGCGAGCAGTATGAAAAGTTTGGAGGGTTTAGCGTTAAGATGAGCGCGATAATGGGTTTGCTTATTTGCATAATACTTGCTTAGCACCTAAAAGTGTGTAAATTAAGGGGGTTTTCAGTGGGAATTGATATATTATTCAAAATAGCAACAGTTGGCATTTTAACGGCTGTTATTAATCAAATTTTAAAGTATAGTGGAAAAGATGAAATTGCTACCTTAACCACGCTTGCGGGTGTGATTATTGTGCTGTTTATGGTTATTAACATGATTAGCGAGCTTTTTACAACGGTTAAAAATTTGTTTACACTTTAATAAGGAGAAAATATGGATGTAATTAAACTTGTAGGCATTGGCATAATTGTTTGCGTTATAACCATATTGCTAAAGCAGGTTAAACCCGAGTTTGCAATTTTTGCGGTTATTATTGGAAGCTGTATGCTTTTAATTTACATACTTAATTACTTTACAAGTATATTTTCTACATTTAACAATATAGTTGAAAAAACAGGCATCAACAATCAACTGTTTGGTTTGCTAATTAAAATAATTGGAGTGGGATATTTGGTGGAGTTTGGTGCATCTATTTGTATGGATAGTGGGAATAGCTCTATTGCCGACAAAATAATTTTAGGTGGAAAGATTATTATATTCTCGTTGGCAATTCCTATAATTACAAATTTGTTTGAAGTTATTTTAGGACTGCTTGAATGAAAAAAATATGTGTATTAATTTGTTTGGCATTGTTTGTTTTTCCACTTTTTATGCCACAGCAAACAGTACATGCAAATGACAAGGATTTGGGCGAATATGTTGAAGAGAATTTAGATAAAATCGATTTTAGTGAAATTGATCAGGTTATGGAATCGGTTGGTGTAAATGACGAGTTTTTTAAAGGTAAATCTTTTAAAAATATTGTAGCAAGTTTAATTTCGGGTGAAAGCTATTCAAACTATAACAACTTTTTTGAATTTATATTTGGAGTACTAAAAGAGGAATTGATTAGCCTTTTACCTTTTGTGTTAACAGTGTTGGCACTTGGAATTGTAGGAAGTTTACTTAATTCGTTTAAACCCAACATAAACTCAAAAAGCGTGAGTGATTTATTGCATTTTGTGTGTTATGCACTTGTTGTGCTTATGGTGGCTAGTTTAGTTAAAAATGTGCTTGCCCTAACTAATACTGTTATAAGTGGCATGACGCGGCAAATGGATATCATGTTTCCTATTTTGTTAACGCTTCTTACAGCAATGGGTGGCGTGGTTAGTGCCAGCATATATAATCCCATGGTGGCACTGCTAACCAATGGTGTTTCGTTTATATTTGGAAAAGTTGTTTATCCTATTTTTGTTATATCCTTTATATTTGTAGTTTTGGGTAATTTAACTAGTACTGTGAAGATAAAAAAACTAAACGACTTTTTGGGCAGTTCATTTAAGTGGGTTGTGGGATTTGTATTTACTTTATTTGCGGGATTTTTAACAATACGGGGCATTTCTGCTGGTAGATACGACACTATTAGTTTAAAAGCCACGCGATTTGCAATGAAAAATTCCATTCCGATTATTGGCGGATATTTAAGTGATGGTTTAGATTATGTGTTATTAAGTAGTGTACTTATTAAAAATGCTGTGGGGGTTGCAAGCTTACTTTTGCTGGCTATTACAATTATTGTTCCGCTTATAAAAATTGTAATTATAAAACTTATGCTACAACTAACGGCAGGATTGGTTGAACCTGTTGGGGATGGCAGAGTTGCGTCGTTTTGTGAAAGCTGTTCAAAGGTGCTTGTGTATCCAATTGTAATTATTTTGGCTATGGCCTTTATGTACTTTTTATCGATAGGATTAATTATGTGCACAATTACAGGAGGTTAAAATGAACTACATTTTAAGCATAGTCGGAGTGGTTTTTTTAGGTGTTATGGTCGATATTATTTCGCCTGAGGGTAAAACCAACTCTTTTATAAAATCCATGTTTGCAATTTTTTTAATGTTTGTCATTTTAACCCCTGTTATTAATTTCTTTTCTAAAAGCAACATTAACGACATCTTAAATAGTTCTTACGAAACTGATAAGGATTATATAAGCGACATTGTGGATTTAAGAATAGAAGATTTGAAAAGTAGTGTAATAAGTGAGCTAGAAAAACAGGGAATTTTTGGGACAAATGTTGAAATAGAGGGGAAAATGAAAGAACAAAAAATAGAAATTGAAAAAGTAGTTGTTAACGCGCAAAATGTAGTTCTAACTAATGCGGACAAGCATATAGATAAGTATAAAGTAATTACAGAAGTGATAGCGGAGGTTTTAAAGATAGACAGTGAGGTGATTGAGTATGAGCAGTAATAATGAAAGATGCGAAGTAACAGGCGTAAAAAGAAATGTTATTGAAACATCAAAAAAAGAATCCTTTTTAACTAAAATTAACAACGCGCTTAAAAACAGCAAGTTAAAAGGGATAAAAGGTGGAAGGGTTGTAATTCCTTTAATACTGCTTGCAATGATTATGCTTATTTATGTAAATTTACAATCCGGCTCTAAAACAATTACATCATCATCAAGCAAATCCGAAAGCGGAACTGATACTGTAAGCTTTACAAGTGCTTTAGACTATATACAGCAGATTGAGATAAAACTATCTAGCGTTTTGAGTAGCATAAAAAACGCAGGGGAAACAAAGGTTATGATATCAATTAGCGGAAGTCCGGAACTAGAAATTGCCGAAAATGTTGAGGAGAAAAAAGTTACTACAACAAACGGCACTACAGTTACGGTGGTAACAGAACCGATATTAGTGGAGATAAATGGTAAAAAGTCACCCGTTGTGTTAAAGGAAACGTTACCCGAGATAAATGGTGTAATTGTGGTTAGTTCGGGTGCAAGCGACCCTAAAGTGAAGTTGGATATTATAACAGCAGTAAAAGCGCTACTGGGAGTGCCTAGCAGTAGTATAGAGGTTTTTGCAGGTGTATAAAAAGGAGAAGGGATATGTCAAAAAAGAAAAAAATAATCATTATTTGCAGTTTTTGTTTATTGTTAGTAGTAACGGGCGTGCTTAATGTTGTGCTAAATAATAAGGCCGTTCAACAGACTTCTGGCGAGGTTGTAACAACTGGTACTTTCTTTACAAATTATAGAACAGACAGGCAAAGTACTTACGATACTGAAGTTATGTATTTAAACGCTATTATAAGTTCGGATTCTTCGTCTGCAGAAGCAAAGGATAACGCTGAAAAGCAATTGGAAAAACTAATATTAACTCAAAGGTTGCAAAACAGTTTAGAGGGGACTATAAAATCTAAAGGCTTTACTGATGTAGTAGTTTCCGCGCTAGATAACTCCATTACCGCTATGGTAAAGGGCGCGTCTCTTACTGATGCCGAAGTGGCCCAAATTGTGGATATTATCCTTACAGACAGCGATTATGAGTTTAGGAATATTAAAATAATTCCCGTAGAATAATTGCAATTAGAATTTGTATGTGATATACTAACCCTGTAAAAAGGGAAAAATAGTTTATGGTTTACAAGGACAATAATTATCTTAATAAACCCGCAAAGGGTAGGGTTACTTATAACAGAGATATTGTATTATCAGTTATAAATTTGGCCACAAAGGAAGTAGCAGGTGTATCTTCGCTAGTTGCTAACTTTGGCTCTGCACTTAAGCGCTGGTTTAGCCATAATTACTATGAGGGAGTTAAAATTTCTTACGCTAATGACACTACAATGAGCGTTGATATTTACTTGAATGTTTATTATGGATACAATGTTTCCGAAATTGCATATAGGGTTCAGGAAAATATCAAGAATAGTTTGGCTTCTATGATTGAGATGAAAATTGACAGGATAAATGTTCATGTTTTGGGAGTAGACTTTCCTAAACAGGAAGAATTGTTTTAATTAACTTTAACCCTTGTTATGTGCAAGGGTTTTTGTTTTGTACAGGAGGAGTTATGAGTAGAAAAGTAGCAAGAGATTGGCTTTTAAAATTGGTGTTTGAATTAACATTTCAAAAGGAAAGTGTGGAACTTTTTGATGAGTTTTTAAATACACCAGATATTTCAGAAGAAAACAAGGATTTTGTTACGGCAATCTACACTGGGGTGGCAGAAAACTATGACGCGCTTTGTGCCGAGCTGAAAGGATATGTTAAAGGATACAATCCTGACAATATGTTTAAGGTGGATTTGGCTATTTTATTGATTGCCTTGTATGAGATTAAATATTACAAACAAACTGATAGTAAAATTGTTGCTAATGAAAGTGTGGAATTGGCTAAAAAATATTCTACAGATAAAAGTTTTAAATTTATAAATGGTGTTGTTGCAAGTATTATAAAAAGTGAATAGTATGGAAAATTGTATTTCGGTTTCACAGCTTAATAAGTATATTAAAAACATTTTTGACAAGGAACTTATGCTTCAAAACATAAGTGTTTTTGGTGAAATTGGAAACTACACTGTTTCTAATGGTATTGCTTACTTTAATTTAAAAGATAATGAAAACTTGCTTCAGTGTGTGCTTTTTAATGCAAACCGTTTTGAAACGCCCAAATTGGGTGATATGGTGTTGTTAACGGGAAGTATTAATTATTATGCTAAAGGCGGAAAGTTAAGTTTCAATGCGGTAAATTTACGTCCGTATGGACGAGGATTGCTTTACGAAGCTTTTCTTAAATTAAAAGAAGAGTTGGAAGCAAAAGGATATTTTGCAATTGACCGTAAAAAACCTATTCCAGATAGGATTAAAAGGATTGGTGTTGTTTCAAGTCCAACTGGTGCTGTTATTCAGGACATAATTGATGTAACATCTCGAAGAAATAATACGATTGATATCGTGCTTTATCCTGTTAGAGTACAGGGCGTTGGTGCAGAATATGAAATTGCTAACGGAATAAATTTTTTTAGTGATTATGAAGATATTGATGTGGTTATTGTTGCACGAGGTGGTGGAAGTTTGGAAGATCTGCAACCGTTTAATACCGAAGTTGTTGCTGAGGCGACTTTTAAGTGCAAAAAACCTATTGTTAGTGCTGTAGGTCACGAAACTGATTACACAATTATTGACTTTGTTGCAGATTTGCGTGCGCCAACACCTTCGGCTGCGGCTGAACTTGTGGCATGGAGTAAGGAAGATACTTTAAATGGAATATTAAAGCTTGTTGCTCGCATGGAAAAGTCATTAAATCAGATTTTAAATTTTAACATTAGTGATATTGATAAAAATGAGATAAAAATAAACAATTTCTTATTAAATAAAATTTCTAAATCTAACAACTATTTGGATTCGCTGTATCAAAGTATGCAAAATATGATTGATAAAAAAATATTAGTTTTTGAAAACAAATTACAACTACTTGTACACTCAATTGAGAAACTAAATCCGCGAAACCTATTAGATAAGGGATATACAAAAATTGAAATAAACGGGGCATCTATAAAAAGCGTTGAATCACTGCATAAAGATGATATAATATCTTTTAACTTAAAAGACGGAAAAGTGTTTGCTTTTGTTAAGGATATTAAAAAGGAGAGTAATAAAAATGAACTTGGATGAAAAGTTAAATAAGCTGAAAGAAATTACTGTGAAGTTGGAAAGTGACGAGGTTTCTTTAGAAGAAGGGATTAAATTGTTTGAAGAAGGAAGTAATATTGCAAAAGAATGTTATAAAGCATTAAATGACGCTAAAGGAAAAATCTCACAAATTAAAAAGGATTTTGTGGGCGAAGAGGAGATTAAATAGTTATGGCAGACATGAAAAACAAAGCAATAACCTCAAGAGATGAGAATTTTGCTAAATGGTATACGGATATTGTTAAGGCAGCAAAACTTGCTGATTATTCTTCCGTAAAGGGCTGTGTTATACTTGAACCTAATGGCTATGCAATTTGGGAAAGGATGCAATCGGTTCTTGACAGGATGTTTAAAGCAACCGGGCATCAAAATGTATACATGCCTTTGCTTATTCCTGAAAATCTAATGAAAAAAGAGGGGGAACTTGTAGAGGGTTTTGCTCCTGAAGGTGCTTGGGTCACTGCAGGTGGAACTAAACAATTAGAGGAAAGATTGATTGTTAGGCCTACAAGTGAAACGCTGTTTAGTGATTATTACAGTCAAAAGGTTAAATCGTATAGAGATTTGCCTAAGCTATATAATCAATGGGCAAATGTTGTTCGTTGGGAAAAAGAAACGCGACCATTTTTAAGAACTCGCGAATTTTTGTGGCAAGAGGGACATACAGTACACGAAACCAAAGAGGAAGCTATTGAAGAAACTTACAGGATGATAAATATTTATAAAGAGTTTTTTGAAAATTATTTAGCAATTCCAGTTGTTGTAGGAAGAAAAACTGAAAAAGAAAAATTTGCCGGCGCAGAGTTTACTTTAACCATTGAATCGTTGATGTATAACGGCGTTGCGCTACAAAGCGGAACTTCACATTATTTTGGCCAAAAATTTTCTAAAGCTTACGATATTAAATTTTTAAATAGGCAAAACCAGCTTGATTATGCTTATCAAACATCATGGGGTGTATCAACTCGTATGATTGGTGGATTGATTATGGTTCACAGTGATGATTTTGGGCTTGTATTACCACCAAAAATTGCGCCAAAACAAGTTGTAATTGTTCCTATAGGAAATGATGAAAAGGTAAATGAATTATCTAAAAAAGTTTGTGATGATTTAAATAATGATGGAATTATTGCTTTTATAGATAATACGGAAAGAACACCAGGCTATAAGTTTGCCGAACACGAAGTAAACGGAATTCCAGTAAGGGTAGAGATAGGTGCAAGAGATTTATCTAATGGTACAATTACACTTGCAAGACGCGACACTAGAGAAAAAATTGCTGTTTCAGCAAATGGCAATATTGTAAAAGAAATTGAAAGTTTGTTGGATAAAATTCAAAATAATTTGTTTAAAAAGGCTTTGGACAGAAGAAATTCTCAAACTTATAACGCTTATTCATTAAAAGAAATGGAACAGATTTTAAACAAACAATCCGGATTTATAAACGCAATGTGGTGCGGCGAACAAGAATGTGAACTTAAAGTTAGGGAACTTCGCGGTTGTAAGTCAAGGTGTATTTTAGAAGGTGCAAAACCTATTTCCAATACATGTGCTATTTGTGGTAAACCTGCAAAACATTTGGTTGTTTGGGATGTTCAATATTAATTATTTTGTAAATAGGGGTGAACAATTTTTATGTTGTCCCCCTATTTTTTTATGCAAAATACTATGCATATTTCTTGTGTACAATACTTAAAAAATGGCTTTATTTCGTGGTTTATAATTATACATGCATATTTATTCATATGGGATTTATACTTATAAAATCGACTGAATATTCATAAATTTTTGTATGAATAAATATTCAAAAACCCCTTGCATAATAATTAAAGATAGTGTATAATTATTGCAAAGCCAATGAAAGATTATTCATTGTATGCATAAATAAAAATTCAAATGCAAATGATTAGGAGTAAGTGATGGCAAGAAATTCTAGGCAATCAAAGATTTTGGAAATTATTTCTACGCGTGAGGTTGAAACACAAGAAGATTTAGTATCTTCTTTAAAAGATGCTGGCTTTGATGTAACTCAAGCAACTATTAGTCGTGATATTAAAGAGTTGGGTTTAATTAAAATCTTAACAGAAAATAAAACCTACAAATATGCTATTGTTAATTCTAATAATGCCACTATCTCAAACAAGTATATGTCTATTTTTAAAGAATGCGTCATTTCTGTTAAGAGTGCGCTTAATCTTGTTGTGGTAAAAGTTTTAAAAGGCACTGGCAGTTTGGTTGCTGGACTTTTGGATCAGCTTTCTATTTCTCAAATTATTGGCTGTACTTATGGCGACGACACCGTTTTAGTTGTATCTAATGATGTTGAGGACGCCTTTTATGTTAAGGACAAACTTAATGAATTATTACAATAATTTATTAAGGTTTCCATATCCATCTTTCTTAAAGAAGTTCAAAAAAATGAACTTCTTTTTTTATTAATTGTTATCGAACATTTGTTTTTATTTACGTTATTTGATATAATCTTAGTAAATTTATAAATTATAAGGACACATTTATGTTAAATAAGTTACATATTAAAAATATTGCCTTAATAGATGAATGTGCGATATCCTTTGACAAAGGCTTTAATGTGCTATCGGGAGAAACTGGTGCGGGTAAGTCTATTATTATTGATGCACTTAATTTTTTGCTGGGTACAAGGGCTGATAAAACACTTATTAAAAGCGGAGAGGATTTTTGCAAAGTAGAGGGATGGTTTAGTATAGATACTAACAACACTTTTTTTGATGGCGTGTTTGATATTACTGGGTTACCCAAGGAAGATTTATTGGTGTTAAGCAGGTCATTTTCTTTAACGGGCAAAAGTGAGTGTAGAATTAATGGTGAAACATTTCCGTTAAATATTTTAAAAAAAGTGGGAGAATATTTGGTTGATGTGTTCGGACAAAACGACCACTCGTTTTTGTTAGATACAAAGGGGCATATAATTTTTTTAGACCTTTTAAGCGGTAAGATTAGTCCGTTAAAAATTGTGCTTGAAAATGAGCTTATAAATTTAAAAAATATTAACAAACAAATTAGTGAACTAGGTGGAGAAGGCAAAGAACGCGAACGCAATATAGAGTTGATTGAGTATCAAATTAACGAAATTGAAAGCGCAGATTTAAAGGTGGACGAAGAAGATAGTTTGCAGGAACGCAAGAAAATTTTGCTTAACAGCGAAAAGATTATTCAAAAAGCCAACGAGTTGCGCGATATTTTTGATTCTACTAACATGCTAGCAAATTTAAAAATAGCATCAAATATCCTTACGGATTTGAACAAATATTATGATAGTTTTGCTTCACTATCTCAAAGACTTGTTAGCGCCAAGTATGAAATTGAGGATGTTAGTACAGAGGTTTTGGAACAAACATCCGAAGTGGAATATAATGAAAATGAGCTTAATGCTATTGAGGAAAGACTGGATGTAATTAAAGAGCTTAAGAACAAGTATGGCAAAGATATAAATGCTGTTTTACAATATTTGCAGGAAGCAAAGCAAAAACTGGACAATCTTATGAATGTGGGTGAAGCGCTTGCAAAATTAAACATCAAGAAAGATGTTGTTTTGAATAAAATATTTGAAATTTGCAACCAACTTACTGCTGAAAGAAAGTTGTGTGCGCAACATTTGGAAAGAAATATTGAAAATGAGTTAAAAGAACTGGGCATGAAAAATAGCACTTTTAAAGTGGCGTTTAATAGTGAGTACTCCCGTGAAGAGATTGAAAAAAAAGCATCATCAAACGGCTGTGATGAAATAGAGTTTATGTTTAGTGCAAATCTTGGTGAACCTGTAAAGAGTTTAAGTAAAATTATTTCTGGTGGAGAAATGAGTAGGTTTATGCTTGCTTTTAAATGTGTTTTAAATAGCAACTCGTTTAAGACTTATGTATTTGATGAAATTGATACAGGCATAGGTGGAGCGGTTGGTGGTGTAGTAGGAAAAAAATTGGCTTCAATTGCAACAAACAATCAAGTGCTTTGTGTAACTCACTTGGCTCAAATTGCATGCTATAGTGATGTTTCGTTTAAAATAGAAAAGTTTGAGCAAAACAACCGAACTTATTCAAAAATCAACCCGCTAAACTTTGAAGAGAAAGTGGCCGAAATAACCAGAATGATTGGTGTGGGAGAGGTTGTTGATTTTGCAACAATGCATGCAAAAGAACTTATAAAAGAAAGTGAAAAGTATAAAAAGGAATTTTTAACCAAATAAAATTTAGAATAATAAAATGTAAATTATAAAAACTACTTTTAGTTATGTTAGTTAATTAAAGGTAGTTTTTTATGTTTAAAATAAAAAATTTAAATAAAATAATATGGTATTTTTTGCTGACGATTTTGTTCGTTATTTTTTGCGTTACGTTCCCGTATAAACTTTTTTGTTGCTGTAAGGATGGCGCAGCGATAACTAAAGATGAACTTGCTGAATTGTTAGAAAACAACACATATCTATCAACTAAAAATGTAAAGCGGGTTGATAATTTTAATGAATTAGAAGAAATTGCTGTGCAATATAACTTGTTTAATCTATTTAATGTAACTTCCTTAAGAGTAGACATTGTTAATGAAAACGAGGTTCTATTGGGTGGTGACTGCATTGGTATTTCGCTTAACGGAAAGGGTTTAACAATTGTTGGAGGAAATTATGTTATAACGAGCACAGGAATTAAAAACCCTTTTGCAGATAGCGGATTAAAAGTTGGAGATACAATCCTTAGAGTAGCGGATGTGGATATTTCTACGCCTGAAGACATAAATTTGGCACTAAAGAATTGCAAGGGTGAATCAGTTATTGTTGAGGCAAAGCGCGATAATGAGATAAAGCGCTTTTCAATTACTCCCGCATTAGACATGCAGTCGAACACATACAAGCTTGGTCTTTGGGTTAAAAATGACGTTAGCGGAGTGGGAACTCTAACCTATATTAAACCTAGCGATTTGCGTTTTGGAGCGTTAGGACACAGCATAAACAAAAGCGGAAGCGATGAAATATTGGAGATTAATGACGGCAATATTTATAATTGCAGAGTTATTGGTGTAAAAGCAGGCCAAAGAGGTGCGCCTGGTGAGTTACTTGGGTTATTTTCGCAAAGTGACCCGCAAGGCGAAATAGACAAAAATATACAATATGGAATATTTGGAAATGTATTTGAAAACAGCGATATACTTGCCGATAAAAGCAATATAGATGTGGGCGGAAGAATTACGGCAAAACCCGGAAAGGCGCAAATTGCATCTACAATTAGCGGGAACAAAGTAGAGTTGTTTGATATAGAGCTAATTAAAGTAAACTATCAATCAAATGCCAACGAAAAAAGCATGGTGTTTAGGGTTACGGACGAGGATTTACTATATAGAACAGGTGGAATTGTTCAGGGGATGAGCGGAAGTCCAATTATTCAAGACGGAAAAATAATTGGGGCAGTAACCCATGTTTTTGTTAATGATCCTACAAAGGGCTTTGGAGTGTATATTGATTGGATGATTAATCAATAACTACAAAAAGCATAATTATGTCGAAAAATAGGAAAATTTCCACTATATAAAATCATAAATAAGACAAAAAAATATAATTTTGTACAAAAAATTAGAAATATTTGTAAAAATTTAAACTTTTTATACAAAATCATTTGTCATTTTACAAAATACGTTTTATAATAACACTGAAAATTTTAAATTGTTTGGTGATTGTATGGAAGATGCACATTTTATATTTTTTTCTAAAAATGATATTGTGTTGGGTGAAAAACTTAAAACTTGTTTACGGACTTTGGGCATAGATTTGCGTTATTTTAAAGATTTGGGATTGTTGTTGGATTTTGTAATTGAAAACGGAAAGTCTATTATTTTTATTGAAAAGCAATTTAGCAAATATATTCATATCTTAAGTGAACTTGTTAAAAGCACCATATTAAACGAGGTTGCTCTTATTTTCATTGATAGTTCTTGTGAGTTGGACAAGTATATTAATAACAGAAATGTTTTTAAAATAACAGAAACTTTTCATTGTAACGACCTATTTAAAGTTATTGAAAAATACAGAGTGGCAACATATGATAATTTAAATTACGACATTAACAAAATTAATATATTATTGACTCAGATTCTTGTTGATATTGGGATATCTATTAAGCATGCGGGATACAATTACATTAAAGAATGTGTTATGTATGCTGTTAAAAACAAGTTTAAACTAGGACAGTTAAATAAAGAAGTTTATAAATATGTGGCTTGTTGCAACAACGTAAGTGTACAAAATGTTGAGCGTAGTATTCGAAACACCATTACATATGCGAAGAAAAACAACAGTAATTTTGTTGCAAAAGTTAATCAGGCAGGAAATGGAGAAGTAACAAACAAGATGGTTTTGGCGTACGTTTTGGAAAGATTGAATGTAAGTTATAGTCAGCTTGAGCAAGATAACAAGTTAAAAGTTGCTTACAATATCAATTAATTTGTAGAATCGTTAATTTTTAAGGCATAAAAATAATATATTATAATATGAACCAAACTAGCAAAATAAGAAATTTTTATGCCCTAAAAAATCAAGTTTCTAACTTTTTAAAAAAATACAAAAGCATTTTATTAAGCCTTGTATTCATATTTTTACTGGGTGCTATTGTTGGCATTTTTACAACATCAAAATTTTCTGGCAATCTGGAACTTGATAACATTCCAGATAGTAATCTTGTTAACTTTATTACTGGTGATAAGGGAAGTTTTGGTGTTTTTTTTAGTTATTTTTTAAGATATCTACTTATTTTTTTGTTTATTGTATGTTTAAATTTTAATGCCTTTTTTAACATCCTTACATATATCATAATTGCAATTTTAGGTTACATTTGGGGCTTTACTATTGCGGGAATAATTACCCTGTTTTCTGTTGCTGGCATTATTAATGTGATTATTATTTTTGTGCCATTTGACTTGTGCATTTCTTTTATTTTAATTGTAATAACTTGTGTTGCCATTGAAAAATACAAAATTTATAAAAAATTTGGTAGTAACTGCTCTTATGCTTTAAATTATAACAAATTATACTTTTTCCTTTTTGTTTTGTTGGTGCTTATTTTATTTATAAAATGTATGATTATGCCAGTTATTCATATAACAATTATAGTTAATTAATAGGTAAATTTTCTGTAATGTGTTAAAATATCCTTAATAAGGAGGGGCGTATGCGTACTTTTTTGATTGTGATTGATAGTTTTGGTGTTGGTGAACTTCCTGATGCAAATATATATGGCGATGTTGGAAGCAACACCTTTTTAAATATTGTACATTCAACCGGTGTGCAACTTAAAAATCTTGCATCTTTGGGATTATACGATATTGATGGAATTTGTATTCCGCACAAAAACAAGGTGGTTGGATGTTATGGCAAAATGAGTGAATATGCTAACGCAAAAGATACCACCGCTGGACACTATGAAATTGCCGGAATTTTAAATAAACACCCAAATCCAGTATATCCTAATGGATTTCCTAAAAAAATTATGGACAAGCTTTCGCGTGAATGCGGAGTTGAGTTTTTGGGAAATTGTGTTGCAAGCGGCACACAAATTATTAAGGATTTGGGCGAGGAACACTTAAAAACAGGAAAGCCAATTATTTACACTTCGCAGGATAGTGTTATGCAAATCGCAAGCCATGTTGATGTTGTTCCATTGGAGGAACTTTATAAAATTTGCAAAATCGCACGCGAAGTAATGCAAGGAAAAGATAATGTTGGTAGAATTATCGCGCGCCCATTTGCAGGAAAAGTAGGCGAATTTTATAGAACGGAGGACAGAAGAGATTTTGCCCTTTTGCCACCAAAGCGTAGCATGTTAGAGGACTTTAAAGACCATGGTTATGATGTTATAGGGGTGGGAAAAATAGCGGATGTTTTTTGTGGTGTAGGAATAACGGAGGATTATCACACTCGTAATAATCAGGATGCACTTGCTAAAACAATGGAACTATCAAAGCGTGACTTTAATGGCCTGGCATTTATTAATTTAGTAGATACCGACATGCTTTATGGTCACAGAAATGATGTAAAAGGTTATGCAGGCGCGTTAAAAGAAATTGACGGTTATATTCCAGAAATTATGCACAATTTAAAAGAAGACGACCTGCTAATTATTACTGCAGATCATGGCTGTGACCCAACAACGCCTTCTACAGACCACAGCAGAGAGTATGTGCCACTTTTGATTTACGGAAAAAAATTAAAGCGCGATATTAATCTTAAAACATTACATGGCTTTAATAATATTGCAATTAGTTTACTAGATTATTACGGCATTAAAAAAAGCAAAAAGTCGTTTTTTAACATTATAAAATAGCATGGCACTAATTTTAAATGTTTGTATTAGTTTGTTTAAAATGATATAATAAACTAAAGAGGGAATAAATGAAACACAATTTATTTAAAAAGCTTTTAAGTTTAATATTGCTTTTGCCTGCGTTTATGTTTGCGGGTTGTGATTTGCTAACTATTAAGCCTTCGGATGAATATAGTGGCACAACTCCGGACAAAACACACACAACAAGTGGCGACCCTTTTTTAGGGGCATATGTTATTGTTGACCCTGGCAGTGATGCGATGTTTGACGACGCATATACTGGTCGCCAACAAACCTTTGCACAATTGATAGATCGTCAGTTTAATGTTCTGTCAGAAGAAATAACATATAGACTTTTGGCGGTTTATGGCGATGAAACTGCAGAAAGATTGGAAGAAAAAGAAATTACTTTTGCTGAAGAGTATGTGCTTGATGTTCCTAAAGCAAATATAATCACAGATTCAAGTGCTGCAGGCAATCTTATCGATGCAAATAATATAAATACATGGTCGTATATAAATAGCTTTATAACTGGTACAGGGGATATTGTGCCAAATGCTTTTAAAACCCAAAACGCAATTTTGGGCGGCAATAAGTTTGTAATAACTGAAAGTCAGGGTGAAGCAACTGGTGGGTTTTCTACTGAAGTTAATACAGAAAGAAAATGGTTAGTTAACGCAACAAATATTAAAGCCTCCTTAGAGTTAGCCATGTTAAAAGCAGTTAGCGGAATTAATGATAATAAACAAAATTGCATAAACGCTATTGACCATCTTGGGTTTACTGAAAATGATATTAATAACATTATAAAAGCTATATATAAAGATGTAATTGGTGAAAACAACATAGCTGAAGACGAAATTAACAAACAAAATCTTATTAGTACAATAGCCAATATTGGTGGCACAGATTTAATTATACCAGATAATTATATGGCAGTTGTTGAAGATAGACAGGAAACTTCGGCTAATGAACAAGAGGTTTGGCGCACTTCCCACGAGTATAAAGCATACACACTTTTAGTAACAAGCATTATTGAAAGTGCTATAGCAAATGGACAAGTTAGTGTTAGCACCAATGTATATTCAGACTTGCCACGAGCAAATGTTTTGTTTATGGATATTTACACTTTGCAGGGAACTAGTAAAGAAGAAGTAGAAGATGCAGAAAACGGCGATATAGATTACGATTATGAGACAGATGCTGAAGTTCCTCCGCTTGAAAAATATTTGGATGATCTACGAATAATATCGATTATTCTTATTCCTAATCAGGTCACAAGCAGCCCCAACATGTTTGTGAACGGTGAACTTGTTGCGGATGAAAGTATTAAACTTGACGGTTTTATTTTAGGTAGCATTGACTTTGCTTTAAGTGGTGAGGATGGTTATAATTCTACGCTTTATGCTGATATAGAAATTATGGCAAAAGGTAACAAAATTACGCAATCTGGCGAGGAAAACTTTAAAAGTGACAATGTTGAACTATATGGAAGTAAAATACCAGAAAATGATGACGAGTCAAACTATAATGTATATATAGATTTACTTCCAGAGGAATATACAAAAACTAATGGTGAGATTTCTAAGGAAAGTATGCTAATTGGTGGATACAATGGCAACAAGATTGAGGATTATGGCTTTAGTTATCAAAATTTAAAAACCGCTAACAATGGTGATTATAAACTTTATACCTTAACTACTGGCTCGGATTTTATGGGTTACGATAATAGTGGTCTTACATTTAATGGTGGCACTAATTATGTAAAGGTTGATTTTATTTTTACTGAAATTTTTTTACAATCCGATATTAACAAGGAAAACAATATTGTAAACAAAAAATTAAATACTTTGCTTAACATTTTGGCTTTCAATCCAGAGGTTTGTTAAAATATTTTCAAATATTTTTTTAATTTATGAGTAAACTACTTTCAAGGAGAAATTAATATGAAGAAAGTAGTTTATTTTTTTACTAGCCTTATATTGGTTGTGGGAGTGTTGTTGTCATGTCCCAAGTGTTCGAATAGTGTATGTGCAAATAGTAACGAGTTTAGCAATTTTTCTAGTAGCAGTTATTTACTGTTGGAAAGCAAAACTGGTGAGGTGCTTTATGCACATAACGAAAATCAAAAAATGCCAGTTGCAAGTATTTGTAAATTAATGACCACATTGTTGACGATAGAAAATATTGAAAGCGGTAATCTTTCTTTGGATGATAAACTTGTGGCAAGTGCATATGCCTGTGAGGCTGAAGGCAGTCAGGCGTTTTTGGATGCAGGTAGCGAGTATTTAGTTAGGGATCTTTTAAAAAGTGTAATTGTTGCTAGTGCAAACGATAGCAGTATAGTTTTGGCAGAGCACATTGGAGGAAGTGAAAAATCCTTTGTAAAAATGATGAATGAGCGCGCAAAACAACTTAATATGCAAAATACACTTTATGCCAATGCTACAGGTCTACCTTCCTCTGATCAATATTCCACAGCAAAAGACTGTGCAATCATCTTAAAAGAGGTTAGTAAACATGATATTTACAAAGAAGATTGTAAAATTTGGATGGACAGTTTAGTGCATCCAAGTGGTCGCGAAACCGAACTTGTAAACACAAACCGACTTATAAGATACTACGATAACTGCCTTACTGGAAAAACCGGATTTACGGATGAGGCGGGGTATTGCTTAGTATCTAGTGCACAAAAGGGAGATATGAATTTAACGGCTGTAACGCTTAAATGTAAAGATGCCGCAAGCAGATTTAAAGAAAGTATTGAACTTTTTGAGTATGGCTTTAACAATTTTGAAAACGAAAAAGTAATTGATAAAAATAATCCGTTAGAGCTACAGATTACAGTGAAAAAAGGAAAAGTTGAAAGCGCTGAACTTATGCCAGAAAACGACTTTTATTTGATTAACAAAAAGGGCAATTCAAACGCATTTGATTTGCGTTTTGAAATTGACGAATATGTACATGCTCCCATTTCTAAAGGTGATATTGTAGGAAAAATTGTTGTGTTAAAGGACGGAGTTGTTGCTGGAGAAGTTAACATTGTTTCTGCAAACGATATTGATAAGCAAAACTATAAAGATGTAGTAATGAAAATTGTTAACAATTGGGAGTTGTAATTATGATTTACTTTTTATATAAGATTTTTACTGGTCAATTATTTTAGTCATTTAAAATTTTAGTAAAAATTACCATAAATAAAGTCCGTGTTTTGCGGACTTTTTTTGTTTTTTAATTGTTTTTTTTGCTGTTATATAATATACTATACTTGTATTAATTTAGGGTGATTATATGTTATTTGTTTTAAGAGATTGGTTTTCGGGTAAAGAATTTATTGTTGCAAGTATTTGTTTTATAATTGCGTTTATTCTTTCCACTTCTGTGCATGAATTTGCACATGCTTACTCCGCAGTTAAAATGGGTGATGATACGCCTAGATACATGGGCAGATACACTTTAAATCCATTGGCACATATTGACCCAATCGGCTTTTTGTGTTCTATGTTCTTTTTCTTTGGCTGGGCAAAACCTGTGCAAGTTAATCCAATAAAATTTAAAAAACCGCGTAAGGCTATGGCAATAGTATCCTCAGCAGGTGTAATTGCAAACCTTATTTTGGCATTTTTTAGTTGTGGAATTTTAATGGCTATTTTAAGGTTTGCAAAACAGATAAACGATTTTGTTATGTATATTATTATTTTATTAGACATACTTTTTTCACTTAATATTTCGCTTGCTGTATTTAACTTTTTGCCTTTTGCACCGCTTGATGGGTTCAATTTTATTGATGCACTTACAAAGCACGATAACAAAGTAGTTAACTTTTTAAGAAAATATGGATATCTTATTTTGCTTTTAATATTAGTGATTTTCTCTGACTTTTTAAGCATGCTAATTAGTTGGATTTCTTGGCCTATTTTAAGTTTTTGGGGGTTGATTTTTTAATGGAAGATGTGTTGACAAGGGAAGAGAGTTCATTAAGTTTTAAACTTGACAACTTTGAAGGCCCGCTTGATTTACTTTTGCATTTAATTAAACAAAGTAAAATGGAAATAGAAGAAGTTGAACTTTCTAAAATAACCGAACAATATCTTGAAATTATTTCAAATTTATCCACAGTGGATATGGAAAATGCAAGTGAATTTATTGAACTTGCAGCTACTTTAATAGAAATTAAAAGCAAAAGCTTACTTCCTAAATTGGAAACTGCAGATGTTGATGAGGAAGATCCTGAATACTTGCTTAAGATAAGGTTGCAAGAATATAAAATGATTAAAGAAACCACCGAGCGCCTTAAGCTTATGGAAAATAATAATAGATTTTATAAAAAGCCAGAACCTGAGGCAAATAAATTTAGATATGTGCTTAAAGATATGAATTTGGATATGATTTTAGACGCTTTTAGCCGTATAATGCATAGGGTTGCCATTAAGGAAGAAACAAACGAGGCCAAGGAAATTAAACGCGAAAAATTTACAGTTTCACAAAAGGTTGTTGCTATAAAAGATAGTTTATTGATAAGAAAGAAAATTAAATTTAGCGAACTTTTTAGCAATAGTATTAATAGAGATGAAGTTATTACTACATTTCTAGCAGTTTTGGAAATGCTAAAATTGCAAGAAATTCGTGTTATTCAAACGGATAATTTTGGCGAGATTGAAATATCAAAAGTTGAAGAGGAAAATAATGGATAATTTAAAAGGTGTTATTGAAAGTATACTTTTTGTTGCTGGTGAAGGAATAGAACTTTTTGAAATTGCAGATAAGTTGCAAGTTGAGTTAGAAGATGTAAAAAAAGCTGTTCAAGAGTTACATCAGGAACGACAACAGTCAAAAAGCGGAATTCAAATTTTAATATATAACAATAAGGCACAGCTTTGTTCTAATCCAGAATACGCTGAAGCGATTTCTGAGGTCCTTAATCCTATAAAGGAAAAAGCACTTACAAAAGCGGTGCTAGAGGTTTGTGCTATTATTGCATACAAACAACCTATAACTCGTTTGGAAGTGGAAAATGTTAGGGGCGTAAATAGCGACTATGCCGTAAATGTGTTAATAGAAAACAATTTGATTGAGGTGGTAGGAAGAAAAGACGCAGTTGGAAAGCCACTGCTATTTGGAACGACTGACAATTTTTTAAAGAAATTTGATTTAACATCTTTAAATGATTTGCCAGATTACAACGAGCTAATTGAGCGCATAAAAGTTCTTCACGATAAAAATGATGATAACTCATTGTTTAACTTTACTGATTATGCGGCTCAAATGGAACAAACAGAAAAGCCTGAAGAAATTTCTAGCGAACAAGAGGATGAAATAATTGCTTCACTTGATGAGCTAAAAACAGAAGTTGAGTATGAACACGATGAGTTGAAATCAGATATTGATAGAATACTTTATGAAGATAATAATACAATAAACTTTAACTAAAACAAAAATGTATTTAACTAAAAATTAAATACATTTTTTTTGTCCATTTACAAATAATATTTATATGAGATTATCCTTGGTAGCAATTTCAATTTTAATAATTATTTTAACAATTGATTTAAGGATAAAAGTATTTTTTGAATATGATATATTAAAAAATATTGGCAGGTTAAAACTAAAATTATTTGGCATAACAGTTTTTTCTGGTGAATTTAGTGTTGTGGGTGAGTATTTTAATTTGATACGAGGTAATAAAAAAGTTATTCAAATTAAAATTAATTTAACAAACAACAACTTAAAATTTTTAAAGAAAATTGTTTCGTTTTACTTACAAAAAATTTATGTACTGGCTATAAAAAGTGATATCTATATTTCTGGCAGCAATCCATTTTTGGTTACTATGATTGCGGGAAGTGCAAAAAGTTTTGGAGGTGTTTTTGATACAAATATGCTTGCAAAGCATCAGTACACAGATACAAAAACGAATGTACTATTTGCGTTTAACGATAATTGTTTTAAAATAAATATTTACTCACATATTATGTTAAATATATTTGATTTTTTGTGGTCAATTATCACAGTTTTGTATATAAGGAGTGTTAATAAAAATGAAAGAAAAAAATATTGCTAGTGACATGGAACAAGGTGTAAATGAAATTATTGAAAATGCAATGGAAAAGCTTAAAAATGTCATAGAAACCAATACTATTGTCGGAAAGCCTATCTTATTGCCAGAAAATATAACAATACTGCCAATAAGTCGTATTAACGCAGGATTTGTTGCGGGTGGTGGAGAAATTAAATGTGAGTTAAAAAACCGTAGTAATTTATCATATCCTTTTAGCGGAGGCAGTGGTAGCGGGTTTACTGTAACACCTGTTGGGTTTATTTCTATATGCGGAAAAGAAGTAAATTATGTGGCAATTGAGGTTAAAAATTCATGCACAGAAATTTTTAATATAACAAATAAAATTGTAGATAAAATTTTGAGAGATAGGAAGGAAGAAAATGAAAGTAATAAGGAATAATGGAGTTTGTTTATTAGCAATTTTGCTTTGCTTAATAGTAAGCGCTTTTGTCCTTTGTAATCTGAATATGTTTAATAAAAGCGCTTATGCTCGGTCATCTGAAATAGAAGTTATGGCGCCTGCTCGTGGCATGGTTGTATTGGAAGGAAACACTAATAAAGTGCTGTATGGTTTTAATAAAGACCTTAAACTACCTATGGCAAGTACAACAAAAATTGCAACTGCCATTGTTGCAATTGAAAACTGTGATGACTTAAATAAAATGGTTAAGGTTAGCGATAAAAGTGTAGGTATAGAAGGTACAAGTATATATTTAAAGCATGGCGAAGAAATTTCTTTTAAAGACTTATTGTTTGGGTTGATGCTTGCAAGTGGCAACGACTGTGCTGTAGCTTTAGCAGAAGAAGTTTGCGGTGAAGAAAATTTTGTTAAATTAATGAATGATTTTGCAAAAAATATTGGAGCTGAAAATACTCATTTTGTTAACCCACACGGGCTTGATGCAGATGGACATTACACAACTGCTCACGATTTAGCATTGATTACCTCATATGCTTTAAAAAATGAAATATTTAAAGAAATTGCCTCTACCAAATTTCACACAATTAACGAAACTAATGTGTATCAACCTCGCTATTTAAAACATAAAAATAAATTATTGTTTTCTGATGAAAACTGCATAGGCGTTAAAACAGGCTTTACGGATAATGCGGGAAGGTGCTTAGTTAGTGCAAGTGAAAAAGATGGTATGAAAGTTATTTCTGTGGTTTTAAATTGCCAGCCGATGTTTGAAGAATGTAACAGACTTACAAAACTTGCGTTTGATACCTATGAGATGAAAAACTTTGTTGCGCCATATAATTTTGTTAGCACATTACCTATAGAGAATGGCAATAAAAACGAAATTGGTATTTGCACATTAAAGGGATTCTCAATGCCTATTTTAAAGGGTGAAGTGGATTGTTATGATGTTGAATATGACTTACCAGATATCTTAAACGCACCAATAGCACAAAACACTATTGTTGGGAAGGTAAGAGTACTATATCGTGGGGAGTTGATTTATGAGGACAATTTATATGCAATTGATGATGTAGAAAATATTGACCTATCTTTTATGTTGGATAATATAATTAGCAATTGGTTTTAAAATATTTTTTAAAAAAAGTACTTAATCTTGGTTGATTGAGTACTTTTTTATTTTGTTGATTATAAGCGATATCATTATAAACATTTTATTTGCATTTAAAGACAAATTGGTTTACAATCTTATTGGAGTGAATTATGAGAATAAATCAATATTTGGCTAATTGTGGAATAACTAGCAGACGAAAAGCTGAAAAACTTATATTAAACGGGCTGGTTAAGGTAAATGGTAATGTGGTAACTGAACTGGGAACGGACATTAAACAAGATGATATTGTAGAGTATAAAGGCGAAAGAGTAATTCTTGAAAACAATAAAATATATTTGATGATGAATAAACCAAAAGGTTATCTAACATCCGTTTCGGACGACCGAGGCAGGCCTACGGTTATGAAACTTGTTAAAAATGTTAGTGAACGGGTATATCCAGTAGGTAGGCTAGATTTTAATACCGAGGGTTTGCTTTTACTTACTAACGATGGTGAGTTTGCAAATGAGGTTATGCATCCTAGCAAACATATTTCAAAAACATATAAAGTAACGCTTAAAACAAAACCTAAAACAGAGCATTTGGAGCAAATTAGAAAGGGTTTGGTTATTGATGGTACAAAAACATTGCCAGCAGTTTTAACCCGACCTAAATTTGATGACGGTTTATATTCATTGGAAATTACCATTTTTGAGGGGCGAAATAGAGAAATAAGGAAACTTTTTGAGGCTGTGGGATACAATGTATTTGCACTAAAACGCCTTAGGATTGGTAAGTTGGAATTGGGAGAGTTGCCTTTAAAGGCTGTTAGAGAGTTAACAAAAAACGAATTACTATTAATATTTAAATAGGGGTGAAAATATGTATTCAATAGCAATTGATGGCCCAGCATCTTCTGGGAAAAGTACTGTTGCAAAGATTTTAGCAAAAAGGCTTAATATTTTGCACTTAAACACGGGCGAATTATATAGAGCGATAGGGCTATATGCTTTTAGGCATAATATTTCTAGCAATATTGAGGCTAATGGCGTGCCAGCACTTGATGAAAATGAAATGAATGCGTTAATCAATGCGGTGAAAATAGATGTTAAGTTTATTGATGGCAAGCAACATACTCTTTTAAATGGAGAAGATGTTTCTGACCAGTTACATAACCCTACAATGAGTGATTATTCCAGTAGGGTTAGTGTTATTAAAAAAGTACGCGAACACATCCTTGAGCTACAGCGAAAAATTGCTTGTGAACAAAATGTTGTTATGGAGGGAAGAGATATAACTTCCTTTGTACTGCCAAACAGCAAATACAAATTTTATCTTACAGCCTCACCAGAGGTTAGGGCGATGCGCCGTCTTAAGGAAGAAGCCGAAAAGGGAAACACAAGCCTAACATATGAACAAGTCCTAAAAGATGTTAAAGAGCGTGACCATAGGGATATGACACGAAAAATTTGTCCGCTTGTTAAGGTTAAAGACGCAATTGTTATTGATACTGATAATATAAACGACCCTAATATAGTAGCCGAGCAAATGTTGGCTTATATAAAGGAGAAATAATGATTTTTTACATTTGTTTGATTTTAATTTACATCCCTCTCTGCCTTATTTTTCCTACAAAGGTTGTATCTAAAAAAAATTTGCCCACAAAAGGAAAGATGATTCTTACATGTAATCATCAAACCAACAATGATGTTTTGATAATCGCATATAAACTATCAAAACGAAGATTTTACTTTATGTCAAAAGATTCATTGTTTAAAAACAAGTTTTTTGGTTGGTTTTTAAAAAAGTTAGGTGCATATCCGGTTAAGCGTGGTGCAAATGACATTTCTGCAATAAAAACAAGCATGGCATTGCTTAAAAAAGAAAAAGCATTATGCCTGTTTCCTGAAGGTTCTCGATTGATTTCTAGCGAGAAGAACGAACTTAAAAATGGCACAGCAATGTTTGCTTTAAAAACAGGCGCACCAATTGTTCCAACATATTTAATTAGAAAAACTAACGCTTTTAGAAAAAATGTTTTGGTGGTAGGAAAGCCTTTTGTATTATCCGAAATGGATGAGTTTAAGGATAAGAAGATTGATAAAGATTTATTAAATGCGGCCAGTAAAATTATTTCGGAAAAAATGTTTGAATGTAGGGATGAATATTTTGAAAATCTACACAATAAACATGCAAAATTTAAAAAATAAGGAGAAGCCAGTATGACAGATATTGAGATAGCGCGTTCAATAAAGCCATTACATATAACTGCCGTTGCGGAAAAACTTGGCGTTAATCCAAACGACTTGGAGTTGTATGGAAAGTACAAAGCAAAGCTAAACATTGATAAGATAAATCCAAAAGGCAAACTGATATTGGTTACAGCAATTAACCCAACAAGTGCCGGAGAGGGTAAAACAACTGTTTCTATAGGCTTAGCAGATGGTTTAAGTGAGATTGGTAAAAGCGTATGTCTTGCCTTGCGCGAACCTTCACTTGGACCTGTTTTTGGAATTAAGGGCGGAGCAACCGGTGGTGGATATTCACAAGTTGTTCCTATGGAGGATATAAATCTGCATTTCACAGGTGATTTCCACGCGATTACATCTGCAAATAATCTGCTTTCCGCAATGATTGATAATCACATTCATCAAGGAAACGAGCTTAATTTTGACCTAAATAAAATTTATTTTAAGCGTTGCATGGATATGAATGATCGTGCCTTGCGAGAAATTGAGTGTGGATTAGGGGGCAAGATAAATGGCGTACCTCGCAAGGATGGTTTTATAATAACTAGTGCATCAGAGGTTATGGCAATATTGTGCATGGCTAAAAATCAAGAAGATTTGGTTAAAAGGTTGGGCAACATTATTGTTGCTCTTAACACAAAAGGCGAGCCAATTTATGCTAAAGACTTAAAAGTTGAAAATGCAATGGCAATTTTGTTAAAAGATGCAGTTAAGCCAAATTTGGTGCAAACACTTACAGGAACACCGGCAATAATTCATTGTGGGCCATTTGCAAATATTGCGCATGGATGTAATAGCAATAACGCAACCAAGCTGGCAATGAGTCTTGCGGATTATTGTGTGACTGAAGCGGGTTTTGGTGCTGACCTAGGTGCTGAAAAATTCCTTGATGTTAAGTGTAGGGTTGCTAACCTGAAGCCTAATGCTGCTGTGGTTGTTGCAACAATACGCGCTTTAAAATTGCATGGTGGAGCCAACAAGGATAATTTAAAACAAGAAGATTTACAGACGCTAAAAAGGGGATTGCCTAACCTTATTAAGCACTTAACTAATCTCAAAGATGTTTATAAATTGCCGGTTGTTTGTGCAATCAATTTGTTTGATACTGATACAAATGCAGAGATTGAAGTTGTAAAAGATGCAGTTAAAAATTTAGGAATAGAGGCTATTCCTGTTAATGTATTTAATAAAGGTGGAAAGGGAGCGATTGACCTTGCAAAACATGTTGTGGATTTGTGTGACAAAGATAATTCCAACTTTAGTTTTGTGTATGATGAAAATGATTCAATAAAGGAAAAAATAAACGCAATCGCAACAAAAATTTATGGTGCGAAAGGCGTAGAATATAGTGACCTTGCAGAAGAAAAACTAAATTATATTAACAAACTGGGGCTATCGCGTTATCCCGTTATTATTGCTAAAACGCAATATTCACTATCGGATAATAAAAAGCTTTTGGGTGTACCTACAGAAGGTTTTACTGTTAAAATACGCGATTTAGAAATCAGAAATGGTGCAGGATTTATTGTTGCGCTAGCGGGGGATATGATGCTTATGCCTGGGCTATCAAAGGAACCCGCAGGTGTTAATATGAAAATATCAAATGACGGAGTTATTTCTGGATTGTTCTAATATGAAAAAAACAACCATTATTCTGGTTGTTTTTTTTCTTTATATTTATTTTTAAATTGTTCCTTTATTGTTTTTGATGGCACAACAATTTTAAAGCCTTCCTGTATAACTTTAAAGTCCATGTTGCCATATGATGCTTTTTCACCGTCTATGTTAATAACCATGCGTTTACTGTTTTTTAATTTAAACTCATCCAAGCTTAGTACATCAACGCGTGAATTGCTTTTTAAAAATTTCATATCAAATAAAAACACTTTTGCAATTGTAAACAATGATGCTAAATAATTAAAAAACTTTTTGTTTTGTCGTTTAATAAGAACTATATCCACTTTTCCGTCATTTAATTTTGCTGAGGCGTTTAACATAAAGCCCGAAACTGAGCGCGAGTTAACGATTAACATTAAAACATATCTTCCACTAGTTATATTTCCGTCTTTATCCTTAATATTAACATCAAAATCCGTTATGTTTCCTAGTTCTTTTGCACCATGAAAAAAATATGCTGTTTTGCCAAAAAATTTTTTAGAAGATTGTTTTGTTCCATAGCTTGCACCGGTAAAAGCACCGCTTCCGCAAAAGTAAATTCCATATTTGTTATTACATTTAAACAAATCATGCTTAAAAACATTGTTATCTCTTAATACACCAATTGCGCGTTTTAAATTTCTTGGTATCCTTAAGGAGCGAGAAATGTCGTTAACTGTCCCAGAAGGAAGATAACCAATTGTGGGCTGATTTTCTTGCTCGGCAACTCCGTTTATTATTTCGCTTATTGTTCCATCGCCGCCAGATACAATTAAGTAATCATATTTGCCACAACTTTCCCGAGCGATTTCTGTAGCATGACCTTTGTATTCTGTTGGCTTATAGTCTACTTCATCATATATCTCACTTAACTTACTTTTTATGTATTCAATTCTTTTTAATAATCCGCTTTTTCCACTTTTCGGATTATATACAAACAAACATTTCATATCAAACCTTAAAACCTAATATAATTTATTAATAACTTTATTAGTTTACATTATGAATGTTGTTTAGTCAATTAATTTAAAAGTAAATATAAAAAGCAAAATTTTAGCAAAGTATAAATATACAAAAAAAACTATAAATATAAATTTATGTTTTGTTTACATTTGTGCTTGCATATGCTATTATATTATAAGGAGATAGTTATGGATAACTCTAAAAAAGTAATTTTAATGTACGATTTTGATAAAACGCTTTCAAAAAAGTATATGTCTGAATATGATTTTTTACAAGATGTTGGAATAGATGATAGCTGTGAGTTTTGGCATTACTGTAATAATGAACTTGCAAAAAATAACAACATGGATAACAACCTTGCTTTTATGCTTGCAAACTTAATTGTTGCTCAAAAAAAAGGCATAAAGCTAACTAAAAAATATTTAAATTCTGTAGGAAAAAACATTACATATTTTGACGGCGTAATTCAGTGGTTTAAGCGCATAAATGAGTATGGCGAAAGAAGTGGCTTACAAATAGAACATTTTATAATTAGCAGTGGAATTCAGGAAATAATCGAAGGGAGCGAAATTAGTAAGTATTTTACAAAGATTTTTGCTTCTTCATATGTTTATGACGATTCGGGTGAGGCTTTTTGGCCACGAACAATTGTTAATTACACTGCAAAAACACAATACATTTTTAGAATTAAAAAAAATTTGCTTGATGAGCAATTTAATGATGTAGAAGTTAACAGAAAAATAAATTCGGAGTTAACTATTCCGTATTCAAATATGATATACTTTGGTGATGGGGAAACTGATATCCCTTGTATGAAGCTTGTAAAAGAAAAGGGTGGTCACAGCGTTTGTGTTTATAGTGATAGTGAGCGCTCTCAAAAGACTGCAAAACAAATTTTAAGTGATAAGCGCGTTAATTTGATTGCAAAAGCAGATTATTCTGAAGGTTCAACTTTAGATAAATATGTTAAAAAAATAATAAAAAACATAAGCAAAAAGCAAAGCTAACAATGTATATTTATGCAAAAAATAAAGAGGTGAAATTACGCCTCTTTTTTTAAAGTGAAAATTTTATAGGCTTAATATTTGTTTTATGATAGGTGTTGTTGATTTTGTAAAATAGTTTTAGGATATAATTAAAAGCAATAACTATAAAAGAGTAGTAGGCCACAAATGTAAATAAATTGAAAAATATGTTATTTGAACTTAACAAGAAAGTAGGGGTTATTAAATAATAAATAAAAGCTATACATTCAGGATTGTAAGAACGGTATATAAGCTCCCAAGTTAACATAGCAAAAATTGTTATCCATAGCATTTGAATGCTATCTTTTTTAAATTTTATTTGTTTAAATAAACGTAATCCCGCTAGCAATAAATAGCCATGTGCAACACATGCCACTACAATTTTACTAACTGAAAAAGTATTAATAAAATTGTATCCAACTATTGCATAAAATACAAAATATCCTATCCCTGAAATTATTCCAAAAAACGAGCCTACAACATAAAGTTTTTTTAATTTAAAAACAAGAATTATCGGTACTAAAAAATACGAAATTGAGCTAATTTCAACTGGTACAGTAAAGTTTCCTTTAATATTTTTTAAGACATAGAATGCAAGCTTATAAACACAAAGAATTGTGCCAAATATCTTTAACATGATTTCGCTATACTTAAAATTATTAGCACTTTTACTTATTAAAAAAATTAATAGTATATACACTAAACATATAAAGTTAAATAACATCACTAGTCCTTTCTAAGTTGTATTACTTATTATTTATGTTGTGTGAAATTGTAAATGTTATGTAAAGTGCGATTTAAGTGATATTAAATAAGTTGCTTGAGAAGTTAAAAAAGCAACGATAGTTAAATTTAAACTTTTAAGTTGTATAAAAAAAACTAAACAAGTGTTTAGTTTTTAAAGTGGTGGGAGGAGATGGATTCGAACCATCGAAGTCTGAGACGACGGATTTACAGTCCGTTGCATTTGGCCGCTCTGCAATCCTCCCGTATTAAATTGGCGCTGATGAAAGGGTTCGAACCTTCGACCTACTGATTACGAATCAGTTGCTCTACCAACTGAGCTACATCAGCAGGGTAGTAGGTCTAAATAAAAATTGGAGCTGGTGATAGGAATCGAACCCACAACCTGCTGATTACAAGTCAGCTGCTCTACCTATTGAGCTACACCAGCAAATAAATTTATTTATTAAATAACCATATTGGTGCCTCGGGGCGGAATCGAACCACCGACACGAGGATTTTCAGTCCTCTGCTCTACCGACTGAGCTACCGAGGCAAGCAAAATGGTTTTGGCGACCTGGATGGGGCTCGAACCCACGACCTCTAGCGTGACAGGCTAGCGTTCTAACCAGCTGAACTACCAGGCCAAGATATATATGGTGGGCGTTCAGGGACTTGAACCCCGGACCAACCGGTTATGAGCCGGTTGCTCTAACCAACTGAGCTAAACGCCCGCACACAGTAAGTAATGGTCGGGGTGAAGAGACTCGAACTCCCGGCCCCTTGATCCCAAATCAAGTGCGCTACCAAACTGCGCTACACCCCGATATCCTCACTGTGATACAAGGTAATTCTACTATATTAAATGAATGATGTCAAGGAAAATTTATAATTAATTTTCTAAAAATAAATTAATTTTGATAGACAAAAAAAGAGCAGTTTTTACAAATGTTCTTATTTTTTTTACTTAGTACTTTGCTATACTTTTTTAAAAGGACAAAAGAGGTGAGAATAATGCAGATTAAAAAGAAATTATATAACAACACGCTTCACATTATGTTATGCGGTGAACTTGACGAATACACAGCAAATTACACCCGAAATGTTATGGACGAGTTAATTTGTTCCAACCGATTTTCAAAAATGATAATAGATCTTTCACAACTTGAGTTTATGGATAGTACAGGAATTGGAGTGTTGATTGGACGTTATAAAAAACTTCGCAATAAAAATACTCCTGTGTATATTGCAAATCCTAACACACATATAGAAAAAATATTTAAAATGAGTGGGTTATATGAAATTATGCCCAAAATTAGTTAAAGGAGAAATTATGGAATATATAAATGAAATGACTTTAAGATTTAAAGCAATTAAGGAAAATGAAAGTTTTGCACGCATGTGTGTGGCTAGTTTTTGTGCAACGATTAATCCTACTATTGAAGAAATTGGTGATATTAAAACCGCAATCAGCGAAGCGGTTACTAACTCTATTGTGCATGCGTATCCTGAAAGCGAGCAAGGGGATGTTGTTATTAACATTAAACTTACTAAAAACGAGGTGTACATAACCGTATCCGATTTTGGTGTGGGGATTGAAGATGTTGAAAAGGCGCGTCAGCCCTTTTATACCTCAAAGCCAAACACCGAGCGAAGTGGACTGGGCTTTACTGTTATGGAAGGCTTTATGGATAAGGTTATGGTACTTTCCCAGCGCAATAAGGGAGTTGTGTTAACAATGTATAAAAAGTTGGGGGAGTTGGATGTAGCAGTAGGAGGTTAACATGCTAGAAACTTCACAAACTTTAAAATTGATTGCAGATGCTCAAAATAATGATGCGACAGCAAAAGAAAAATTAGTTACGGAAAATTCACCGCTTATAAAAAGCGTGATTAAACGCTACACAAATAAAGGAATTGATTACGAAGATTTATATCAATTAGGCAGTTTGGGTTTTTTAAAGGCAATTAACAATTTCGACCCTGCGTTTAATGTAAAATTTTCCACCTATGCAGTTCCTATGATAAGTGGTGAGATTAAAAGATATTTGCGTGATAACGGTATTCTTAAAATTTCGCGAGCAACAAAAACACTGTCGGTCAAAATCAATAAATATATTGACGAGTATTGTAATCTGCATGAAAAAAGCCCAAATGTTGAGGACATTGCCCAATACTTTGGTGTGGATGTTCAGGAAGTGGTTTTTGCGATGGAAAGTAATCAGGGTGTTGTTTCGCTAAACACGCCAATTGGTGATGAGGAAGCTGGCAAACAAATGAGTATATTTGAAAAAATTGCTGATGAAGAGCGTCCGATTGAAAAATCACTGGATAATATGCTTTTGTATGACATAATAAAAGAACTTGAGCCCAGGGATAAGAAAATTATAATTTTACGCTATTTTAGAGATAAAACCCAAAAAGAAATAGCAAGTGAACTGGGTGTTTCGCAAGTTCAAATAAGCAGGTTAGAAAATAAAATATTGCAAAAAATTAAAGAACAATTTGTTTTTGATAAAATATAAAAACACATCATAGGCTGATGTGTTTTTTTAAAGTTATTAATTATTATAGTGTGTTAATTCCGTTATTAACCGTTCCTTGATTAATAACATCCAACATGGTATTGTAGCCATATGTGTTCACATTGTTATTTCCATTAAGGTTGTTTTCAATAGTGTTTCCGTTGTTGCCAATTTCGCCACCATTATCTAAGCCATTGTTGTGAATTTGTCCATCATTTCCATAGTAGTAACCTCCATAGCCATCGTTGTTGTTTAAATTGTTTTGTGTAATAATGCTATTATTAAAGCCGATGGAGTTTTCATATGTTGAATATCCACCATTTATCATTGTGCCATTATTTAAACCGTTATTGTCATAACTGCCGTTAAGTTCGTTGTTAGTTCCAAGGATGTTGTCATTGTTTAAGGTGTTGTTATTTAGAACATTATTGTTAGTATTGTTGCCGTTAGTTATAGCACTATCATATTGTGTGTCGATATTGTTTAAATCGCTGTTGTTAAGTGAGGCATCGCTTCCCATATCATTATTCAAAATATCCACATTATTATCTTCTAAATTTTCTTCATTATTTTTAGGAAATGTATCGTCCATATAAGTGTCTATATTTTTTATGGAAGTTTGAGTATCTTCTTCATCAACTGTCTCGTCAATAATCACGTTTTCGTTGTCTTCAGCAGGTTCTAAATTATCTTCTAATATTGCATTGCTATCATTATATTCAGTGTTTTCATCTAAAAGTATATCTTTATTAATAACTGGTGTGTTATTCATGTCATTTTCATTACTTTCTACTATAGCTTCACTGTTATCTATACCGACTTCAGGCGTGTCAGTGATAGGAGAGTCAATTACGTTTTCTGAATTAGTGTCGTTAATAGGTGTATCATTATTTTCAATTTCTTCTTCGATTTGAGGTGGTGTTAATGAATCAATTACATTTTGGATTTCATCTTCAGTAATGTTATTGTTGCCAACAGCTTCATTTAAAAGATACTTCATTTGTTCAAGTGTAGCAATTGCACTTTCATGGTACGAAATGCGAGTATCTAAATGATTAATTAAGCGCATATAATTGCTGTTTATAACATCAACACTTGTTGCAACGGAAGTAGGTGTGTTTCCTGATATATTATTAACTTCATCAGTTAAAGCGCCATTGCAATTTTTTAAATTTTTTATTGTGGTTTTAATATCGTATATATAATTTTGTAAAGCTTGCAATTGTTGAATTGTTGGCTCACATGTGCCATTGATAATACATTCATTTAAAGACCTTACATCCTTAACGCTATCAAGCAAGTTAAATTTGCAATTGCCAAGAATATTGTTTGCTTCAATGGCGTCTTCGGTCATGGCATATAACTTTTGAATTTTGTATAGATAGTTAACCATCTGGTCGTTAATAGTGCTTTCGTTATATTCATTAACATATCTTGGTTTATATTTTAATTTAATTGGTTCAAAACTTTCACGTGTGTAAAAATAAAATTTTGTATTTGATTGATTATCTTGTCTTTCATCTAAAACAGTATCAACATCTTCAATATCTGTTTGTTCGTTAGTAGTTGCTGGTAAATTTTCATGTTCAATCTCACTTGTTATAATATTGTTACTTGTTGAAAGTTTTTCAATAATATAGTCATCGTTTTCACTACTTTTAAACTCGTTTACTAGTGCATATTTATTGCAGTTTGAACATTCGTAATTATCGTTTAAAGTTAAAGGATTTTGACAATTGTAGCAGTTCCCGTTTTCGTCACAAATTACTCCATTTCCGCAGTTGCTACAAAAGCCGTTTTCATTGGTGATATACTTTTCTTGACAGTATGTGCAGTTACCATTTTTGTTTAACAATTGGTCCTGTAATTTTTTAATAAGCAATTGTTTTATTATCTCATTTGTGTCAGTTTCATCTTGCGCATTAAATGCTAAAGCATAAGATGCCTGAATTTTATTCTTAACTTTATTAGACATGAAATCGGGATTTGCTATATAGTTTGTGTCAATAGTATCTAGTTTTGTGACAATAGTGGATAGTTTATTTAAATTTCTATCGACATTTTTGCCAATTTCCATTGTAGAATTTTCCTTTGTACATCCTGTAAAAAATGCTAAAAATGATGTACAAATTAATAAAAGTGATAAAAGTTTTTTCATAAATATTCCTCCAAATTGTAGTTATAGTTTGTCAAGAAAATAAAATTTTATTTATTTTTTAATAAATTTGTTTATAAAATTTTTTTTGGTCAATATTTAACTAATTAAGTAAAAGAGGGCAGTTATGAAGGATGCAGAACGAAACAAGAAATATAATGAATATGTGTTAAAAAAAATACCTCAAACAAAGCAATTTCCTACTTTGTTTTATGCTTATTTAGTAGGCGGAATTATTTGTTGTATAGGGCAAGGAATTTTTGATTTACTGATGTATATTTTTCCAACCATGACTGTTGATGAAGCAACCGCATGGATGTTAATTGTCTTAATTTTTCTTGCAAGTTTTTTAACAGGTTTGGGTGTATATGATAGGATTGGTGTTTTTGCTGGTGCAGGCTCAATTGTGCCGATAACAGGATTTTCAAACTCAATAACCAGTCCTGCAATGGAGTTTAAAAAAGAAGGAATAATTTTTGGACTTTGCGTGAAGATGTTTACAGTGGCTGGACCGGTAATAGTTAATGGTTTGGCGATATCGTTTATAATAGGAATAATTTATTTAATATTATAAAACACTTAATATGGAGATTATATGAACAACAAAATTGGAAAACAAACAATTAAATTTTCGGCAAGACCGCAAATAATTTCTAACTATACTGTGGTTGGTCAGAAAGAGGGATACGGAAATTTTAAGGAGTATTTTGATTACATTTTAAAAAACGATAAGTTTGGTGAAAAAACTTTTGAGCATGCTGAAAGAAAAATTTTGGAACACGCAGTGTATGGGGCGATTGAAAAGGCCAATATAAAAGTATCGGATATAGAGTTGCTTTTAGCTGGCGACTTGTTAAATCAAATAATTTCTTCTGCGTTTACTGCTCGTCAGTTAAAATCAGTTTTTCTTGGACTATACGGAGCTTGTAGTACAATGGCAGAAGCATTGGGGGTGGGTGCTACATTTGTGGATGGTAATTATTTTTCAAAAGTAGCTTGCGCAACGGGAAGTCACTTTAGTACTGTTGAGCGTCAGTATAGGTTTCCGCTTGAACTAGGAAATCAGCGTCCGCCAACAAGCCAATGGACAATAACAGGGGCGGGATGTTCAGTACTGTCTTCAAAAATTAAAGACGAAAATCATCCTTGTATTACTCATGCGACCTTTGGCAAAGTTGTTGATTTTGGCGTTAAAGATGTTAACAACATGGGCGCTGCAATGGCACCTGCCATTGCTATAATAGGACTATGTGGAATGATACTGCCACGAATATCTAATACAAAAATCTAAATAAAAGGAGGTTAATACAGTATCAATATTTATTAAAATATACAAACAAAAAAGTCAGCAAGTTTGTTTTGCTGACTTTTGTTTTATCACAAAATTTAATCAATTTCTAAATTGTCAAAATTAAAAATAGGGCTATCAAAAAATTCGGTAATTGTCATACCTAATTCCCGTATAATAAGTGCCATACTTTTGAAATTACAAGATTTGGTTTTACCATTATTATTTAATATGTAGGTTAGGGTGCTATGGTAAAGTCCGGTTGCTTGTTCTAATTTATATTGTGTCATACCTTTTTGGTTAAGCAACTCTCTAACTCTAATGGCAAAAGCTTGATTTAATGTCATATAAATATCTTCTCCATAATTGTAGTATTTATACTACATAGTAATCTTACCATATACTCAAAAATAAATATGTAGTATAATTTGGGCAAATTGATTGTATTTTTAATTTTTTATGTTATAATTATGTAGTATAATTTGGGCGAACATAAAGGAGCAAAAATGATTTTCAAGAAAAAAGAAGCAATGAATAAGGTAAAACAAGAAATAGGGGATATTATTGATTTACTTAATTCAACCACATTGTGCTTTACAGGACATAGAAGTCAAAAACTTCCTTGGGGATTTAATGAGAGTGATGAACGTTGTTTAATAATGAAAGATAAACTTAAAAAACAAATTGAGTTGGCAATCAAAAGGGGATATGATACTTTTATTACTGGAATGGCTCTTGGATTTGATATGATATGTGCTGAAATGGTTTTAGAACTTAAAAAGAAATATCATAATATTAGGTTGATTGGAGCATTGCCTTGTAAAAACCAAGATTGTAAATGGCCACCTAAACAACAAGAGAGATATAGAAATCTGTTAAAACAATTAGACGCTATACACTGTGTTAATGATGAATATACTGGTCCCGAATGTATGTTGGAAAGAAATAGATATATGATAAATAATTCATCAATAGTCATTGCGTTATTTAATGGCAAACCGGGTGGAACTAAAAAAACAATAGATTATGCCAAAGAGCAAGGTAAAGAAATTGTGATTATTGAACCATAAACATAATATTACAAAAATGATATTTATCAAGGTAGAAAAAAGGATTTGAAATTAAAAAGGTAGAAAAACGGATTGATTTTTATTAAAATCCGTTTTTTTACTGCGATTTTATGCTATAATACAATCAGAAAAACAAAGGAGTATGCTATGGAATCTGACAAAAAGATAGTTGTGTTTTATGTTTTAAGAGTTCTTACTGAATTTTCTGATGAAAATCACTATTTGACCTATGGTGAAATACAAGAAAAGATAGAAAACCTATATGATATAAAGCCGGATTTGAAAGCAATAGCAAACAATGTTAATACCCTTATATCTGCTGGATATGAAATTGTGAAAATGGGGAAGAGGGGTTGCTATCTTTCTTGTAGAACTTTTGAAAGTGGTGAATTGATGTATTTGGTTGACGCTGTTAATTCTTCAAATGTAATCCCAGCAAAACAAGCAAAAGAGTTGATAGAAAAGTTGACAAACTCTGTTAGTATGTATGATAAGAGTAAATATAAAACTATTCAAAAAGTAGATGTGGTTGCTCGTTCTAAAAATAAAGAGATGTTTTATGTCATTGAACTCCTTAATGAAGCGATTGAAAAAGGGAAGAAGGTTAGATTTAATTATAATGAGTATATGATGTCAAATGAAATGACGCCAAGATTTCAAGGAAAACAATTCTTAATCAATCCATACTTTATGGTAAATTCAAGAGGAAAATACTATTTGGTTTGTAACTATGACAAATACAATGATTTATCTAATTATAAGATTGAATGTATCTCTAACATATCAATAACTGATGAACCTATAAAACCAATATCAAAACTTGATAATACAGAAGGTTTCTCAAAGAAAAAATATATTGATGAACATATCTATATGACATTTGGAAAATCGGTAAACGCAACATTAAAAATTAGCAAATCAAAATACATAAGTGATTTGATTGATTGGTTTGGAGATAGCATTCAAATTAAATTAAATGATAAAGATGAATTGACAGTATCATTAAAGGTTAACGAGCAGGCGCTTATATTTTGGGCAATGCAATATGGAGCTCACGTTGAAGTTGTCAAACCTACTGAAACAAGAGAAAAAATTAAGGAATTATTAAAATCAATGAATGAAAAATATGAGGTGGAGTAATGGGATTATTTGATAATGGAATACCAGATTTTACAAATCCTTTGGATATTGCGTTTATCAGTGCAATGTGTGAAGATGAAGAAGAGGAGGATACTGAAATAGAAAAAATCAAAAAACGCAAAAATGGTCAAAATGCAAATAAAAATGATGAAATTGATGACGAAGATGAAGTATTTAGTGATGATGAACTAGAATTCTATGACCTAATGGACGAAGATGAAGAAGATGAATATGATGAAGATTTTGATGATGACGAGTGGTAAATGCTAAAATCCGGGCAAAATCCGGCAACTTTCCGGATTTTATCCGGATTTTATTGTAATGCAAGATAAAATATGCTATACTCACTATGTAAAAATTGAATTTTAGGAGTATTGTATGAAAGCTGAAATGAAATATTCTTCACAAATAAAAGATATGGGATTGCTTGAAAAGGAAATGAAAATTGCTTGTAAAGAATATCAACAAACAAAAGATTTGGGTGTAATCATTCAAAAATCAATTTCAGATAATATCTTTATGGTAAATACTGAAAGAAGAAGAAAGGAATTAGCTTATAAAATTATTTCACGTATGGCGACATTAGATGAAGAAATAATCAATACGATTGCAAATGCTCCTTATAATATTGCTTCGGTTTTATCTTTATATGCTTTGATGAAATCTGACAGACTTGTATTTGAATTTATGAATGAAGTAATAAAAGATAAGATTGAATTGATGAATTATAGACTTACAGATGTTGAACTTAATCAATTTATGTTATATAAAGCACAACAAAGTGAATTGATTGCTAAATGGAAAGAACCTAACAAGGCAAAAGTTAAAAACTCATTAAGAAAGATTTTAATAGACGCAACGATTTTAAGAGATTTAGGTAGTGTATATATGATTATGCCACCAATACTTGATAAATCTATTGTTGACCATATCATTAAGATAGGGGACAAAAAATATTTAGAAGCTATGGGAGTGTAAAATGACAACTGCTGAAAAGTTAAATAAAATTGAAGAAAGGATAAAATCCCCAGACTTTATAAAAGTAAGGGGACTTGGGAATGAAGTTCCATTCTACATATTTGATTATAATCCACAAGATGAATTTCAAGTAAGAGAACACATAAGGGTTCTAAAACAAAAGATAAACAATTCAAATGAAGAGATAAAAATAAAAGAAATTGATTTGTTTGATGTCTTGATAAATTGTTTGAAAGAGAAAGGTTATCTTGAAAAATCTATTGAATTAGAAAAACGATATGGGAGTGAGAAATTCATTGATACAATAAAGAACTCACTTGGCTTAAAGACTGAAAATAATATGTTTGTAAAAAAGATAGTTGAACAGGTTGAACCTAATGATGTGATATTCATTACAGGAGTTGGAAAGATTTATCCAATAATGAGGTCTCATAAATTACTAAATAACTTGTTTCCATACATAACACAAAATCCATTGATTTTATTCTTCCCGGGTTCTTATTCAGGATATGGATTAGACTTGTTTGATGAAATCAAAGGCGATAATTATTACAGAGCATTCAAATTATTATAAGGAGTAGAGAAATGATTATAAGAGATATTTTTGAAAAACCTATTGATAGACCACTTGAAGGAGTTATCAAAGTTGGTAAAAACACAGAAGAAGCTGTGTTTGAAGAAGTTAATGAATATGTTGTAACAAAAGAATTAAAGGGATATTTCTCTACATTCTTTGAAAAGTATGCTGACGCATTGAAAGCAAGAACAAATGATGTTGGAGTTTGGATTTCAGGTTTCTTTGGAAGTGGTAAATCTCACTTCTTAAAAATTTTGTCATACATACTTGAAAACAGAGAAATTCGTGGGAAAAGGGCGTATCAATACTTTGAAGATAAAATCAATGACGCTATGATAGTTGCAAATATGAAAGCAGCTTCTGATTATAATAGTGATGTTATCTTATTTAATATTGACAGTGTTTCGGACGCAGACGCAAGAAGTAATAAAGAAGGTCTTGTAAAAGTATTTAATAAAGTATTTAACAAAATGCAAGGTTTCTCTGAAAGTATGCCTTGGCTTGCTGAACTTGAAAGACAAATGGTTAAAAATGGCACTTATGAAGAATTCAAAGAAGAATTCAAAAAAATAAGTGGTGATACTTGGGAAAATAGAAGAGATGATTTCTATTTTGAAGAAGATAACATTGTAGAAGCTCTTGCAAAAACAAATAAAATAACAGTTGAAGCAGCTAGAAATACATATCAAAAAGCAGAAAGCAACTTTACTTTGAGTATTGATATTTTTGCTAATAAAGTTAGAGAATATATTGAAAGCAAAGGCAGAAATCGTAATGTTATTTTTATGATAGATGAAATGGGACAATACATTGGTAACGACTCTGGACTTATGCTTAATCTTCAAACAATAGTTGAAAGATTGGGTGTTGAATGTGGTGGTCGTGCTTGGGTATTCGTAACAAGTCAAGAAGCTATTGATACAGTTTCAAAGAACATAAATAGCAAAGATTTCTCTAAAATTCAGGGTAGATTTAGTATTAGAATTTCTTTGTCATCATCAAATGCTGATGAAGTTATCAAAAAGAGAATTCTTGCTAAAAATGAAAACGCTGATGATAGTTTGAAAGAAATGTATGGAAGAAAAGGTGCTGTTATTAAGAACCTTGTATCTTTCAGTTCTAATACACCAGATATTAAAACATTCAAAACTGATAAGGATTTTGCTGAAATATATCCATTTTTACCATATCAATTTAACTTATTGCAATCTGCGTATAACAGTATAAGAAATCGTGGCGCAAGTGGTAAACACCTTTCAGAAGGTGAACGTTCTTTGCTTTCTGCATTCAAAGAAAGTGCAATGAGTAATGAAAACAAAGATATTGGCGCACTCGTTCCATTTAGTGAATTTTATAATTCAATAGAAACATTCCTTGACCACGAAATAAGAAATGTTATGACAAGGGCAGAGAATAATGAAAATCTTGTTATTCCAGAAGATATAAACTTACTTAAAACTTTATTCCTTGTTAAAGACCTTGATGATAAAATGCCAGCTAATTTGGAAAACCTTACAACTTTGTCTTTAACTCATATTGATAATGATAAAATTGCTTTAAGAAAGCAAATTGAAGAAAGCATTAAAAGGTTATATAGTCAAAATCTTATTCAAAGAGATGGTGATAATTACATATTCTTAACAAATGATGAACAAGATGTAAATCGTGAAATTTCATCAATCAACTTGGACCCAAGTGAAATAATCAAATTTGTTGGAGACCAAATATTTAATAGTATTTGTGATTTCAAATACAAATATAACAATAATGTTGCTCCATTTGGATTTAATCAAATTGTTGATGAAAATCCAAGAGGTCAGCAAGTAAATGAACTTGGACTTTCAGTTTATACTCCATATTACGGAAATATTGGAGATGAAGATATTAAACTTAAAACTCAACTTAATCATTCAGTTGTTATAAGAATGGCTGATAATCCTTTACTTGTTGATGAAATAGAAGGTTACTTAAAACTTGAAAAATACATTAGAACAAGAAATTCTAGGGCGTCATCTTCTAATATCCAAAAGATTTTGGCATTAAAAGCAGATGAATTACGCAGAAAACAAGAAAGAGCATATAATCTCATTCTTGAAGGGGTTGAAAAAGCCGATATTTTCGCAAATACAACAAAATTAGAAATTAAACAAAAAAGTGCAAAAGAAAGAATAAATGAAGCATTCAAAATCCTTGTTGAAAGCACTTATACAAAGTTAAACTACATTACAAAATACTATGAGAAAGCGAATGATTTACAATCTTTACTTACTACAACTAGACAAATGAGTATTGATGGTGTAGTTCCTAATGGACTTGCTATACAAGAAATGAAGAAATATATTGAAATGCAATATGAAAGAAGATTGCCAATCAATTTAAGAAGCTTAAATGACAGGTTCCAAAAGATACCTTATGGTTGGAATGAACTTGATATTGCAGCTGTTATCATCAACTTGCTTAAAAATGATGATATTAAACTTGAACTTGCAGGAAGTCCTATTGTAATAAACGACAATAAACTTGTTGATTACTTAACAAAGAGAGATTACAAAGAAAGAGTTGCTGTAAAATTAAAAATCAAAACAAGTGATGAAATTGTTGATAGCATTAAGAGAATATTCAAAAATGTATTCACTCAATCAGTTGGTTATACAAATGATGAGGACCTTAAACAACAAATTATCAGAACTTGTGAATATGAACTTGACCACGTTAGAAATTTCTATGCTCTATATCCACAAAGTGGTTATTATAGAAGTTATGATTATCAACTTACATACATAAACAGTATTCCATATCATAACACATATAAGTATCCGGGTTATGACCTTGTAGATAAGAGCTTTAAGTTATTTACTAAACTTGTTGGAATTACTGATACAAGCACATTGTTTGACAAATTTATTGATAGTGAAAGTGAACTTATGGAATATAAGTCAAACATTGATGTTATAAAGAATTTCTTTGAAAATCAAAGACCAATCTTTGAAAAAGGTTGCAATAGAATAGATATTTACAAACAAAACAAATCTTACCTTACAGGTATGGGTGTAGAGGATATTATTAGTGAAATTGATAGTATTATCACACTTGAAAGTCCTTATAAAGAAATACATAGATTGCCAGACCTTTGTCAAAAATTTGACAACACACTTGTAAAGGTTCTTGAAAAGGAATCTCAACCTATTTGCAATGAAATTGATGATATGCTTAAAGAAGTTATTGATGTTTATAATAGATACGAAATTACAGCACAAGGACTTGAATTGCAATTCAAAATGCTTAAAGATAAAGCAACTCAATCTCAAATAGTTGCAACAATCCATAATGTTAGGGAAGAAGCTATAAGACTTCGTGATAGTATGGTAAATACTGCAAGAGAAAGATACGAAGAAAAAATAGCAGAAGAACAGAAGAAAAATCCAACAAAGAAAATTGAAAAGAAAGAATTTAAGAAAATTGTATCTCTCTCACTTGCTGAAATACTTGGTAAAACAAGCATTAAAGTTGAAAGTGAAGATGATATAGATAAGCTTGCAAATGAACTTAAAACTCAACTTAAAGAAAAGCTTAAAGATAATATTATTATCAATATCAAATAAAAGAGGTAACTAATGAATAAATCTGCATTAAGAAATTTCGCTGTCTGGGCGAGAAGAGATTTAATTAAGAGAATATCTGACCGAGCAAATTTGCTTGGTGTTTATGAAGATAAACCAACAAAACAAATCCAAGCTGAAACTAGCAATGGGTTTGTTGTTAATGGTGTAACTTTTAACTATAAAAAAGAAATGAGAGAAGCATTCATTAAAAGAATTCAACAAATAGGGTATAGAGATACTATTGAAGAAATAGCATATACTTGGTTCAATAGAATTGTTGCTCTTCGTTTTATGGAAGTTAATGGTTATTTGAAAAATGGCAATAATGGAGATAAAATCTATGTGATTGGCTCTACATCTACCGGAAAGACTGAACCAGACGCTATTACTTATGCAGATAAGTTATCTTTTGTTGACAAATTTAAGGTTTATGATTATCAAGACGCAAATGACAATAATGGTCTTTATAGATATATTCTTACAAAGCAATGTAATGATTTGAATAAAGCAATGCCATTGATGTTTGAAAAAATTGAAGATTATATGGAATTATTGCTACCAGACCATTTGCTTGATAAAGGTGCTATTATTGACCGCTTGGTTAATGATATTTCTGCAAAAGATTTTAATATTACAGTTAAAGATGAAAATGGTGAAAATGCAAGTCAAGTAGAAATTATTGGTTGGTTGTATCAATTTTATATTTCAGAAAAGAAAGATGAAGTTTTTGCAAGTAAAGACCAAATAAATAAAGGAACATTACCAGCTGTTACTCAATTATTTACACCAGATTGGATTGTTAAATATATGACAGAGAACTCACTTGGCAAAATGTGGGTTGATGGTCATAAATCATCAAATCTTAAACAAAGTATGAAATATTTTGTTGAAGAAGCGGAACAAACTATTGAAGTTAAAGCAAAACTTGATGAGATAAACAAACAATATGCAGAAAAAAGAGTAACAGATATTACATTCATAGACCCTTGTTGTGGTAGTGGTCATATTCTTGTTTATGCCTTTGATTTATTCTATAAAATGTATTTGGAAAGTGGATATATAGCAAGTGAAATTCCAGCATTGATTTTGCAAAACAATTTGTTTGGTATTGATGTAGATAAGCGTGCAGCACAACTTACATCATTTGCACTTACTATGAAAGCATTGTCTTACGATAAAGACTTTTTATCAAAGAAAGTGTATCCAAATGTTATTGATATAAAAGAAAGCAATGAAATTGACCAAGCAGAACTTAAAGATTTTATAAGAATTGCTAAACTTAACAATAATGATGAAGAAATTTTGTTTGATTTAATTGAAAAATTCAAAGACGCTGAACTTTATGGCAGCTTGATTAAAGATTTTAATTATTCAACAGAACAATATGATATTCTTCTTAAAGTTGTTGAAAATGTAGATGATGTGCAATTTAATATCGTTGACGCATTAGCTGTCAAAAATGTAAAACCAATACTATTGAATTTAATTAGACAGGCAATAATTTTGAGTTCAAAATATGACATAATGGCTACAAATCCACCATATTTACCTACATCTTCAAATGAAAAATTAAAAACATTTGCGGCTAATAATTATCCCAAAAGCAAAACTGATACTTTTGCAATGTTTATGGAAATCCCATTGGTAAGAACTAATGGTTTTCTTGCAATGATAAATATGCAATCTTGGATGTTCCTTAAAAGTTATGAGGAATTAAGACCATATATTTTATCTCAAAATATTGTTTCAATGTGTCATTTAGGGACAAGAGGGTTTGAAGATATTGGTGGTGATGTTGTATCCACAACAGCATTTGTCATCAGAAATAATACAATATTGGGAGAGTATCATACTAAATTTTATAGATTAGTTAATTATGGTTCGCAGCAATTAAAAGAAAAGGGCTTTTTGGATAAAAAAGAAGAATATATTAGTTCAACTTTTCAATATAATGTAATCCCCGGAAAACCATTGGCATATTGGTTAACTGAAAATTTCTATCAAATTTTTCAAAAATCAGAAAAGTTGGAAAATATTGCAACGCCTAAACAAGGGATAGCCACTGCTGATAATAATAAATACACTAGATTATGGCAAGAAATTGATAAAAACTCATTTTTTATTGATTGTATCAGTCATAGAGCTTCATATGAAAGCAATAAAAAATGGTATCCATACAACAAGGGTGGTAGTTTTAGAAAATGGTATGGGAATAATGATACAGTAGTTAACTGGTATAAAGATGGAATTGAATTGCGAAATGATAAAAAAGCTGTTTTAAGAAATCCAGATTATTATTTTAGAGATTGTATTTCGTGGTCCAAAATTTCTTCTGGTCCAATAGCATTTAGATATAAACCACAAGGAAACTTATTTGACGTGGCAGGAACAAGTATTTATGCGAATGATTATAGGACATTAGTATATCTATTGGGACTGGGAAATTCAAATGTAATGATGAACATATTAAAGGCAATATCTCCAACACTAAATTATGAAGTTGGACAAATCGCTGGATTACCAATTATAAGAGCTAATATTAAAATAAACAGTATTGAAAGATTAGTTGATGATAATATTAAATTATCACAATCTGACTGGGACCAATACGAAACAAGTTGGGATTTTGCAAAAAATCCACTAATTTAAGGAGTAACAAATGACTATTAAATTAAGTAATTCGCAAATTGAGCAAATTTCAAGATTGATTTGTGAATATGTAACCGGAACAGAAATTACAACAATATTTAATACCATTAAGGTTGAAGATAAAAGTGGGGAATCTACAAAATGGAGGAGAGTTTATAACACATTTGTTTATAGAACTAATATGGATAATTCTTCAAATTCCTTTTTGAGATTTATTGCAGAAGTCCTAAAACCAGAAAAATATGTTGATAGAGAAGAGCAGTTTGAAAATATACGAAATTCAATGAATAAAATACTTGCTTTTTGTGGTTTAGAATATAATCAAAAAGGGGAATTCAAGTTAATTCAAAAAGCGACAACAATTAGCGAAGCTAAAAAGAGAACTAATAGCATAGTATCTAAATTGAGAGATAGAAAAGTCAATTCTAATGTTTTGAAATATTGCACAGAAGAATTGTTAAGTGAAAATTATTTCCACGCAGTTTTTGAAGCGGCAAAAGGTTTGTCTGATAAAATCAAGGAAATGACAAGTTTGACAGGTGATGGTGCAGCGTTATTTGATAAAGTATTTTCTGTTGAAAAGCCATTATTAGCTATAAATTCACTTAAAACTGACGCTGAACAAAACGAACAAAAAGGTTTGTGTATGATGTTGAAAGGTATATTTTTAATGGTAAGAAATGTTACAGCACATACACCTAAAATTAAATGGATAATAGATGAGGAAGAAGCTATCAAAATGTTAATGACAATATCATATTTACAAGATATGTTAGATAATTGTTTTATAGTCCCAAGTGTCGGAGGAGAAAGTTTATGTTAATTAAAGATAAATATGAAAATCATAAAAGAGAAGTCAATGAGAGATTTGACAAATTAAAACAAAATGAAGAAGAACTCAATAAAATCTTTATTGAAATCTACGGATTACAAGATGAACTTACTCCGGAGGTTGCAGACAAAGATATAACAGTTTGTCGCATTTATGATATTAAAGATGAAATTCCAGAGGATATGAGAGGAAACATCTATGTTAAGACAAAACAAGATGTAATCAAAGATTTGATTTCTTATATTATTGGTTGTTCATTTGGTAGATATAGTCCATATAAAGACGGATTGATATTTGCCGGCGGTGAGTTTGATAATAATACATATTTGGAAATAACAAAAAGCACTGAACAACCACTTACGCATAACGGATTGCAAAACTATGCTAAATCATTTTTACCAAGTGAAGATAACTGCATTATGATAACAGATAATGAATATGGCAAAAATGATATGACTACTTATGTTATTGACTTTATAACAAAGATTTATGGTAGAGAACACTTACAAGAAAACTTGAAGTTTATTGCAAAGGCGCTTAATGAAAAATCAACTGATATTCCAGCAAATGTAATCAGAGATTATCTTGCAAATGATTTCTTCAAAGACCATTGCAAAAAGTATCAAAACAGACCAATTTATTGGCAATTTGATAGTGGAAAAAATGGTGGATTTAGGGCATTGATGTATCTTCATAGATACGACCAAAATACCATTCCAACAGCAAGACTTTCTTACTTGCACGATATTCAATGGAAGTATGAACAAGAAAAAGAAAGACTTGAAAAATACATTGAAAATTCAACTATTGCGTCTGAAAGAACAAAAGCTCAAAAACAACTTGATTTAATCAATAAGCAAATACTTGAATGTAGAGCTTATGATGAAGTGCTTAATCACGCTTCCAATATGAATATAACACTTGACCTTGATGATGGGGTAAAAGTTAATTACAAAAAGTTGCAAGAACTTGATGGTGATAAAGATAAAAACATTTTATCTACTTACTTAAAATTTTAGGAGAAACTAATG
>CAZMBC010000004.1:0-124980 GCA_964564685.1 uncultured Christensenella sp.
GCCAGAAGGGATTCGAACCCCTGACCCTCGCCTTAGAAGGGCGATGCTCTATCCAACTGAGCTACTGGCGCATAAATAGCTGTCAAAGGTTTCTACAGTGCCATAAGCATCTATACACAAAATCCAAAGAAAAATATTTTGGAGCGGGTGATGGGAATCGGACCCACGTGGCCAGCTTGGAAGGCTGGAGTTCTACCATTGAACTACACCCGCGCAGCTTGTACCCAATGCAAACGCACTAATATAATACCAAATAAAATTATGCATGTCAACAATTTATTTTAAATTTTCTCTTTAATTATTTGCTATTTTACAAGATTCGCAAATGACAAAATTGTTACACTTTTTTTTCCCTGTATAATAAGCAAAGTTATAATAACTATAAAAATATAATTGTAAATATTATTATTATTATTTTAAAAACAAAAACATTATAACATAAAAAAACAAATTTGAAAGTCCAAAATATCCAAGTTTAATTATCTTTATGGTTAAAATAATTGAATATTTTTTAGCTTTATACTATAATTCTTTTTGTAAAATCGTTTAGTTCACAAAATTTGTGTGCTATAATATAGAAATATTTTGTTTAACTTAAAAGTAGAATATGCGGATATGGCGAAATTGGCAGACGCGCTAGATTCAGGTTCTAGTGGGAGCAATTCCATGCAGGTTCAAGTCCTGTTATCCGCACCATTACATAAATTAATTTAGTATTTGGTTAAAAAACACATGCTTTTAAAAGCATGTGTTTTTTATTTATTTATAATTTCATGTTTTGTTAGTGATATATTTTTATTATTGATTTCTAGTATTAAAAATGCGTTCTCTCCGCCTCTAACGCAACTTAAAGCCGGACAGTTTATAATGTGAATGCCCTGCTTTACTTCATACTGAAATTTGTGCGTATGGCCATATAGTACAACATCTGCATTTAGCAATTTACCCGCTTTAAAAATATTATTGTTGCCACGCTTAATATCATAAGCATCGCCATGACAAAAAAATATCTTAATCTCACCTATCTGCAGGATGCCAAAGTCATTCTCTTTGCTATATAGGTCACAATTTCCCCTTACTTTGTGTACATTTTGCAAATTTGCATAGCACCCTAAATCGTGCACATAATCACCAAGGAAAATAAAATGCTCAAATTTAAATTTTTCAAATATAGCATCTATTGCTTTAGTGTTTCCATGAGTATCACTTGCAATTGCTATTTTTATTGGCCTATTCATTTAACTCCTTAACCCTTATAACCGATGGATTATTTTGTTTAACTTTACAAGCTGTTCTTACACTTCCCTTTCCCCCAACATAATCCATGCCAAATAGTTGATTAACAGTCTTTTCAACAGACGCACCCGGAATAAATACATCTCTTAAATAACATATTTTTTGATAAAGCTTATAATGATCGGAACTAAGCCCTTCAATCTTTCCGTTTGGGTAGAATTCCTTAAGCTTATCTTTTATATATTCCACTGCAGATTGGTTTACATAATTTACACTAAAGTGATAATCTGTTTCATTTTCAACAAACTGCTGAAGAATTGGAACATATTCGTTAAAATTTTGGGGTTTATAAAATCCGTTTAAAGTCTTGGTTAATTTCACATACTCATTTGGACTATCTTTTATGCTATCCACACAATTGTTTTCATCTGCAAATTTTGCGATGTAATCTACAACTTTAGCTATGTTTTTATTAAACCTGTTGCGTTGATTTACAACAAGTATGTTGTACTTTTCATTACAAAATTCCTGTAATGTTTGTTCGTCATGCTTACGAGCATAGTTTGACAGCCTTTCATGAAAAGCAAGAAATTGTTTTAGTTGATATCGGTTATCATTTAAAGTGCCAAGCTCTTTCACAATCTTAACCGTATCAAATACAAGTCGTCCCGTTTGTTCGTCCATAGTTAAATAATTGCGCACTTGCATTACATGCCTAAAATATTGTGCCTCGTTAAATGCACGAATATGTAAAAATTTATTACAATTAACTTTTACCCAATCCACCATTGCTTGCGGTGTTTTACAAATATATGAAAGCTTTTCATAAGTGGATAAGTCTTTTGAGGCCAAACTGCTAATTACCCCATCACTATCTGCAATTAAATTCAGTTTTTGAATTAACTGCATTTCAGTTTCATTTGGTGTTTTAATTTCCATATTTTTCCCTTGTATAAAGAATATATAATTATTATACCACAAAATAATATAAAAATAAAGCATAAAAAAACAAAATAAAAAGGTGTTTAAAGTACACCTTTTTATTGCCTATAATAAGCCATATTTTTATTTTGCATAGTATTGTTTATAACAATATACAAATAACTCCGCCTTTGCCCTCGTTTACAATTCTGCTTAATGTTTTTCGCATTTTTGCTTGTGCATTAACTGGCATAGAAAGTAATTTGCTTTGTAGACCCTCGTTTACAAGCGTATCCAAGCTTTTTCCAAACATTTTTGTTTGCCATATTTCGGTTGGATTATTTTCAAATTCACTTAATAGATTTTTAACAATATCCTCAGATTGTTGCTCACTACCAACAATTGGATTAACTTCTGTTTCAATATCCACTTTCATGATATGATAACTAGGCGCGCTGGCTTTTAATTTTACCCCAAACTTGCCACCTTGTTTAACCATTTTGGGTTCTTCCAAGGTCATATCGTTTAAAGTAGGGTGCACTACTCCATAGCCTGTTGCTTCCACCTGTTCAAGGGCATCCTTAAATTTATCATATTGCTGTTTAGCACTTGTAAGTTGTTTTACATAAGAAACTAAGTGATACTCGTTAGAAATTTCGTGTCCGCATTGTTCGCTTAATACTTTATAGAACAAGCCCGGTTTTGCCTCTACATTTATAATAACTCTGCCATCACCCGGCAAAATCTCCTTGTTCGTCATCGGCTCAAAATCTTCACTGTCATTTAATCCCGCCCAATCCTGTGGAATTTGACCAATTTTAGTAATGTCGTTTAGCAATCCATCTACGCTTTGATAAATCGCTTGAATAAGCGGATGCTCAAATGGTAGTACTTGCAACCATTTTGGTAATTTTACACAAAGGCGTGTTATTGGAAACTCATCCAAAACCTTTGCAAACACTTTACTTAAGTCATCATTATCCATTTTTTCAACATCAACAGCAAGCACGCCTACTCCATACTTTGACTCTAGCGATTTCTGCAAATTAACCGTTTCTGGACTTTCAGGATGAGTTGAGTTTAGTACAATCACAAATGGTTTTTTGCATTTTTTCAGCTCATCAACCACTCTTTCCTCGGCCTTAACATAGTTTTCTCGCGGGATATCGGTGATACTGCCATCGGTTGTAACCATAATTCCAATTGTGGAGTGATTAGAAATAACTTTATTAGTTCCTATCTCCGCTGCTTCTTCAAAAGGAATATCGGTGGCACTCCAAGGCGTTTTTACAAGGCGTGGTTTTTCATTTTCTATATGCCCAATTGCTCCTTCAACCAAATAGCCCACGCAATCCACCATACGCACTTTCATTTTAACATCATTTTCAAGGCCAATAAGAACGCTTTCGTTGGGGATAAACTTTGGTTGCGTTGTCATAATACTTTTGCCGTCGCCACTTTGAGGCATTTCGTCAATAGTTCTTTCTTTATTGTTTTTGTCTATAATATTTGGCAAAACCAAATTTTTTAATGTTTTTGTTATGAATGTAGATTTCCCTGTTCTAACAGGCCCTACTACACCAATATAAATATCGCCATTTGTTCTTGTGGCAATATCTTTGTAAATGTCGTAATTCATAAAACCCTCCAGTTGTATTTTACTAATTAATATGAATGCTAATTGGATTTTATGATAAAAAAACACCAAATTTATTGGTGCTTTTAATTATTTATTTTCTGTATTTTTTTCACCAGATAATTCATCATTTTTATTTGCATTGTCTGCAGAATCTGGTTGTGTTTCTTGTTTATGTTGTTTTTGGCGTTTTTCTCGTTGTGCTTTAAGGTACGCCTTATCCTTTTCAACCGCGTCTTGCAAGCTAATTTTACTTTCTTTATTACCTAACAATCTAGAAATATTTGACCTGTGAGCAAAACTGATTAGTAAAACCAGTACCCATGTTATTGCAATTGAAAGGTAGTATCCATTTTTAGCCAAGAATATAGTGTTAACAATAGAAAAAGTAAATAAACTTGCTAGCGAACCCAAACTTCCCATTTTAGATATCACAAATGTTATTGCAAAAACCACAAAACAGCAAGCCGCTAAAATTGGGTTTGCAACTAAAGCAAAGCCAAATGCGCTCGCAATACCCTTGCCACCTTTAAATTTATACACAACTGGAAACATGTGACCTATTATTCCAAAAAATCCTGCAATATGAACGCCCAGGTTGGACCAATATGCATCGCCTTCAAACAGCCAAAGCCTAGCCACCAAACACGGAATAATGCACTTAACTGCATCAAACAATAAGGTTAAAGCCCCTAAAATAACGCCATGATTGCGTAGCATATTCATAGTTCCAGGATTACCACTGCCATGTTTAGTTATATCATCATTTCGTGTGCGTGCCAAAATACGCGCAAAATTTATGTTTCCTAGCAAATATGAAACAATACTTAAAATAACTACTTTTAACGCGATATGCATATTATTCCTTATCCCCTTTGTTTTTAGCAATAATTTTTATTGGCGTTCCTGAAAAATCAACTGCATTTCTTATACTGTTTTCTAAATAACGCTGATATGAAAAATGCATTAACTCTTTGTCGTTTACAAAAAGCACAAAGGTAGGAGGACAAATATCCGCCTGCGTAATGTAACTTATTTTTAAACGCTTGCCTTTGCGCATAGGAGGCTCATTGGTTAAAATAGCGTTTTGTAATATATCGTTAAGGTTGCTTGTGCTAATGCGCTTTGTAGAATTTTCATAAACCCTGTTAACTTCATCAATCACCTTCGTTAGGCGTTGACCAGTAAGTGCTGATGTATAAACCGGCACAAAATAATCCATAAACTTTAGGTCTTCTTTAAGTTTTTTATTAAATTTATTCATTGTCTTGTCGTCTTTTTCAATCAAGTCCCACTTATTCATAACAACAACACTTGGTTTGCCTTCTTCATGCACAAAGCCTGCAATTCTAACATCTTGTTCGCTAATACCTTCATTAGCATCCACAACTATAACCACCACATCCGCACGCCTTATGGCCTCAAATGCACGCAAAACGCTGTACAACTCAACGCTTTCTGGCGCAATTGAGCGCTTTCTCCTTATTCCTGCGGTATCAATTAAAATATATTCTTTGCCATTATATTTAAATGGCATATCAATTGCATCTCGCGTTGTTCCCGCCACATTGCTAACCATAACGCGCTCTTGCCCAACAAGACGATTTACAATAGAACTTTTTCCTGCATTAGGTTTGCCCACAACTGCAATTTTAATTTTATCTACATCCTGTTCTGGGTTAACCTTGCGATTAAATTTGCTTACAACAACATCAAGCAAATCCCCAATTCCTTTATTATGTTCCGCCGAAATTGGCATCGGTTCGCCCAAACCCAAAGAGTAAAATTCGTGGGTTTTTTCCACCTCGAAATTATCCAATTTGTTAACAACCAAAATTACGGGCACATTATATCTGCGCAAAAAGTTTGCCGCATCATAATCAGCGTTTGTTAGGCCCTCTTTTCCGTCCACCAAAAGCAAAACAACATCAGCAAGCTCCACTGCAAGTTCGGCTTGGCGTGTTATGTTTTTTTGGAAATCAGACTTGTCTGTAATATCCAACCCGCCCGTATCTACAATAGAAAAAGCATAGCCACACCACTCGCTATCGCCATATATTCTATCCCTAGTAACACCAGGCATATCCTGTACAATGCTTATTCTTTTACCAACAATTCTATTAAAAAATGTACTTTTACCCACATTTGGGCGTCCTACGACTGCAACTAGTGGCTTTTCCATAACTAAACCTCTTATTATAATATACGAATATATTATAACATTTTAACTATTTTTGCAATCGTTTAACCCCATATCGTTGTCTATTTGGAAAAAAGTTACTTGCGTTTTTTTGTGTATATGGAAAGCGTGGTAATTATTAATACAACTGTGCCCGCTATAATACCCAACATTACATAAGGAACAGCTTTTTCATTATTGTGCTTTTCTTCAGCCAGAATATCGATTGCGTCATTTAATAAAGGTGTATCTTCTGTTACTCCGCCGTTTACAGTTAGCTGTCCACTTTCGCTATCCACAGTAGTTTTAAACATGGCGGTTGTAACCACATTAACAAGCGGTTCAACACTTTTTAAAACCAAACTTTTTTCCACTAAATGACTTCCCATTTCAAACAATAACGCCTTGTTATGCAGGCCTTGATTATAATGTCCCTGTGCATAGTAAATATCCAAAAATAGCCAATCACAAACCTGTTCACTTACACTCATTAAATATAACGCAAACTGTTCAGCAATTTCAAAATTTGAGCTTGCTTTGCCCACCACAATGCGCACCTTACATCTATCCACACCGTTCACTTTTTTAACATAGGTACTTCTGCTAGCACCATCTCTGTGAATATCAAAAATGCCATCTGGCGAGTACTGATTTATCATGTTTTTTGCGGTTACATTACTACGAGAGTATGCCTTTGTGTCGTGTGGGATATGTAAATCTTCGCTTATGTATGTGTTTACACCTTGGTTTTGAAACTGCTTTTGTATAGCTTTGGCCACATCATGTATTCCACCCTTTCCATAAACACTATCCACACCATCACCGGTAACATAGCTTTCATCATTGTGGGTCATGTAAAGACATATTACTGGGTTTAGCTGATTAATTTGTTGGGGCGTGAACGAAATGTTTACTTCTGGCTTTTTAACTAGACTTAAAAATTTTGCTTTTGCAGTTTTATTAACCTCATCAACCTCTACTATTTCATACTTTTTAAAATCTTTAGTCATAAACATATCGCCCTCAAACACATTTTGTTTTTGCAAAATTAACGAGCCATAATCATCAAACACGCTATATATGTCCTCGACCATATTTGCAAAAACCACATGCATTGGGCAAAACATGTTAACACCTATAAAAAATATAATTATTAAAACAATAACTATTTTGCCTTTATTTTTCACTACTTACTTCTCCTCGTTTGCATAGTACTATCTTAGTTCGCCTAAAACGGATATATTTAGCCATTTTTATCACAAAGAATACTAGTGAATATGTTGCAAGTAATAGTGCAAAAACTATATAGAAATTATCTCCAAAAAATACATAAAAACTAAAAGTTTTGCTAGTTATTGCATATGTTATGCACTCTATTACAATAGCGTTTGCGCCCATAAATGAAAGGCATAGCGGTGTATTGCGTGCGAAAATTAACACCCCTATCACGCTTATCAAACAAGCAGACAAGTAGTTAAAATCAAGTAAAAAATAGGGTTGAATGTAGCAAATCGCAAAATATGCACCACCACAAACCAACAAAACAAAAAAGAATATACTCCATTGTTTTTTAGTGCGTTCAAATACTCCCTGTAAAGTAATTACTAAAACCGCAAGCAATGCCAGTATGTTAATCGAAAAACCTTCAAAGGATAACTTGCCCACAAAATAACTTGTTAAAAGCAAAGAAATAGCTAAACAAAGCGATATTTTTATGGTTGGTTTTAGCTTATAAAAAAATAGTATTGTAATAAACAAACACCCTAAAATAACAAAACTAAATGGCATTATAGAACTCCTTACAGCTAGTTTGGTTTTTTTAAGGCAATTTTATGTAAAAAGAAAAATGTAATAAAATGTAATTTTTTGTAATCTTTTGTAATTTAAAACTCATATATATATTTAAAAAGTAAAAAGGACAAATTATGGAATTAACTTTTTGCGAATTGCGTTCCAAAGAGGTTGTAAACATGTGTGACGGCAAGCGCTTAGGCAATATAATCGATATAGTGTACGATAGTTGTTGTGCGCGCATAACTGGAATAGTTGTGCCTGCCGAAAAAAGTTTGTTTAGTTTTTTAAAAAGCAATTCAGTAATATTTATTCCCTACAACCGCATCCGCAAAATTGGAAAGGATATAATTTTGGTGGAATTAACCCCAGTAAATTCCATGTCTACAGTACAAAAACAGGAAATACAAGAAAAAATACCAGAAGAAAAAAATAATTATGAGGAAGTAACCTAATTCTATTTACTTTAACCAATACAAAGTGTATAATTAAAACACTATATAAAGTATGAGGTTTTACAAATGAAGTGTATATATTGTGGTCACACCGAAAGCAAGGTTATAGATAGTAGAAACACCGAAGAAAACAATTCTATTCGCAGAAGACGCGAATGTTTGGCATGTAACAAACGTTTTACAACTTATGAAACAATTGAAACTACGCCCATTTTAGTTATTAAAAGCGACAACAGCAGGCAAACTTTTGACGGCAACAAAATTAAACGTGGAATAATTAAGGCCTGCGAAAAGCGCCCCGTTACAATAAGTCAAATTGATACTTTGGTTGACGAAATTGAAAAAAGCCTTGCAAACTCGCTTGACCAGGAAGTCAAAAGCAGTGTTATTGGCGAAATGGTTATGAGCAAACTAAAACAACTAGACGAAATTGCGTATATTAGGTTTGCCAGCGTGTATCGTAAATTTACTGATGTTACACATTTTATGAAATTTATTAACGACTTTGAAAAGATAATTCAACAGAATGGCGATAACGCTATTTAAAATAAAAATCACGAAAATTATTCGTGATTTTTTTACGCATTTAATATTTTTAATACAATATAATCAACTCCGTTTACGGCGCTCATATTTGAGTTTTTTATGTCGTAATCTACTTGCATACAAATATCGTTAATTTCTTTTAGTGTTTTTTTAGAAAATAGCCTAGCCTGCTCTTGTGCTTTAGTTACAGCGTATGGCTGAATTCCCAACATTTCTGCAAGCTTTTCCTTTGGCTCTTTTGTAATAGACACGAAAAGCAATCTTCTAAAACTATTATAAATTAATCCAACAAGAGTTCGATATTCATCTTTTTTGCTTTTTAACACATTTAAAATATTAAAAACTTTTTCCCCATCCTTTTTGGCAAGCGCATTGGTTAACTCAAAAATTTGAAACTCTATACTCTTTGTGCAGATGTTTTTTATATCATCCATTTCAATCTGCTGTCTATCCCCTGTATAACTACAAAGCTTAATTAGTTCATGGTTCATTTTAGATAGGTCGCCTAATGTATAGTCATACAAGCAATCAAGAGCCGGCCGAGTAAAGCTTTTATTATATTTTAACGCTTCGGAATTGATAAATTTTAAAGCCAAATTCTTATCAAGCTTGTTACAATCCACAAGTTCCAGTTTTTTACTTAAGCCCTTAAAACATTCTTGTATTTCGTTTCCAAAATTAACTACAAGCACACTAAATTCACTTGGAGCATCCAAATAGTCTTCCAATAGTTTAATGTTTTGCACATCACCCGCTGACCTGTTTACAAGATTAACATAAATAAGGCGTTTTGCGCTAAAAAACGGTAGAGTTTCCAAGCCCTTAACAACCGCATTAAAATCCACCGATTCGTCATTGTACACATTAACATTCATCTCTGGCATTTCCACACTTAACGCGTCCGCAATTATGTTATATGACCTACTCAACAAAAACTCATCATTTCCCACAAGGCCATATGCTGGCAGTATATTAACCTTTACACTTTTCTTTAAATCCGCAAATTTCATTTTTATCCTCTTTATAATTCTAACACAAGTCGTTTATCTTTTAAAAGCGTAATTTTGTTAAAACTAAAATTATATTCCTCAAATGTTATCAGTTGCCCAACCTTAAACTCAAGTTGCGCCAAATCCCCTCTGGCGCGCAGGCCAATAAATAGTCCACATCAGGCAAATTGCAATAGTTCAAGTACAAAAACTGATTTTTTGTTAAATCGTCCACAAAAAGAATGTTGGCATTTTTTTGTTTTACTAACACACCCAAAACACGGTTATTATATGTAGGAAAGGACACTTCGTAGTCCGCAAGCATAGTCGCACCATCTAGCAAAACCACATTTATTCTATCCTTTAAAGCTTTTAGCGTATAATCCGTGTACCCCAAACGCTTAGGAACAACTATAGTACCAACCGAAAGCGTATCTGCCAACTCCAAATATTTACTTATGATGTTTAAATTAAAGTTGTAAATTATCCAATAATCCACCTTACTTACACGCATTTCTTTTAACAGTTTTTGCGTTGTGTATTTATCAAAGCCAACCAGAAAAATTTTATTATCGTCACTGGTTAACACTGCCGACTCTTCGCTGTATTGACAGTATGTGTTTAGCGAATTAGTTGTATATATGTTAGGTAGGCAATTAGATATAAACATGGTTAGTATTACAATAGCCAATACACCCAAAATTCCACCCTTAATATATCTATTAACCATTAAAAACTGCAAAACCATTCCAAAAGTTATAACAAAAAATACAATAAGATATCCCATGTTAAAGATCTTGAAGTCTAGAGCGTTAATGCTTCCAAAAATATTTATCACATGTTTTGTAAAATGTAAAAGGATATTTGGAATAACAAACAAAATGTTTGTAAAGGGCAAGATTAGCCTTATTAAAGTAACCGAAAATAAAATTGGATATGTTAGTGAAAATAGTGGAATAACAAATAAATTTGCAAATATGCCCATTAGCGATACACTATAGAATGTATTAGCGCAAATAGGCAGAATAGCCAAGTTTATACATATTGATAGTGATAGCGTGTTTGTAATTAGTTTTGGACATTTTAGCTTGCTTAGTAATGCACTGAAGCAAGGTGCAAGCGTTATTATTGAAAACACACATAAAAAAGATAGCTGAAAACTAACAGTAAACAAATCAAACGGAAACAGCAACAAAATGAAAATTCCTGCTAAAGATAAAGACGACAGCGCATCATATCTCTCGCCTAACACTTGTGAAAACAATAGCACAATCGCCATAAAACTTGCGCGCATTACGCTTGGAGTAAACTGGCATAGCGCACAATAAAATGCAAGCACTGCTGCAATAATTACAATTGAATATTTTAGTTTTATTTTACACAACTTGCAAACAAGTAACAACATAGCAACTAAAAAGCCGATATGCAAGCCAGATACAGCAATAATGTGCGAAACACCCGCCGTTTTAAAACTAGCCTGGATTTCATAACCTAGTTCATCTTTATCTCCCAACAAAGCGCCTATTACTATTCCAGCATTATCTTTGTTAAAGTTTTCAAAAATTATATTTTTTATATCTTGACGGAGCATATCCATGCCATCCGCCCTATTTACAAGCATTTGTGTATTATTAACAGAAACAGAAGTACGATAGACTGCACCATGTGAATATTTTGCAAAGTTTAACTTGTCTGTTACAATTCCATCAAAATCTATTTCACCATTAAACATTATTGTGTCACCAAGCTTAAATTTTACATTGCTTGAACTAGTTGATGTAAAAACATTAGTAATTAGTTTGCCTTTTAATTGTTCCTTTGTATCAATTTCAACATCTTCCAAAATAAGTTTTGTGTAATTTTCATATTCGGTTACTTGCGTAATTTTTCCAGATATTACATGCATCTCCGTATAGGTTTTATAGTTTAAAACCGAATTGACTTTAATACTACATGCAATAAATCCAACTATCATAAACAGCATAAACAGCGTAAAATTAAAAGTATGCTTTTTTAAAACAACAAAAAATTTGTGCTCACTTTTTCTAGCAGTTAGCGAGAGCACCCAAAATATAACAGCAAAAATAAACAAAATTATTCCACAAATAAAATAAGCAGAACCATGTTTTAACTGCATTTTAATTTCTGTTAAACCGTAAAATGTTAAAATTCCAAAAATTATTGCCACAAAAGCAACAAAAAGAGGTCTAACATTTATTATTCTTTTGTTAGTCATGCTTTAATTTTATCACACAAGCAAATTAAACAAAACAAAATTTATTAAGTTACATATATTTTTAATTATCAATAATATACCTTAAAACATCTGTTTCGGTTAACATTTTAATAATTTTCATATTGTCATCAACTACATAAAAGGTTACGAAATAACTACCACTAATATACTTTGTTAGTAAATTTATTGGCACAGCTTTATTAACCACATAGCTTTTAATCTCATATGGCAAATTAGCTGCATCCTTGTTAAACAAGTATGAGCGTTCATATATGTAATTATTTTTACCATCCAATGCTGATGAAAATAAAAATATTGCTACAAAAAAATATGTCATATTTAAAGTTGAAAAAACAGAGATAAAAAATAGTATTAAAAATATTATACTTGCAATTCCGCTAATAATTTTCATATAGCGAATTATTTTATATTTTTTAATTTTACCAGAAATTAAAGCAACAAAAAGTCTTCCACCATCCAGTGGAAAAACGGGCAACAAATTGAACAAACCTAAGCATAAATTACACACAACAAAGTCTAAAGTATAAGCATATGAAATTGGCCAAATCCACCAAAATGCTACACATAAAAAAACTAAAAAAAAGTTTACAACAGGCCCTGCTAATGCAATAAGTATTTCATCTCTTCGTTTAAAAATATTCCACTGTCCGTTCAAACTAACACCATATGGCATAAACACAATTTTGTTTAATCTATAGCCCAATATTTTTGCCACAAAATAATGTCCAAACTCATGTAAAATCATAACCATAAAGTAAGTTAAAAGTATTCGCGCAAGCCCAAAAAAAGCAAGAAAAAAAGCAAAGATAATAAACAGGGGGTGTATTCTTATTTTTACATCCATGATATTATATTTTTATCTACCTTAACATTTGTTACAATTTTGTTGTTTTCAAAAAAACTAATTTTAACCACGCTTTTTGGTGCGCTAGTGGCAATTTCTCTACCCTTTTTGACAATATTTCCTTTTTCACAGCCAATAACATCCACATTTTCGACAATTGAATATATATTTTCGCTATGAATGATTTTAATATATTTTGTGTTATTATTTGCAATTCCACATTCACTTACAATACCGCCCTCGGTTGCATAAACCATAATACTATCCTGAACAGTCATGCATATTACGCCATTGTTTATATTAACTTCACCACTTCTTACTGGCAATGTAAAAACAAGGTCTTTACTTGCAACAAATGCATTATTATTGCTAATAAAAATAGCACTTTCATTTTCATTATACAAGCCGCTAATTGGATTAAAAACATGTCCCGCTTCAGCATAAAATTCATCTACTTTATCCGACATAAATATTTTTACATATGATAAACAAGAAATTAAAATTCCAAAAACACACAGCGAAAAAACAACTTGTTTTTTTAATTTCCCTTTTAAATTTTTATGTACTATATTTTGTTTATATACACGCATTATTGTTGCTTTATTCATAACAAACTCCTAATAATTTGTATGAATTTACAAACACTTTTATACCAGATTAAATAATATAATTTGCCACCTTTAAACGGTTTACATTTGCCTGAAAATTAACAACATATTTGCCTGCAGAATTTACAGCAATATCAAAGTCCATATCTTCAGCAGAAATCTCCATATAGTTTTGTAGCACATATAAAATTTCACTTTTAAGTACATTTATTATTTTAAGCGGATTTTCTTTTTTGTCCTGTACAAGTACACCCCTTAATCTTTCACTGGCAACAACTTGCAGTTCCTTGCTCATAACGTCTCCCTATAAAATTTTTTTAAGATTTCGTTTAACCGAGCCAAACATCCCTTTGTAAGCTTTTGTACAATCATATATCTCATCAACTCCATTTTGAAGTTTGTTGGCAATTAACCTAAATGAGTTACTTGCTTTACATTCATTTAAATTTCCACCCACCAAAAGTTGTTTAGCAATTGTGTCATCTTCGGGAACAACTCCTAATATATCCATGTTCAAATATTCCCTTATTGTATCTACGCCAATCATCTCGCCATCAATAATAAGGTCTCCTCTTGCACGATTAATTACAAGCCCAATGCATTCAATGTTGTTGGCCTTTAGTAATGTTATAACCTTATCACCATCCCTCAAGGCTGAAAGATGTGGTGTTGTAACAATAATGCCCTCGTTAACACAACCAATAGCCCTTCTAAAGCCATTTTCAATGCCAGCAGGACAATCAATTAATATGTAATCAAACTCATCTTCCAGACTGTTTAAAACCTCAACAATTTTATTTGCCCCTAAACCGGAAGTGTAGTAAGCATGATTGCTTGGCAAAATAAATAAATTATTTTCAAAAAAATCCTGAATTAGTGCTTGTTTAGGTCTACACTTTCCGTCCAACACATCAATAATGTCATAAACAATTTTGTTCTCTACACCCATAACAACATCAAGATTATTTAGTCCAATATCAACATCCAACATAAGCACCCTACAGCCCAGTTTTGCCAGAGCATAGCCCATGTTTGCACAAACTGTGGTTTTTCCAACTCCACCCTTTCCGCTTGTTATTACAATCTTTCTTGCCATAATCCCTCTATAACATTTTTTTGGAAAATTATAATTCAAAAATAACAAAAAATAAAGCAACGAAATGGCAATCCGTTGCTTTTAATTTTTATTCCGATAATTTATTTTAAGATAATTATTTTTACAAATAATTTCAACATTTTTTTATTATTTTTTTAAGTTAAGTTCATTTAACAGTTGTGGATTGTTAAGTATAGCGCCACCACCCATTATGATGGTGTTATTAGGTTCAGAATCTGCAAAAACTGGTACGCTTAATCTGCCCTTCATATATCTTTCAACACCTGTAATTGTGCATAACTCGCCACATAAATACACGCCGTTTCTTTTAATATCCTCCACTACTGAGGCAGGACAAATGCTTAACACTCCCTCAATTGCACCACAAATTTTGTTAAAAACTTCGGTCAACAAACCTCTAATTTCTTGTGACTCCAAAACAACATTTATTGTTCCAAAGCCATTAATGTCATCTGCCAAAAATGCAATATTTGACACATCATTTGCAAGTAATGTTGCAATCTCTTGCCTGATATTTTTTGCCTCAAAAAGCGAAATATCGCCATTGTAGTTATCATACACATATTCTTTTATGGCAACATCTAGCATATTTGCACCAATATCAATGGAGCAGCCCTGTAAAATTTCACCATTGTTAACAACCGAAATATCCACTATATTGCTTAAATTTACAAGCATATACGAACTGGAATTAAACACGTTTATATCCATTTGAGTTAGCCCAGCAAAGCATAATGGCAGTGTAACAACATCTCTTGCACCTGCACCGTACATCAGATTAACCATATCATTTTTTTCCTGAGCAGATATGCCTGAAATATGAAGCAATAAACAATTTTTACTTTCAAGCGGAACATTAATTTTTTTAAAAAACTCCGTTAGCATTAAAGTGGCCATAGCTTTATTCTTTAATACGCCGTTTTCTATTGGCTTAACAATTTGAGCACCCTTTGGGCACTTTCCGCCCAACATCAAAAGCGCGTCATTACCAGCACACACGACCTCGTATTTGTTGCCAACTTCCTTAACCACAAGAATAGATGGTTCACTTAAAATAATGCCGTAACCTGCTTTGTAGATTACGGTATTATCAGTTAGTTCAATCGCGTAATTTAATTTAGCCATTGTAACTCCTATTATAAAATTTCCAAATTTTTGTTATATGCTTTTTTAAACTCATTGCCATAAAGCATAGCATGTTTAATTTCCAAAGAGGCATCTTCTTTTACTACGGTTTTAATAATAACACTATCGCCCAAAATATCGCAGTTTAAATCTTCTACACTACCAAAACCAGTAATGTCTAATGACTGTGCAATTTTTAAGATAACAGCAAGCTTTTTAACATTGGCCAATTCTTCATCCGATACCAAGTCGCGATACTTAATCCAATCAGAAAGGTTAAAATTATCGGCTTCACTAATAAGTGAAACAAAGGCGGCAAGTACAATTTCTGTGTGAGTAACACCATAAAGGTTACTGTTTAAAATAATATTGAATGCAATTTTTTCTTTATCCGAGCTATTAATTCTTAACCCGCTGTTATACAAATAACTTGCAATTCTTAACACTCTTACATATGAACGACCAAGCTTATGTAACACTTTTAGTTGTTTAAACAGCATCATGCAAATGTCGTACACCTTAATAGCTCTTGGGTTGCCATTATCATAAAAATCGTTTATAGCATTTAAGCTATAGCCAAGCGTATCACTAATAGGCTTTTCAAGCGTAAGTGGGATTATCTGATTGAATAAAACACCCTCAATAAAGCCAGTTTTAGAAACGCTAATTTCATCCCTATTAGAATTTTGCAAATAGGTGTTTATCATAGTAAATGCAACTTGCAAATACTTACTATCCTCTATAGAAATGCCCTTTACCTTGGTGGTTTTGGTCATATCTTGGTTTTTTAAGACGTTGTAAACTTTTTCACAATCATCCTTATTCATTTTGTAGTTATGCACAACTTCAATTGGATACTTACGTGCCTTACGAGATATAGAAGCAAGGTTAACAAACATATTTCCTGTAGTGATAACCTCAAACTCATCCGGCAAATTAAGCGTCCATTCATATTTTTTAAGTTCAGTTAGATACTCATCTGATACTGCCTTAAACAATTCATTGCCCGAAAGCCCTTGGTTAACAACATATTTGTTGTACATATTTTCATATCCCAAGTTTATGGTACAACTATCAATAATATTTCTGCGATTGTAATACACAAAACTTGTATAATAGTTAGACAAATTAAAAATCACACCTTTTGGCTTGTTAAAGCTATTAATAATTGCCATATAGATGTAGTTACACTCTTCAGCAGGGTCAATAATTTTAAATCGCAAGCCCGAAACACTTTCGATTTGGTCTAAAAATCCATTATCATTTTTTGCTTCGTTTAACAAACTTGTTGCAAAGCATAATGTTTCAGTAATTCCCTCCACATCAAGCATTCTTTTAAAAACTTTCAATGTAGAAATAACTTCTTTAATAATGGCAGGTTTTATAAAGTAATCAGAATAAAAATCCTTTGTTAAGTTAACAGGCATGTTAACCTCGTCATAAACAATGAAAGATTTGTTTCTAATAAAATTTACAAATTGTAATTTAATATTATCAGGATTTAATTTTATAACCGCAAGTTTTTCCAATGCAAAAATCTCCTTTTAAAAACATATTGTCTATCAAAAGCAATGTTCTCTCGATAATACAAAAATTATAACATACATTTAAACAAAAGTACACACTAAAAACCACATTTTAAAAAACTTTTTCTATTTATTTTTTAATAATACAAGTCAAAAAAAAGGCAGGTTAACACCCGCCCTTTTTTATTAATATTCAATTTTTATTGCGCCTACTGGGCAAACACCCTCGCAAGAACCACATTTAATACAAATGTTAGGGTCAATTTCTGCCTTGCCATTTTTTAAGGAAATTGCACCAACTGGGCAAATATTAACGCAAGTACAACATCCAATACAAGTATTTTTATCAACCATGTAATAAACTCCTTCTAATTAAAAAACTAAAAGTAGTATATCAAAATTTAAATTACAAATCAACTATTTGTATTTAAAACCAACAACAAATTTAAATTGGGCAGGCTTAGCTTTTGTTTTATTCTTTTTCTTTTGTTTAATGCTAATGATTGTTTGGATAATTTGCCATATTCCTACCAGTAGTAAAAAGCCACCAAAAAACTTTTGTAATGTTAAATTTGAAAGGTTTAGCGCCAAAATTGAACCCAAAATACTAGCCAAAATCCCGCTTAACATTATAGGAATTCCCACCTTTAAATTAACTAATTTATTTTTAAAATGTATGATTAGTGCAACCACACTCATGGGTATAAAAACAAGTAAATTTAGCCCTTGCGCCATACGTTGTTCTACTTTTAAAAATATGGTTAATATAGGAATTAATAACGTTCCTCCACCCATACCCATTCCGCCTACAACACCACTAATTAAACCTGCTAAAATAAACCAAATTACTTTCATATCAACAATTTAATTCCTCCCGCAATAATTATGCAAGCAAAAATTATTTTAAGCACCACATTGTTAATTTTTTTTAGCAGTATTGCGCCCAATATTCCGCCTACAATAAAGCCCGCACCAACTTCTACTGCTAGTGTCCAATTAATACTTCCACCTAACAAATACACCACAAACGAAGCAATGCTTAAGGGCAACATTACAAGCAATGTTGTGGCGTGCCCCACCTTTTCGGGCAGTTTTAAAATACTTGTTAAAACAGGCACGCAAATCATGCCGCCGCCACCACCCCAAAACCCATTTACAAAACCAATGCCCAGTCCCGCAATTATTAGCCAAATTATAGGGATATCTTTGCCTTTTTCAGGTGTAGAAAATGTATTAACTTGCGCAAAATAAAAGTCACCTTTTTTACTAAAACTTAACTTATTTTTGTTCATACAAATATTTTGTGAACATTTTTTTTTAATATGTACACATTTGCACACATATTTTTTTACTTTGTAAACAAAATAAAGTAAATGGAAAATATTTCCAATTGACTAATTTCGCCTTATTATGATAGTAATAATATGTAAATTTATTATATAGTAACATTAAAATAGTTGGACGAAATTCAATAATGTTGTATAATTACAAATGTTATAAAACCAAAAAGGTGGGCAAAATGTTTACAAAAAAATCAGCTAAAAAAATAAATAAAATATTAGTCGGCTCATTACTTGCAGTTGGCATGTTTGTTAGCGCTAGTGGTGGATTATTAGTTAATTTTAATAAATCGAACAATAACATCGTTTATGCAGCAAGTGTAGAGTCAATAGATAAAACTAGTTCTTTTATTTCAAACTACGATTTTAACTCAACACTAACCTCTAAAACACCTCCTATGCCAAGCAATTGGACGGAAATTAATGACAATATTCAAACTCCAACAAACCTGGTTGCGGGCGTGTTTAACACATATGAGGCTAATCAAAAAACCGATGAGGATTATCTTTCTAACTATAAACTTTTAAAATCCCCCGGCCATGCAACAAATCAAGAAACTCTAGCTTCTACAAACCCAATTTACAAAAATTTTATGATTAACTCTGCCACACAACCAGGTAGAAAAGGTTATGAATCTTCTGCTTTTACTTTAGAAAAAGATAGTTATTACTTATTTAAAGTGGTTTTAAAAACTGTAACCGAAATAAACAGTGACAACCCTTTAAATAGCGACAAAAATTATGCGGATTTTGATAGCCGTGCTTCCATTTATCTTGTTGATGAAAACGATACTACGCTTATTTCTTTTGAAAATGTGGATTCCTCGCTAGGCGAACAAATTACAAATGGCTATTCAGAATATAAATTTTATGTTTCTACTAACACTTACACCTCTACAAAGGCAAATTTACAATTGTACTTGGGTAGCAAGGATGAATCGTTTGTAGGCCCTGTATTCTTTAATAGTGTAAAAGTTTCGCAAATAAGCCAAAAGCGTTTTGAATATGAAACTCAAGGTGTAAGCGAAAGCGACCAGAACACAAAAGTATTGAACATGGCTAGCAAAAATGTAGAAAATATTATGCAAAACCCTAGTTTTGAATTGGATTGGCAAACAGGCTGGAACTTAATTGAGGGTAACCTTAATTTAAATAGCGATATCCAAACAGTAAGCGCTAACAATATAAATCAATCTAATGCCTACATCAATGCAAACCTTTCCGCTAAAGATGTTCCTAACACAAACAACACCTCTAGCTCAAATAACAACATACTTATTATGTACAGCAACGATGATAACGCAATAGGAATTGAAAGCGAAGAGATTACTATTAAGCAACATTCTCGTTATAAACTAAATGTTTGGTCATGGTGTAACAGTGGAAAAGGCGCAGGCACAATTAAACTTGTGGACAAAAGCGATAGAAAGTTGCCAGATGTTAGCGTAACAACTTCCACCGTCGTATCAACTTCTTCTACTAGCTTAACTAACGGCTGGACAAAACATTCCTTTTATATTAATGGTGACCCTTATAAAGATGTAACTGTTGCTATTCAATTATGGTTAGGGACTGAAAGTAGTAATGTAAGCGGTTATGTTTATTTTGATGACATCACAATGCAAGCTCTATCCTATGAAAATTATACTAGCGCTAAAAATAGCAATGTGATGGATTACAATACTGCAGATTCATTCTTAATTTCAAATAGCACATTTAACATTGCGGAAAATGCTGATGCAACGTCCACCTACCCACTTATCCCTACTGATTGGACAGCAAACGTTAGCAACTACTATGCAAAAAGCGGTGTGGTTAATATTGCAGATCAAAATTTTAACAGCGACGATCTTAGAATAGACGAAAATGCTGGCCCTGCAAAACCTCAAGCTTTACCAGGAGATTCCAACTCCACCTCCAACAATGTATTGATGATTGCTTCATCTGATATTGATAATAGCCAATCATATACCAGTAAAGCAGTATCTCTATCCGATACTTATTATGTTTTAACCGCTTATTATCATGCTGTTAATGGCGGTGTAAGCATTAAATTATTAGATGGAGAAAATTATATTTATAACCTTACTAATTTATCATCTAATGGTTGGCAAAAGGTTGAATTTGCAATTAAAAAGGGTGCTTTCTCCCCTAGCCTACAAGTAGAGTTATCTCTTTCGGGCGTAAGCGGATACGCATATTTTGATGAAATTGAGTTACTTGCTTCAAACGAAACATACTTTAATTCATTAAGCACATCAAACTATGTTAAAAAGATTGACTTAACAAATTATGACTTTGAAAATACTTTTGATGACGGACAAGAAGTTCTTCCTCTTAACTATTTCCAAGAGTCCACTGCAAAAGATAATAGCTTTAGCGGAATTGTTAACCTTAACAGAGGATATGCAGGCTTAATAGAAACCGACCCTAATAACAAATATGCTATGGTTGTAACAAACTATACAGCTGATTACTATTATGTTGAAAATTTAAATGAAATTACTTTGGATGCAAACACTTATTATGCAATTAGTGTAACAGTTAAAACTCACGATTTAAGTAGTGAATCACAAAATTATGGTGCAAATATTTTATTAAGCGGACAGGGCCTTAACAAAGCGTTTAGCAATATAAACACCAATACTCAATGGGAAACATATACTTTTTATGTTAAGTCCACTACAGCAACTACTGCTTCACTACAACTTGGATTAGGAAATGAGGACGAGTTGTGTAAAGGAATTGCATTGTTTGATAATATTACGATACAATCACTAACCGACAAATCTGAATTTGATCTTGCTACTATCGGTAAAGAAAATAGCGATTACGCTATTATCATAAACTCCACTGACACACAAGAAAACACTTCTGACGAAGCAGAAGAAGAAACTACTGACCCAGCAACACTATGGTTCGTTCTTCCAAGTTTAATTTCTGCCATAGCATTGGTAGCTGCAATAATTGTTTCATTCGTACGCAAAATCAACTGGAAAAAGCGCGGTAAAAAAGTTAAAACAAGTTATGACCGCAAAAAGACAGTTGAAAAAGACCTTGATAGACGCGAAAAAATCGCTCTTCGCCAACAGATGATAAACGAATTAGAAATTCAATTAAAAGAGTTGAACGAAGAGATTGAAGCTTATGTTTCAGCGCTAGACGAACATAACAACGCGTTAAAGGAAAAACTTGCTAAAGAACATCAGCTATTGCTTGATAGAAAAAGCAAAACTACTGCCGAAAAAGAAGAAGCCTTAAGAGCAAGAAATGCCAAGATTGCAGAAAACAAAAAGGCCTTTACTGCAAAGGAAGAAGAAGAGTTTAGCGCATATATCAAAAAACTTGAAATTAAAGAAGCCAAAGAACAAAAGGCTGTTATTGAAAAAGAAATTTCAATAAAGAAAGCGCAAGAACGCAAGGATGCAAAACTAGCAAAATATCTTCAAAGACAAGAGTTTATTCGTAAAGAGATTGAACGTATTGATAAAGAAATTGAAGAGATTGCAAGAGAAGAAGCTCAAATTTGGGAAGAATATAAACTTGCTAAACAAGAAGCCAAAGCTCGTAAAGCAGAGTACAAAAAACAATTAAAAGAACAAAAAGCAGTTAAACAAACTTTAGAAAAATCTGCTAAAAAGTCAAACAACTCTTCTAAAAACAAGAATGCAAACTAAAAAACACCCTAATTAGGGTGTTTTTTTATTACTAAGGTTTGACCAATAAATAGCTTATTTGTTTTTAGTTCATTTTGCTTTATTAGCTCTGCTTCTGTTATTCCATATAGTTTTGCCAGTGTGCTTACAGTTTCGCATGGCTTAACTATGTGCAGTTTATTATGCGATTTAACCGCCAAAACACAATCGCCAACCCTTGCTTCTCCTTCTAATTCATAACCGCAGGCATTCAGCATCTTTATATCGTCTGTATTGTTAATAGTCCACACCATTTCACGCGGATAGTTACATATAACACTAATATCATCTCTGCCCTCACTCACTACTCTATAAAAACCCAAGTCTTCATCATACAAAGCATCAGGCGCATCTTCATCACACAATTCAATTTTTCGCATTTTACACTCACCTTTTTGTTTGTCATACTAAATTATATTCTTAAAAAAGTTTTTTATGAACATATTATCTTTTTTCAAACAATAAACTACTAAAAAATATGCTGTGTATGAGGTGATATTATCAAAAATTTGTTTAAAGCAGTTGCATTGCTATCTGTTTTTAGCATAGCAACACGAATGTTGGGTTTTGTTTTCAAAATATATTTAAGTCGTCAAATTTCAACGTCTGTTTTGGGCGCATACACCGTGGCATTAAGTGTCTCAATGGTGTTTGTAACCATTCTTTCAAGCGGATTACCGCTGGTTATTTCTCGCAATGTCGCAGGCAATTCAGTTGGTGGTGATAACAAAAAATCACATAGCTATGTGTCAGCGGGACTAGTTTTAACTCTTATATTGTCGCTTGTAATCTGCCTTGTTATTGGATTTGGCAAAAATTTGTTTTCGGTTTTCTTTACCGATAATAGCAGTTATACAATTTTGCTAACGCTTATCCCTTTTATTGTATTTTCGGGCATTTATGCGCCATTTAGAGGCTATCTATGGGGCAAAGAAAGATATTTTGAAGTTAGCGTTGTTGAATTTATAGAGCAAATAATAAAAATAATTATTTGTGTTATTTTGTTTTCATTTTCTTCAATTAACTCAATACTTCCCGCGGGACTTTCTATTAGTTTAGCGTGCGCGCTTTCAACTTTTTTGGGGTATATATTTTATAAAAAAGAAAATGGCAGATTTTACAGACCTCAAGATGCCTTTGTTCCGCTTGTAAAGTCTACACTCCCTTTAACCTCCGTTAGGTTTGTCGGTAGCTTGCTAACCCCGCTAATATCAATAGTTTTGCCTTTGCGCCTTATTGCAGGAGGGTTTTCAAACGAACAAGCATTAAGTTGTATAGGAATTGCCATGGGAATGACAATGCCTATTCTTAATGTTCCATCCACAATAGTTGGCTCACTTTCAATGGCACTGATACCCCAGCTATCAATGCTACAAAAATATCAAAATTCTTCAGCATTAAAAAAACAAATTTGCTCAGCAATCTTGTTTTCACTAATCGCATCAGCTTGTATTTTGCCCATGTTTGCTGGTATAGGCTCACCAATTTGCAACCTTCTATTTAACAATGCAGAAGCCGGCAGACTTTTGGTTAAATTTGCGTGGATAATTGTTCCTACCGCCTTAATGCAAATAAGCACTTCAATTCTTAACTCATTAGGAAAAGAAGTTTACACTTTTTTTACATATGCAATTGGCGGAGTTGTGATGATTGTAGGGATTTTGGTTCTACCAACATTATTCGGAATTGATGCGCTTCTTTTAAGTATGGGCATAAATGCAATTATTGTTAGCATCTTAAACTATATTAAAATTTGGAAACTAACCCACATAAGCTATGGTTTCATAAAAAAATTTATTTCAGTTTTCATAATAAGTTGGGCCTTAACATATTTTTGTCGTTTCACATTACCCCTAATAAATTATATTTTCCCTAGTTTTATTTCCATTTGCCTGGTGTGTGGTTTATGTCTAATTTTCTATTTTATTTTATTAATTACATTTAATGTTGTCACAACTTCATACTTTGGTGAAATAAAGAAAAAGGTTTTTAAACAAGTATAAAAATTTAAAAATTACTAAAACTTTTAGTATGACATTTACGATAATTATAAGAAGTACAATAATTTATTTAATAGTATTGTTTTTACTCCGTTTAATGGGAAAAAGGCAAATTGGCGAAATGCAACCCTACGAGCTTGTAATCACACTGGTTATTGCCGACCTTGCAACCGTACCAATGGCAGAAACAGCGTTGCCATTAATTCACGGCATCATCCCTTTATTAACACTTATGGTGTTGCATTATATTTTTTCATTTTTATCCCGAAAAAGCCTATTTTTCAGAAAGCTAATTAATGGAAAACCTGTTATACTTATAACTCCAAACGGAATTGATTTTGAAGCAATGAAAAAACTAAATATGAATATCAATGACCTACAGGAAAGCTTAAGAGCATGTAACTACTTTAATCTTGAAGAAGTTTTGTATGCTATTATTCAAACAAATGGTGCATTAGTTGTAATCCCACGCGCGACATACGCTCCTTTAACTGCAAACGATATAGGTATTGAAAAGCAACAAGCATGCTTGCCTATTATAATCCTTTTAAAAGGTAAATTTATAAAGGAAAATATGCAGATTGCAGGAATTGATGAAGAATTTATAGAAAATGAGTTATTAAACGCAGGACTAACAAACATTAAAAATATTGAACTATTGACAATGAACAACGAAGGAAAAATGTATATACAAATTAAAAATGCGCCTTTTATCTCATATCAAAGTTCATTTTCAGGAGGTAAATGGTGAAAAAATTTATTTCCGTATTAATAATTTCAATTATCCTTTTTGGACTTGCAATCACCGAGTTGGTTTTAGTAACAAAGTTTATAAAGGAATTAGACAGTGATGTATCAAATCTTATGATAGAATATGAAGCAAATAAGGACAACATAACAAGCGTTGTGCCAGATATAAAAATACTTAAAGACAAATGGGATTCGCACGAGCACTCTCTTTGCCTTATGTTTAATCATAAAGATATGACTAGCATTACAGACTGCATAAGCAAGTTACTTTCCTACACAGAAAACGGTAATTATGAGGAAGGCTATGTAGAGTTGCATTTATTAAAAGAATACAGCGAAAAAAACCCTCATATAATGGGATGTAATTGGAATAATATTTTATAGTATAGCTGCTATGCAAAGTATTATGCAAACAACAAAAAAACACCTAAATATAGGTGTTTTTTACTTATATTAAACTAACTCAATGATAGCCATTTCAGCACTATCGCCATTGCGTGTGCCTAATTTAATTATTCTTGTATAGCCACCCTTTGTTCCCAATGTTTCTGCGCGTTTAGCGTATTTAGGAGCAATTTCATTAAAGATTTTTTCAATTAAAGGATGTTTAATATCCTCTGTTCTTTTAACAAAATCGCTTTTGCTTTCTTTTGGTGCTCTAACTTCTTGAACACAGTGAAGTTTAGCCATAATAGCGCGTCTTGCAGCCAACTTGTTTGGACCATCGTTAACAACTTCTCTATTCACTTTATTGCCTTTTTCATCAACAGAAGTTTTAACAACTTTAACAACATCCTCGTAACTATTAATTGCAAGAGTAACAATTTTTTCTGCATAACTTCTAACTTCTTTTGCTTTTGCTAAAGTAGTTTCAATCTTTCCGTGCCAAAGAAGATTTGTAGCTTGATTTTGAATAACTGCCATTCTTTGATCAGTAGGTCTATTTAATTTTCTCATAAGTCCTCCTAATTATTCCTCATCATTTCGAAGGCAAAGTCCGTAACTTTGTAATTTTTCAGCCACTTCTTCAAGTGAGCGTTTACCCAAATTTTTAACCTTTGCCAAATCGCTTTCTGATTTTTTAGTCAAATCTTCAACAGTACTTATTCCTGCGCGCTTTAAGCAATTGTATGAGCGAACAGATAAGTCCATATCTTCTATAGTCATTTCAAGAACCTTTGTTTGCTTGTCCTCTTCTCTGCTAACTAATATATCCATTTCTGCCATATTAGCAACAAGCTCCACAAACAAACCAATGTGGTCTTGAATTAATTTACCTGACAAACTAATAACTTCTCTTGCAGAAAGAGTTCCGTTTGTTTCAACTTCGATAGTAAGTTTGTCGTAGTCAATATTTTGGCCAACACGAGTGTTTTGAACAAAATAATTAACTTTTTTAACTGGTGTAAAAATGCTATCTACTGCAATGTAGCCAATAGGAGCATCCTCGTTTTTGTTTTGCTCTGCAGAAACATAACCTCTGCCACGACCAATAAATACTTCCATTTCGAATTTTGCAGAAGCATCCAAAGTTGCAATGTGCAAGCTTGGATTTAAAATTTCTACTTGGTCGTTTGGTTCAAAATCAGCAGCGGTAACCTCGCCAGCGCCGTATTTATTAATACGAAGAACTGTTGTAAAGTCTTTGCTGGTTTCAAATGTTTTAACAGCCAAACTTTTAATGTTTAAAACAATGTCAACAACATCCTCAATAACACCTTTAATGGTGGAAAACTCGTGTTGAACACCATTAATTTTAATACCAACTGGTGCTGCACCTGGAAGAGCGGAAAGAAGTGCTCTTCTTAAGCAGTTACCAATTGTAATACCAAAGCCTTTATCTAATGGTTCTACAATAAATCTTGCAAAAGTACCATTATCGGTTTCCTCACAAGTAATTTTTGGTTTTTCGATTTCCATCATATTAATAATTTCCTCACTTTATAAATTATTTATTATTTAGAGTATAACTCAATAATTAAGTGTTCTTGGATATTTAAGTCAATATCATCTCTTTGAGGAAGTGCATTTATTTTACCACTTAATTTTTCTGCGTTAAATTCTAACCATTTAGGCATAACAACTTTAACATTCTTAAGTTCTTTAAACATTTCAAGTTCTTTTTTGTTTTCTTTGATTGCAATAACATCATCAACTTTAACAAGATAAGAAGGAATGTTCACTCTTCTTCCGTTAACAGTGATGTGACCATGGTTAACAATTTGACGGCTTTCTGCTCTGGAAGCACCAATTCCCATACGGTAAACAACATTATCCAATCTTCTTTCTAACAATGAAAGCATGTTTTCGCCTACTATGCCTTTCATTGTTTCAGCCATATCGTAGTATTTTCTAAATTGTTTTTCCAATACTCCATATGCTCTTTTAACCTTTTGCTTTTCGCGCAACTGTAAACTATATTCAGTAGGTTTCTTTCTTGCTTGTCCGTGAACGCCTGGAACACTTGCTCTTCTTTCGATAGCGCATTTTTTAGTTAGGCATCTCTCACCTTTAAGAAATAATTTGCAACCTTCACGACGGCATAGCCTACAATCGGCACCTGTATATTTTGCCATAGTTTTATTTTCTCCTTAATTATATTCTTCTGCGTTTTGGTGGACGGCATCCATTATGAGGTATTGGGGAAACATCCTTAATTAAAGTGATATCAATACCTGCGGTTTGAAGCGCGCGGATAGCGGTTTCTCTGCCGTTACCTGGACCTTTTACATACACCTCAACACTTTTAATGCCTTGTTCTCTAGCGTTTTTACCAGCAATTTCGCCTGCTTGTTGTGCAGCATAAGGGGTAGACTTTCTGCTACCGCTTAATCCCAAACTACCAGCACTAGACCAAGAAACAGCGTTACCAGCCTCATCGGTAATGGTAACAATTGTATTGTTAAAGGAAGCATTAATAAATGCCATTCCTTTATCTAAATTTTTAGTAGATTTTCTTTTCTTAACAACTTTTTTCTTTGTTACAGCCATCTTTTAACTCCTTGAATTATTATTTTTTGGCCTTTTTACTTTTAGAAACGGTTTTCTTTGGACCTTTTCTTGTTCTAGCGTTTTGCTTTGTGTTTTGACCACGAACAGGCAAATTCTTTCTGTGGCGAATACCACGATAGCAACCTATTTCTTGCAAACGCTTAATATTTAATGAAACTTCTCTTTGTAAATCGCCTTCAACAACACAGTTTTTCTCGATATATGCCCTAATAGCAGCCACTTCGTCTTCTGTTAGGTCTTTAACACGAGTATCTGGGTTAATATTGCAAGCGGTTAAGATTTTGTTTGAAGTTTGTTTACCAATACCGTAGATATATGTTAAACCAATCTCTACCCTTTTCTCTCTTGGCAAATCAATTCCAGCAATACGAGCCATTTTATTCCTCCATAAAATATAAAATATATATAAACGCAATTAGGGTATAACAAAGTTATACAGCCGCCCCATTGCAATTATTTTTAAAGTTAGTCCAAATTTAATTTGGAAAATATTAGCCTTGTCTTTGTTTGTGTTTAGGATTACTGCAAATAACACAAACAACACCGTTGCGTTTGATAACCTTACATTTATCACACATTGGTTTAACTGATGGTCTTACTTTCATTTTTCTTCTCCTAAATTTTATTAGTTTTCATACGCCAAGTAATGCGTCCTTTTGTTAAATCATAAAGCGACATTTCAACCTTAACTGAATCTCCAACCAAGATTTTAATGTTGTTTAAATGAAGCTTGCCCGAAAGATATGCAGTAATAATGTACCCATTTTGAAGTTTTACTTTGAAATTTGCATTTCTTAAAACTTCCACCACCACGCCTTCGGTTTCAATCAACTCTTCTTTATTTGCCACTATTTCTTTTCCTCCAATGATTTTTTTAAAGAAATATAGTTATTAATTGTATGTATTATATCACAATCAAAAACTTTTTTAAAGTCTAATTTGCAATCATTACACACAATTTGAAGATGTTTTATGTTTTTTTTCTTCGGATTTGTTAAAGTTCTTGTTTTTCCATTAACTAAAAGAGCATAATTTCCAGCAACTTCAATTACTACAAAATACTGTCCTTTTTCTCTTCCACTTAATGCAACAACAAGGTTTCCCTTACTTACATTTCTAATCATACAACACCTATAATGTTAAAATTTCAACACCATTTTCAGTTATTAAAATTGTATTTTCATAATGCGCAGCAGGTAGCCCATCCCTAGTGACACAAGTCCAACCATCTGGCATAAACACAACATTTCTTAAACCCATATTAACCATAGGTTCAATAGCAATGGTTGCATTAGCATTTAGTTTAGCACCACTGCCTGCTCTGCCAAAGTTTGGAACATCTGGGTCTTCATGAAGATGTTTACCAACACCGTGCCCAATAAGTTCTCTAACAACCGAATAACCGTTTTTCTCAACATAGTTTTGCACTTTGTGAGATATATCACCCACAAAACAGCCACTTTTTAATCCTTTAATGCCCTCAAAAAAGCTTTGTTCTGTTACCTTAATTAAACGCTTTTTCTTTGCATCAATTTTTCCCACCGGAAAAGTTCTGGCAGCATCACCGTGAAAACCCATATAACAAGCGCCAACATCCACGCTGATTATATCACCTTCTTTTAAAACCTGCTTTTCACTTGGTATTCCGTGCACCACAACCTCGTTAATAGAAGTGCAGATAGACGCAGGAAAGCCATTGTAATGCAAAAATGATGGTTTAGCATTACGGCTTATGATATAGTCATACGCTATTTTGTCTAATTCTTTTGTAGTAATATTAGGTTTTATATGTTTTTGTAAAAGATTTAATGTATCACGCGTAATTTCACATGCAATACGCATAAGCTTTAAATCTTCTTCGGTTTTATAATTAATCATTTTAGGCCTTTTTTATTTAGCTCCTCAACAACAGCGCTAAAGTTTTGCTCAATAGTTCCGCTGGCGTTGATTTTGCTAAACAAACCTTTATTTTTATAAAATTCAATCAATTCAGACGATACAGCGTTGGTTAAAATTCTTGTTTTAACCACTTCTGGTTTATCATCTTCTCGTATATAAACCTCCCCACCACACTTTTCACACTTGCCATTAACAAGAGAACCAAGTGCGGTAGGTTGTTTACAGTTTAAACACATTCTGCGATTTGATAACCTTTTAATAATTATTTCTTCTTCCACGTCAATTAATAAAACGATATCAACCTGTGAAATTGCATCTAGAGCATATGCCTGTTTTATATTCCTTGGATAACCATCTAACACAAAACCATTTTTACAATCATCTTCTGCTAATCGGTTTTTAACCAAGTTATTTGTAATACTTTCAGGTACAAGCAAACCTTTGCTAATATATTTACTTGCTTGTTTACCAAGTTTGGTATTTTGAGCAATGTTTTCTCTAAATATAGCCCCTGTAGAAATATGCGGAATAGCATATTTTTCAGAAATAAGGTGTGCCATTGTTCCCTTGCCACTCCCTACAGGCCCTAGCAATACAATTTTCATTTTTTCTCCTTATTTATTTAAAAATCCCTTATAACTCTTCATTAGCATTTGGCTTTCCAAAGACTTATCAAATTCAATAGCCACACTAACCACAATTAGCAAGCCAGTTGCACTAAATGCGCCAACTAAACCACCAGTAAAGGAAAGTGATTTAAATATTAAACTTGGAACAATAGCAATTATTGCCAAGAAAATCGCTCCGAACAAGGTAATTCTATTAGAAATCTTTTTCAAATACTCAGCAGTTGGTTTACCCGGACGAATACCAGGGATAAAACCACCATTTTGCTGAATGTTTTTGCTTATGTCTTCAGGGTTAAAGGTAATTTGTGTCCAGAAGAATGCAAAGAATGTAATAAGCAGACCAGTAAGCACAATATAAATCCAGCCACCTGCACCAAGCCAATTTGAGTACCAAACATAAAATTTGTTATCTGGTTTGCAGAACAAACTCATAATAAGTTGTGGAAAACTCAAAAGTGACATAGCAAAGATGATTGGCATAACGCCAGTAGCATTAACCCTTATAGGGATATATGTGCTTTGACCGCCATACATTTTTCTGCCTTTAACTTGTTTTGCATATTGAACAGGCACCTTGCGTTCTGCCATATCTATAAATACAATAAAGCCAAATATGAACACAAGTGCAATTAAGAATAAGCATAATTCTAAAATACTTTCTCCAACTGCAACACCATTAAATATATTAGAAAATACACCCAATAATGAATTTCCTGCAGTGGACAAAATACCCACGAAAATTAGTAAGGATAAGCCATTGCTTAAACCTACTGCAGTAATTTTTTCACCAAGCCAATAAGTAAACATTGAACCAGCAACAAGCACGATAACCACAATCATGCCAACCAACCATTTAGGAAGCACCAATGTGTTAAGTGCTGCGGAATAGCTGATAACAATAGCAACTGATTGAACAATAGCCAAAACTAATGCACAGTACTTTGTATAAGTACTAATTTTTGATTTTCCTTCCTCGCCCATTTTAGAAAGTCTTTCTAGGCTAGGAATAGCAATTGTTAGTAACTGAATTATAATTGAAGCACTAATATAGGGCGAAATGCCTAGCGCTAAAATAGCGCCATTGGCAAGAGCACCACCACTTACGCTACTAATAAGCGATAAAAAGTCTTGGCTATCAACCGTCCATGCTTCACTTGCTGGATTTAAACCCGGAACAGGAATCCAACAACCAATTCTGTATATTAACAAAAGCCCAATTGTTAAGAATATTTTTCTTCTAATATCCTTATCTTTAAAGGCATTAACTAAAGTTTTAAACATTATAATACCTCTACTTTTCCACCAGCCTTAGTGATTTTTTCAGTAGCAGATTCAGAGAACTTGTTTGCCTTAACAATAAGTGCCTTATTTAAGTTACCATTACCTAATACTTTTAAACCATAAGGGGCAATTTTATCAATAATATTTTTCTCTAATAGTAATTCTGCCGTAATAACAGTGTTTTCATTAAAGTTGTTTAATTGAGACACATTTATAACGTTATAAACTTTTTTAAAGTTCTTATTGTTAAACCCACGTCTTGGTAATCTTCTTACTAAAGGCATTTGTCCGCCTTCAAATCCCAAGCGAACTCCACCACCACTACGAGAGTTTTGACCTTTGGTACCTCTACCACTTGTTTTACCTATACCTGAACCAATTCCTCTACCAACTCTTTTTGATTTAGATGTAGAATTAATTGCAGGAGACATTTGATGTAATTTCATAAAACCCTCCTAGTTTAATTCTTCCACTTTTACCAAGTGTGATACTTTAAATATCATACCTCTAACGCATGCGTTATCTGGTAAAATATGAGATGAATTTAGTTTTCCAAGACCAAGTGCTTTAACAACAAGCGCTTGTTTTTTATTATAACCAATAGTACTTTTTACTAGGGTTACTTTTAATTGTTTTTCAGCCAATTTTTTTGGCTTTTCTACAACTTTTACTTCTTTTTTAGGAGCAACCACTTCCTTAACCTCTTCAACTTTTGCTACCTCAACTTTTTTAGATGTAGATGCTTTAGTTGTTTTGGCAGCTGATTTTGCTTCACTTTGTTTGTTTGTAGTTTTTGCAGGTGCCTTTTTAGTAGTGGCCTCTGCAGTTTTTGTTGTTTTTGTAGTAGATTTTGAAGGAGTAGCTGTTGTAGATTTAGTTGTTGTTTTCTTTTCTTCTGCCATAATTTACTCCTTTATAAAATTTCCTCTACAGTTTTTCCACGAAGGCTTGCAATTTCTTCTTTGCTTTTTAATTGAGCAAGTCCATTTAAAGTTGCTTTAACAACATTGATTTTGTTACGAGAACCATAGGATTTTGCAGTAATATCTTTAATTCCGCAAAGTTCTACTACAGGACGAACTGAGCCACCTGCAATAATACCAGTACCTTCCATACTTGGTAATAATTTTACCATACTTTTTCCAAATACACCAATAACTTCGTGTGGAATAGTAGTTCCATCTAAAGCAATTTTAATCATATTTTTCTTTGCACTTAATGTTGCTTTATCAATTGCGTTAGGAACTTCAGCTGCTTTACCGCTTCCTATACCAACTCTACCTTGTTTATCGCCACAAACTACTAGGGCGCTGAAACGCATATTTCTACCACCCTTAACAACTTTTGTTACGCGGTTAACATTAACAAGTTTGCTAGCGATAGGGTCGATTTCACGATTTAAAGGTCTTCTGTCTTTTCTTTCAACAGGTTTTCTTTCATCTTTTTGCATATAAACACCCCTTAAAACTCAAGTCCAGCTTTTCTAGCGCCTTCTGCCAATTGCTTAATTCTGCCAGTATAGATATTACCAGCTCTATCAAAAACGACTTTAGTAATACCCTTTTTAATAGAGTTTTTAGCAACTGCTTCGCCAACTATATAAGCTGCCTCTTGTTTAGTTTTTCCTTCAATTTTTTTAGCGATAGTTTTGTTAAGAGTTGATGCACTAGCAAGTGTAACACCATTAACATCATCAATAACTTGTGCATAAATATGATTTAAGGTTTTAGTAACACAAAGTCTTGGTCTTTCAGCTGTGCCAGAAAGATGTTTTCTTATACGAAGGGCACGAACTTTTCTTTCACTATTTTTATCAATTTTACTAATCATTCTTCATACCCTCCTATTTTTTACCTGTTTTTCTTTCTTTTCTGAATACAACTTCGTCTGTATAATAAATACCATAAGCATGATATGGTTCAACTGGTTTAATATCTCTTACACGGCTAGCAAATTGACCAACCTTCTCTTTATCAATACCTTTAACAGTAATGATGTTTTTATCACAAGAAAGTTTAATACCTTCTTCTGCAATAACATCTACTGGGTGAGATAAACCAATATTTAATACCAAATCGTTACCCTTTTGAGTAATTTTGTAACCTACGCCATTTATTGTTAATTGTTTTTCATAACCTTTAGATACACCAATAACCATATTGTTAATTAGTTGGCGATAAAGGCCGTGAAATTTCTTTAATTCTTTGTCGTTAGTTTTGTTTAAAACTTTAACATCGTTTCCTTCAATAACCACATCAATTTTAGGATGGATTTCTCTGGATAATTTTCCCAATGGACCATTAACTTCAACAACATTATTGTTTACATTAACAGAAACGCCACTAGGTATTGTGATTGGATTTTTGCCTACTCTACTCATTACTTCCTCCTACCACACATACGCTAGCACTTCACCGCCAATATTGTTAGCACGTGCCTGCCTATCTGTCATTAATCCTTTACTTGTAGAAATTAACGCAATTCCTAAACCATTTAGAACTTTTGGAAGGTCTTGCGCACTAGCGTAAATTCTCAAGCCTGGTTTAGATATTCTTTTTAAGCCTTGAATAACTCTTTCGTTGTTAGGACCGAATTTAAATTCGATAACGATATTAGATGTAATTCCTTCGCCTTCAACTTTATAAGAAGCAATATAACCTTCTTGTACAAGCAATTCAACAATCGCTAATTTCATTTTGGAAGTAGGAATAGATACACTTTTATGTTTTGCTTGCAAAGCATTGCGCATTCTTGTAAGCAAATCTGCAATAGGGTCATTAACCATCATATTTCTCTTTTCCTCCTTTACCAACTCGCCTTCTTAACGCCGGGAATTTCGCCTTTGTAAGCTAATTCTCTAAAGCAAATTCTGCAAATTCCATACTTTCTTAAAACAGAGTGTGGACGACCGCAAAGTTTGCAACGAGAATATTCACGGGTAGAAAACTTTTGAGTTTTTTGTTGTTTTTCTAATAATGCTTTTCTTGCCATATTTATCTCCTAACCTCCTACTTTTTGAAAGGCATGCCAAGAAGCTCTAGTAATCTCTTGGCTTCCTTATCAGTTTTAGCAGAAGTTACAATAACGATATCTAAACCACGAATTTTATCAATTTTTTCGTAACTTATTTCAGGGAATACAAGTTGTTCTGTTAAGCCTAAAGCATAGTTTCCTTTGCCATCAAATGCTTTAGCAGAAACGCCTTGGAAATCTCTTACACGAGGTAAAGCAATAGATATAACTTTATCCAAAAATTCGTACATATGAGTTCCTCTTAAGGTAACCTTTGCACCAACTTTCATGCCTGCTCTTACTTTAAAGTTTGCAATAGATTTTTTTGCAATTGTAACAACAGGTTTTTGTCCGCTTATTTGAGCAATCTCATCTACAGCCTTGTTAAATGCTTGAGAATTATCTTTAACATCACCAAGACCACGATTAATTATGATTTTTTCAATTTTAGGACATTCCATTGGATTTTTGTATCCAAATTCTTTAATTAAAGCAGGAATAACTGACTTTTTATATTGTTCTTGTAATCTATTTTGTTCCATCACTTACTCCTCCTATTCTGCCTTACTTTTTGTAGTAGTTTTTTTGCTTGAAGTTGATTTTGTTGCTTTAGAAGCAGTTTTTGTAGTTTTTTCTGCTTGCTTTTCAACAGCTTTTTCTACTTTTTTAGTAGTTTTAACTTCTTTTTTAACTTCTTTTTTAGTAGCAACTGCCTTATCTAAAGAAGCGCCACATTTTTTACATTGACGATACTTTTTATCGCCTTCACTTGCGTGTGCAACTCTTGTAGCCTTGTTGCAAACTGGGCAAATAATCTGAACATTACTAACATCAATTTTGTTTTCACGTTTCAAAATTCCGCCTTTATCTTGTGCACTTTTAGGCTTTTGGTGTTTTGCAACAATGTTAACACCACTAACAACCACTGCGTTATCAGATGGAATAGCGGTTAACACTTTGCCAGTTTTGCCTTTGTCTTTTCCGGCAATAACAACAACATTATCGCCTTTTTTAACATTTAGTGTCATTCTTTATTCCTCCTTTATAACACTTCTGGTGCAAGAGAGATAATTTTCATGAAGCCTTTATCTCTTAATTCTCTTGCGATAGGTCCGAAAATACGAGTACCTTTAGGTTGTTTTTGGTTATCAATTATAACTGCAGCGTTGTCATCAAATCTAATGCTTGAGCCATCTGGACGCTGAACGCCCTTGCTAGTTCTAACAATAACGGCTTTAACAACATCACCCTTTTTAACAGCGCCACCTGGAGTAGCAGATTTAACGGAAGCAACGATAATATCACCAATATTACCACTTCTTCTAAAAGAGCCACCCAATATTCTAATACACATAATCTTTTTAGCACCGCTATTATCGGCAACTTTTAATATTGTTTGAGGTTGTACCATAAATCCTTACTCCTTATTTTGCTCTCTCGATTATTTTTACCAAACGATAATGTTTGTCTTTGCTTAGTGGACGAGTTGCCATAATTTCAACTACATCACCAATTTTGCATTCATTGTTTTCATCGTGAGCCTTAACTTTTTTGGTTATTTTGTAAACCTTGCCATACAAAGGGTGACGCTTGTTGTAAACAACGGCAACAGTAATGGTTTTATCCATTTTGTCACTAATAACTGTACCCATATATTCATGGCGGTTATTTCTTTCTAAAACTTTAATATCTTCCATCACTTATCCCCTTTTTACGCATTAACCTTTTTATTTAGTTCACGCTCTGTAAGTATTGTTTTAATTCTTGCAATATCTTTTTTGCAAGCATTTAATTGCATTGGGTTTGTAAGTTGCCCAGTTGCATTTGCAAAACGAAGGTTAAATAATTCTTGTTTTAAAGATTTTAACTTTGCATTAAGTTCTTCGTTGGTCATTTCTCTTAATTCAACTGCTTTCATTATTCGTTACCACCTTCGTTAGTTTCGTTTTCTTTCATAATGAATTTAGATTTACAAGGAAGTTTGTGACTAGCAAGTCTCATAGCTTCTCTTGCAACTTCTTCGTTAACACCAGATAACTCAAACAAAACTCTGCCTGGTTTAACAACAGCAACCCAAAACTCTGGGCTACCTTTACCTTTACCCATACGAGTTCCAGCAGGTTTTTTAGTTACTGGTTTGTGAGGGAATACATTTATCCAAACTTTACCACCTCTTTTAGTGTAACGGTTAATAGCAATCCTGGCTGCTTCAATTTGGTTTGCAGTTAACCAACATGGTTCTGTTGCAACCAAACCATAATCACCATATGCCAAAACATTACCTTTAGTGGCTTTGCCTGTCATACGACCTCTAAATTGTTTTCTTCTTTTTACTCTTTTAGGCATTAACATATTACTCGTTACCTCCTTGTTCAGAAGTTTGAGATGTTTTTTTGTTTAAGATTTCGCCTTTGCAAATCCAAACTTTAACACCTAAAACACCAAATGTGGTGTGTGCTTCGCATAGTGCATAATCAATGTCCGAACGCAAAGTTTGTAAAGGCAAACGACCTTCTTGATAGTGCTCGCTTCTTGCAATTTCTGCGCCATCAAGTCTGCCACTAACCATTATTTTGCATCCTTTAGCGCCAGAACGCATAACACGCTGCATAGCTTGTTTCATTGCGCGTCTAAAGCTCATACGCTTTTCTAGTTGTTGTGCAATACTTTGAGCAACAACTTCTGCGTCAAGGTCTGGTTTGTTTACTTCTTTAATGTTCACATTTACATTTTTGTTTTCACAAAGTTTTGTAATGTCTTTTTTAAGTTCTTCTACACCAGCACCCTTAACACCAATTAAAACGCCTGGTTTTGAAGTATAAATATCAACTATAACACGGTTGCTAGTTCTTGCAATTTCAACTTTTGAAATGCTGTTTGCTGCGTGTTTTTTGTTAATAAATGTACGGATTTTATTATCTTCGACTAATAAGTTAGAATATTCTTTTTTATTAGCAATCCAAGAAGAACTCCATTCTTTATTAACACCAACTCTTAAACCGTGTGGATTAACTTTTTGTCCCATACTAAATTATTAGTCTCCTTTATTTATTCATCACATCTAACACAATGGTTATGTGACAAGTTCTTTTTATAATTGTGTCCACACCACCACGGCCTCTGAAGGCAACGCGTTTAAATGATGGACCTTGGTTTGCATAAGCTTCTGCAACAAATAAGTCGTCTTTATTAAGCCCCTTATTGTTCTCGGCATTGGCAGCAGCAGAAACCAAAACTTTTTTAACAGCCATAGCAGAGGTGCTTGGAGTAATATCACAAATAGCACAAGCCTCTGCGTATGCTTTACCTTTAATAATGTCTAACACACGCTTTGCTTTAGAAGAACCCATTCTTACATATTTTGCAGTAGCAGAAGGACGAGTGTCTTTATTTTCAAGCCTTTTAGCGCTTTTTTCTTTCATTCTTTTAGCCATTTCTTCCTCCTATTTTACTTGCCTTTTGTTTTCTTATCAGCGGCGTGGCCTCTATAAGTTCTTGTTGGTGCAAATTCACCAAGTTTATGACCTATCATATCTACAGTACAATATACAGGTATATGTTTCATACCATTATGAACAGCAATTGTATGACCAACAAATTCAGGATATATTGTAGAAGAACGACTCCAAGTTTTAACAACTTGCTTTTTATTTTCTTCGTTCATCTTAATAACCCTGTTAAGTAGTCTTTGCTCAACATAAGGTTTTTTCTTTAAACTTCTACTCATAACGCACTCTCCTATTTCTTACCACGCTTAATAATAAGCTTTGTGCTTTGTTTTTTATTATTTCTAGTCTTTTTACCAAGAGCAGGCTTACCCCAAGGAGTAAGTGGAGATTTTCTACCAATTGGGCTTTTACCTTCACCACCACCATGTGGGTGATCTACTGGGTTCATAACCGAACCACGAACGGTTGGGCGAACTCCCATATGTCTTTTTCTTCCTGCTTTACCTAAAGAAACAATTTCGTGTTCTAGGTTGCCCACTTGACCAAGTGTTGCACGGCAAGTAGCAAGAACCATTCTCATTTCTCCAGAAGGAAGCTTGATTGTAGCATATTTGCCTTCTTTAGCCATTAAGCGTGCTTCGTTACCAGCTGAACGAACCATTTGTCCGCCCTTGCCTGGTTGCAATTCAATGTTATGAATAACAGCACCAACTGGCATATCTTTTAAAGGTAAGTTGTTACCAACTTTAATTTCCGCATTGCTACCACTCATAAGTACATCGCCAACATTCAAACCTTTAGGAGCAAGAATGTATCTCTTTTCACCATCAGCATAGTGAAGAAGAGCGATGTAAGCTGAACGATTTGGATCATACTCAATGCCAGCAACTTTAGCAGGAATTCCATCCTTATTGCGTTTAAAATCAATAATTCTGTACTTAACGCGGTTGCCACCACCAATATGTCTAACAGTTATTCTTCCGTTATTATTTCTACCACCCGTCTTTTTGATTTCACTTAACAAAGACTTTTCTGGGGTCTTTTTAGTAATTTCATCATAAGAAGGTGTGGTGTAAAATCTACGAGCCGGAGAAGTAGGTTTATATGTTTTAATTGCCATTTCGTTTTCCTCCTTTTACCTTACGACAAACTTTCGAAAAACTCGATGGCTTTGCTATCTTTAGTTAAAGTAACAAATGCTTTTTTGTAATCTGAAGTATAGCCTTGAGTTTTGCCTTGTCTTTTTAATTTTCCGTTAACATTTGCGGTGTTAACATTTTGAACTTTAACACCAAATACTTTTTCAACTGCCTTTTTAATTTCAGTTTTGTTTGCATCTGGTCTAACAATAAATGTGTATTTTTTGTTTGCAATATCTGCATAACTTTTTTCACTTAAAAGTGGCTTAATAATTACATCAAATTCTTTCATTATCCTTTATAAGCCTCCTCAATAGATTTGATTGCTTCCGAAGTGATAACTAGTTTGTTGCTAACAACAATGTCGTAAACATTAAGTTGACTTGCAGTAGTAACATCTGCATTAGCGATGTTGGCACATGCACGAAGAACCATTTCGTCGTTACCTTTAGTAACAAATAGAACAGTTCTGTTTAACTTAAGGCTTTCAAGAACACTTACAAGTTCTTTAGTTTTTCCTTCGTTAATGGTCAAATTATCCAAAACGATAATATCTTTATCTGCTAATTTAGTGCTAATTGCACTTTTGAAAGCAACTCTTTTTGCTTCTTTATTAACTTTTTTAGAGAAATCGCGTGGTTTTGGTGCAAATACAATACCACCACCCCTCCATTGTGGGCCTTTAGTAGAACCTTGTCTTGCTCTACCAGTTCCCTTTTGACGCCAAGGTTTTTTAGCATGGCCTCTTACTTCAGAACGAGTAAGAGTGCTTTTAGTACCTTGTCTTTGGTTGGCCAAGTATGCAACTATTACCTGATGAATAAGAGCTTCGTTATATTCTTGCTTAAAAACTTCATCTTTTAGTTTTAAAGTGCCACATTCTTCGCCTTTCATGTTTAAAACTTTTACGCTTGCCATTATACTCTAACTCCTTCCTTATTTTGTAACCTTAACGCTTTCTTTAATTGCAATCAAAGCGCCTTTAGGGCCAGGGATTGCACCTTTAATAAGCATTACATTGCGGTCAAGATCAACCTTAACAACTTTTAGGTTTTGAACAGTAACTTGTTCATTACCATATCTACCAGACATCTTTTTGCCTTTAAATACCTTACCAGCAAATGTACTAGCACCAATTGAGCCTTGTTTTCTGTGAACTGGGCCATTACCATGACTCATTCTGTGACGATGGAAATTCCATCTTTTAATAGTGCCGGTATAGCCGCGACCTTTAGTTCTGCCAGTTACATCAACATTATCGCCTTCTGCAAAGATATCACAGTTGATAACATCACCTAGTTTGTATTCGCCTTCTAACTTAAATTCTTTAACGAACCTTTTTGGTGCAACTTCTGCTTTTTTGAATGCGCCAAGCTGTGCTTTGTTAACATTCTTTTCCTTAACATCACTATAAGCAACTTGAACTGCATTATAGCCATCAATGTTTTGGGTTTTAACTTGTGTAACATAGCAAGGACCTGCTTCAACAACTGTAACAGGAACCACTAGACCATTGTCAGAAAAGATTTGAGTCATACCAAGTTTTTTGCCTAATATTGCCTTTTTCATAATCAACTACTCCTCCTGTTATAGTTTAATATTTATATCCACACCAGCAGGAAGGTCTAAACGCATAAGCGCGTCAACCGCCTTTGCAGATGGGCTATAAATGTCAATAAGCCTTTTGTGTGTTTTCATTTCAAATTGTTCTCGTGAATCCTTGTATTTATGAGGAGCACGAATAATTGTTACCACTTCCTTATCTGTAGGAAGAGGAATTGGACCACTTATTTTAGCACCAAACTTTAAAGCAGTATCAACAATTCTTTTGCTTGCTTGGTCAATTAGATTGTGGTCGTAAGCCTGTAACTTAACTCTAATTTTTTGTGTTGCCATTAATTTTCCTCCGTTTAATTAATTTACCTAAATGCCCTATATTTTGCATAACTTATTTAAAAAAACACTTGACCGTGTGTTTCGCGCTGTAACTCAAAAAAAATATGCAAAGCATTAGTTGTTTATAATCAATGTATAAACTATAGTCCGCGTAAATTATCCACTTCATTTTGGCGTTTGAAATGGTAACCTTACACATCACCCCATATTACAGCAACACTATTTTACTTTATAAATCTACTCTTGTCAACACTTTTTTAAAAGAAATTTTATTGAATTTACAATAATCAAATCATCTTTATAACGACAATAAAAGGTGGCGATTTTTTTCCGCCACCTAATTGCTGTTTATATAATCTAAATTTATAAGGATATAATCAGTCTAAAATTTTTATTTTTCCATAGTATTTTATAACATAATTAGCATAATGCTATACGCAACACCCATAACTGTTAAAAATATACAAACCCAAAACATAAACCAGTTTTTAATAGGCTTGCCCTCTTTTCCGCCTTTGATTGCTGCTAGCAAACATAGAACAGCTCCCAAAAATAATACAAACACAATGCCACCCCTTAAAACAGGGTCAACATTTCTTACAACCGTTATATAAAAGTTATTCCACATTGCTTTTAACATAATAAACCGCCTTTTATTAATTATATTTTACAATAAAAAGTAATGAAAGTCAATCTTTTAATATATGTAAATGTGTGCAAATAAAAAACCATTAACGAATAATGGTTTTAATTTATTATCATGGATGACGCCGTAAATTCTGAAGGTTGGCTAATATTTAACAACTGTAATATTGTTGGCGCAATGTTTACTAACGAACCATCTTGTTTTAACTGCACATTAAGTTTGGGCTCACTAATTAAAACAAAAGGCACTTTGTTTGTTGTGTGACTTGTCACTTTGTTTCCGTTGCTATCCAACATCATTTCTGCATTTCCGTGGTCCGCAATCACAACCGCCACACCACCTATTCTTAAAATAGCGTCCACAAGCCTTTTTAATTGGATATCAACCTCTTTTATTGCGGAGATTGTTGCAGATAGGTCACCTGTGTGCCCCACCATATCAGGATTTGAATAGTTCAGCGCCATAAAAGTATACTTTTTACTTAATATCTCTGCCACAGCGCAATCAGTTATTTCTTTAGCACGCATTTGCGGAACCTTTTCAAACGGAGTATTCTTTATGGTTTCTATTAACACACGCTTTTCATTTTTATAAGGTGTTTCATTTCCGCCATTTAAAAAATATGTTACATGAGCGTACTTAGTTGTTTCGGCTATTTTAAGCTGATTTAGTCCGTTTTTACTTATAACCGAAGATAAGTTAACTCGCAAGTCGTCCTTTTTAAAAGCTACAAGCGGTTTTATAAACTTTTCATCATAACTTGTAAAAGTGCACATACAAACATTTTTAAACTTTCTAACCTCAAAACGGTCAAAGTTCTCCACCAGGCTCGCAGTTAGTTGGCGTCCTCTATCTTCCCTAAAGTTAAAGTGTATAATAGCATCACCATCGTTAATACAAGCAACAGGCTTTCCATTTTCAGTCACTATAATCGGTTTAATAAATTCGTCCGTTTCACCCAACCTATAGCTTTCTTTAACGGCAGAAAGTGGGTCGTTAGAATACTTTCCTATTCCGTTTACAATGGCATTATAAGCAATTTGTGTGTAGTTATAATTTTGCTCTCTATCCATGGCGTAAAACCTACCTGTAATGCTAGCAAGTTTATAATCATTATATTTGCTTAACTCAGCCAGCAGGCTTTGCAGATACTTAACACCACTATCCACCGCAGTATCTCTGCCATCTAAAAATGCATGTATTGCCACATTTTTAACACCGTTATTTTGTGCCATTTTAAGCAAAGCAAAAAGGTGGTTTATGTTACTATGAACGCCTGCGTCACTTAACAATCCCATAAGATGCAAAGTACCGTTATTTTCTTTTGCATGCTCCATAGCTTTGCAAAATGCGGGATTGTGAAAAAATTCCCCTGTGCTAATGCTGTTATTAATGCGTTGCAGGCTTTGAAAAACAACCCTGCCACTGCCAATATGCAAGTGTCCAACTTCACTGTTTCCCATTTGGCCATCGGGCAAGCCAACAGCCCGTCCGCTCGCCTCAAGTTCTGTGCTGGGGTACAAGTTAAAATATTTATTAAAATTAACAGGATTAGCCAGTTTAACGGCGTTTCCATATGTTTCATCCCTTAAGCCAAAACCGTCTAGGATAATTAACCCAACAAATTTATTCATATGCTTCCTTTTAATTGCTACAAGCTATTATTTTTGAAAAGGTGTTAACATTTAAGCATGCCCCACCTATCAGCCCGCCATCAACATCCTTCAATGCCAATATTTCACGCGCATTATTTTCGTTTATCGAACCACCATAAAGTAGTACTATGCTATCCCTATTTGCGCCTAGTTTTTCCAACAAATTTTTAACATAAGTCGCCATAGAAGAAATCTCTTTTAGCGTAGGGGTAACACCCGTTCCTATTGCCCATACGGGCTCATACGCATAAATAACTTTTGTAAGGTTGTTAACCCCATCTAAAGCACTTTTAATTTGTTCCTTTACAATATATTTAGTTTTTCCATTTTTTCTTTGTTCCAGCGTTTCGCCAAAGCACAATATTGGCGTAATATTACTTTCCAAAAGGGCAGAAAGCTTGTTGTTTACATCCGCATTACTTTCACTATTATAATTGCGCCTTTCACTATGCCCCACAAGGCACAAATTGCAGTCAAAGTCTTTTAACATGTTAATGCTAACCTCGCCCGTAAAAGCACCCTTGCTTTTATGATGGCAATTTTGTGCACCGTATCTAACATGTTTTAAGTGCTTTTCTGCTAAAAACAAATAAGGATAAGGAAGTGCTAAGCCAACAAAATTAGAACTGCTTTTTGCTAATTTATCAACCCCTTTTAAATAGGGCTTAAACTCACTTAAAGCGCCATTCATTTTAAGGTTGCCAATTAAATATTTCATATATCCCCCAATTATTTATTTTGAATAATATCCACACCAGGTAAAATTTTGCCCTCAAAAAGTTTTAGGCTTGCTCCACCACCTGTTGAGATGTGAGTTATCTTTTTGGCATAGCCACTTTTTAACATGGCCTCACCAGTATCTCCTCCGCCAACAATTGTTGTGCCCTTACACTTTGCCATTGCTTTAGCAACAGTAAGCGTGCCATTGTTATATGCCTCATTTTTCTCATCGAAAAATCCTACTGGGCCATTCCAAAGTACTGTTTTTGCGCGCTTGATTGTTTTATAAAATATCTTGGCGGTTTTAGGACCAATATCCAAGCCCATGTAGCCCGCAGGAACATCTATATCGTTAATAACCTTTCCAAAAGTATCGTTACTATTTTTACCCACGATATGGTCTACAGGAAGTACAATATTAACGCCTTTATGCTCTGCAGTTTTAAGAACTTCCTTTGCAAAATCAATTTTTTCCTCTTCCAAAAGTGACTCACCTATCTCATGTCCCATCGCCTTTAAAAAAGTATAAGCCATTCCGCCACCAATTAAAATGGTATCCGCAATATCCAACAAATGACTTACTATGCCAATTTTGTCGCTAATTTTTGCACCGCCCAAAACAACAACAAAAGGATGTTTAGGATTTTCTATTGCGCCACAAATTGCTTTTAGCTCTTTTTCAATTAAAAACCCCATGCCACTTGGCAAAATCTTTGCTACGCCATATGTGCTAGCGTGTTTGCGATGAGCTGTTCCAAAGGCGTCATTAATATAAACTTCTGCAAGTGAGGCAAGTTTTTTGCAAAACTCTGGGTCGTTGGCCTCCTCACCCGCCTCAAATCGCAAGTTTTCTAACAAAAGCACATCGCCAATATTAAGTGCTTGCGACTTTTTAACACTATCCTCGCCCACAACATCTTTAGAAAAAATTACCCTTGTATCTGGCAACAATTCCTTAAGGCGATTGTACACCGGTCTTAAAGTGTATTTACGGTCAAACTTTCCATCTGGACGTCCAAGATGACTCATTAAAATAAGTTTTCCACCTTTTTCAAGTATGTATTTAATGGTTGGCAATGCCTCTATAATGCGGTTGTCATCCTTAATGGTTTTATCGCTAATAGGAACATTAAAATCCACACGAAGTAGTACTGCTTTGCCATAAAAATCTATATCTTTTAGCGTTATTTTTTCCATATAAAAACTCCTAAAAATTTAATTAATTCTTGCTTAATATTTTTAAAAAGTAATCACATTTTTCATTAATATTATTATATATATATTCTTTAGTTTTAGCAAACATTATAAAAAAATTATACAAATTTCCTTAAAATTGTAACATTTTTGACAAAAAAATAAAAAAGTGATTAATAAATCTTAATCACTATAATATTTATAACACCTTTTCAAGTTCGGCCAAAACTTCGTCCAAACTATCCAGCATACATATCTTAACCTTAATATTGTTTGCATTTTTAACGCCCTTTAAGTAATACAAAATATGTTTGCGCATATGTTTAACTATAAATTCGTTTGGGTAAAATTGTTGCAAAATTTTAATGTGTTGTTTAATGAAGTCCAGTTTAGTTAGGTTACAACTTTTCCCTAAAAGTTCGCTGAAAATAGCAGGATTTCCAAAACTACCTCTGCCAATCATAACTGCATCACAGTGGGTATATTCCAAAATATGCTTGTATGACTGCACGTCCACAACATCCCCATTTGCAATTACAGGTATGTTAACACTTTGCTTAATTTGTTTAATTACTTCAAGATTAACCTGACCAGAATACATTTGTTTGGTGGTTCTGCCATGCACAGTTATTGCTTTTGCACCTGCTCTTTCACACATTTGGGCAAATTGCACTCCCACAATATGATTGTCATCTACGCCCAATCGAAATTTAACAGTAATTGGCTTATCTGTTGCAGAAACACAGGCGCGAATAATGCTTTCTGCAAGTTCAATGTTTTTTAAAAGTGCACTACCCTCTCCGTTATTGTAAATTTTTGGTGCAGGACAACCCATATTAATGTCAATAATATCAAATTTTTTTAGTGCATCACTTTTACATGCCTGTGCCATAATATCGGGCTCACTTCCAAAAATTTGAACAACCTTAATGTGCTCGTCGGGCATGGTATGTAAAAGTTCAAAAGTCTTTTGGTTGTTATACGCCATAGCCTTTGCGCTAACCATTTCGGTTACTCCATAATCCGCCCCACACCTTACACAAAGCGTTCTAAAGCCCACATCAGTTATTCCAGCCATGGGCGCTAGTATTAAGTTGTTTTTTAGTTTAATATTTCCTATTCTCATGTTAATATATTAGCACATATTTTTAATTTTTAAAGCGTTTATAAAAAAAATATTTATTTTGTTTATTATAGCAAAAAAAATCACGAGGCAAATCGTGATTTTTTTATTTTAAATAATTACTATTTGTTAACAGCATCTTTTAAAGCTTTTCCAGCCCTAAATACAGGTGCTTTGCTTGCAGGAACATTAACAATTTCCTTAGTTCTTGGATTAACACTTTGACGAGCAGCGCGTTTTCTTACAACAAATTTTCCAAGTCCAGAAATAGCTACTTCTTGACCTTTAGCTAAAGCATTTGTAACAGCAACAATTACCTCATCAACAACAGCATTAACATCTTTTTGAGTAAGTTCAAGATTTTCTGCAACAACTTTTACTAAATCCGATTTATTAATCATTTTAAATATCTCCTTTTAGTTTATAGCCATATTATAGCAAAAAAACGCTAAAATTCCAAGTAAATTTACCCGTTTTTTAAATTATTTATTTTTTTCAAATTTTGTAGATTTTTAGTACAATTATAGAGATATTGCTTGTTTTAAATTTTTGCCAGGTTTAAAGTATGGTACTTTTTTAGACGAAATCATTACTTTCTTTTTGGTGTGTGGGTTATAAGACATGCGCTTACTGCGTTTACGCACATCAAACTTTCCAAATCCTACAAGGTTAATGCTATCTCCTTTTTTAAGCGACTGCTCAATTATTGTAGTTAATGCTGTTAAACAATTGTGGCACTCTTTTTGAGTAAGTTTGCAAACACTACTAACCTGTTTTACTAATTCTGCTTTATTCATAAAAACTCCTTTTAAAATTGATTTTTATGATTATTATCCTAAATATCCAATTTATACATTTTCTTTACGTTTTTTAAACAATTTTTTATTAGGCAAAAACTTTAGTTCGTATTTTGTAAAGCATTTTAATAAAAATATTAGCAAAAGATACACAACCAAACAAACAAGGCCCGTTATTGCTATGCATACCCAATTTTTTACAAACGGCCTTACCAGCATTTTTACTCCATACATAGCGCCAGCCGTAAATATTGCACATAAAAGAGGACGAATAAATCCGCGGTCTATTTGAAAGTTAAAATTTAGCGTTCGTTTAACAATTACACAGCATACGATACACGAAAATACTAAAAAAACTGTGTTGCTGATTACAATTCCAAACACATTTATTTGTGGAATTTTTACAAGAAAAAAACATAATATTGTTCGTAAAATACATCCACCCGTTAACACAAAGAAAGGCACATAAGGCTTATTTGTTGCATTTAAAATGGAAATAAATGTACTTAAAAAGCAGTTATAAATTATACTTACATTACTAATTAACAAAAGTTTAATCGCAAAACCCATTTCGTCTAGTACGCGGTTGCTTAAACCGTTGCTATACAAAAATCCTATAATATCCTTTGATAGAATTGCAAAAACAAGCACCATTGGCAAAATTAGCATCCATGTTAATTTTATATAAAAACTTCCTCGCTCTGCCACCTCTTGTTTGCTTTTGTGCACTATTAACCCACTTAAATTGGGAACAATAGCAGTAGATAGTGCGGTTGTTACTATTACTGGTAACGAAATTAGTGATGCCACTACACCGTTTGAAATTCCATATAAACTTGTTGCTGTTGTGGTAGAAAAACCTCCCGCAACAAGCAAATTAATAACCATAAAACTATCAATAAGCGAGGTCAAGGGCAATATTATTGACGAAAGCGATACAGGCAACGAACATTTAATCAAATTGGCAAAAGCCTGACCTTTAGAAAGGTAGTTATTATCCTTAAAAAAATGCATAATTTTTAGTTTTTGAGTAGGTCTTTTTCTGCGTTTTATCTTTGTTTTTTTGTAAACATTTTTTGTTGAAAGTTTAGTTTTAAACTCTACCCTAACAATTTTTTCGTTTGTTGCGTCTAATACAAAAAACTTATAATCCTCTTTATGCTTGTACCAGATGTAGTTAAATGACATTATAACAAGGGTGATTGCCTCGCTTATTGTAACGCCCAGTATAGCACCCAAAACGCCATACTGTACACCCATATAAATATATTTTGTTGAGAAATACAAACCCAAAGCCAGCTTTACAATTTGTTCAAAAATTTGTGCAATTGAAGATGGAATCATATTTTCAATACCCTGAAAATATCCCTTTATTACGGAAATTACTGTTGCGCAAACAAGCGCTGGTGCAATTGCAACGTATCCAATATATGCATTTATGTTCCCTTGTGCAAATGATATTTGTTTGCTAAAAAGCATTAAGATTAGCATAAAAAAAGTACTTAAGCCAAAACTTAAAACAAGTGCACATTTAAAATACATGCTTTCATTTCGCTTGTTTTTGCCCAAACGCTGTCCCGCAACGCACTTGCTTAAAGCCAGTGAAATTCCGCTACTGCTAAAAACAAAAAGTAGTGAATATATAGGAAAAATTAAGTAGTAAAGCCCCATGCCATTACTACCCAATATATTGGTAAGTGGTATTTTATAGAATGCACCAATAACTTTGGCAATAACCCCGCCTACTGTTAAAATTAAAGCACCAATAATAAACGATTGTTTTTTCATATTAATCCAACAGTTTGCTCATAATACAGCTTAAAGCTTGTAAAACTTTAACATCTATATTAGAATATGTAGAATTTTTATCAAAACACAATAGCACGATTGTACCCTCGCAAACGCCGTCGTAAATTATAGGGATTATTATTTGCGAAGTAAACTTAATTTCCTCCCCCTCTACCACAGGGTACAAAGTGGTTTTATTTGATGTACTCGCCGTATAATTTTGGCTTTCTAAAATGATGTTTTTAACCTCTGGGCTTAACTGCTTGTTTAAGTATGCCTTTTTAGATGTCCCCTCACACGCAACAATTTTATTGCAATCGGTTATAAGTGTTGGAAAGTGCAAGCATGAAAACACAACCTCACAAAAAACCTGCGCAATATCTGCAACAGTGTTAATAACATTATGTTTCCTTAGTAAAATATCCCCTTCATCAGTAATATGTATTTCAAGCGGTGTACCCTCTTTTATAAACATGCTTCGGCGGATTTCTTTGGGAATAACCACTCGTCCTAAATCATCAATTCTTCTTACAATTCCAGTATTCTTCATTATTTTCTCCGTATTAATTTTATTATTTAAATTTACGAAAAAAATATGCAATCAAAATAAAAAAAGCATGCAAAACTGCATGCTCATAAATTGTAATTAAAAAACTATTTCTTTTTTGTATTGCGTTTAGTTTCTGTTGGCTTCTTTTCAGTTTTTGGTGCTTCACTAACAGGATTTTCCTTAACTTCAGAAGCACTAGCGTTTTGAGTTTTATTTGCTCTTTTTGCTTTCTTTTGTTCATCAATTGTTAAAATTTCTTCAAAGAAAGTTGCGTTACTGCTATGATAATACACAGTTATAACTGCAAACAAAATCATAAATACTAAAACACCTACTACACCCACTAAAACAGCTACTACAGGGGTTTTAGCAAACAATGCAACAACTCCCCATCCACCAAGAACACCTGCAACAATCAATATTAAATATGCTAGCCAGAAAATGCTTTTGTAGGATAATAATGCTGTAACATTGCCGCTCATTTTGCTTTGGCTTAAGTACAATGCCTCGCCAATTGTTTTTGCCTTATACTTTTCTGCCATAAACAAGGACATTGAATAGTAGCAAATAAGTATTACGCCTGGAACAATTAAAAGCACCGTTCCTAATAAGAACATAACAATCATGCTGACGCCTAAAAAGGTTTCTAACCAACCCGTTTTAACCTCGCTGTAAATAAGCGCCAAGCTTGGGTTTTCGCCATTAAGAACTCCCCTCATAAAACGAATGTAACCTGTTTCCATAACACCAAACAAGAACACACTAATAGCCCATCCAGCATATGGAATAAAACAAAGTGCTATTAATGGTGCAAAAGTAACTAATGTTCCAAGAAATGCTTTTGCAAATTTGCCTTTTACTTTTGTTCCGGCTATTTTAATTAAGTCAAAACCATTTTTACTTAAAGTATTCATACAAGACCTCCAAACATTTATTTAATAAGTTAGCCATAAAACAAACATTACTGTATTTTTATTACTCTTAGTATAGCAAAATTTCCTTAAAAACCAAACAATTTTAAATAAGTTTTACAATTTGTCAAATCTTCTTTTCCATGTAATTATGGTTGTACAATATTAATTTTAACAGTTACACGCGCGCTAGTATCTGCAACATAAGGTTTTTCACTAGTGCCCGCCTCAAACAATTGCACATTTAAGTTAAAGCTTCCATCTGCCTGTTGGGTGTTTATTGTAAAGCTATAAGTAATGTAATTTTCGCCCGATTTTAGTTCACTGCTTTGTGCTTGGAACACCTCGTTAAGCCTGTAATCTTGTTCAGTAATAGAAACGCACGCCTTGCCAAAATTTGTTAGATAGTTATTAAGTGCAATAAGGTTGGCTTGTGTTTCATTTGCATTTTCAGTAACAGGCGTTCCGTTTTCATTTAAAGGTATAGACGAAATATAAAACTCTCCCGATTCACCCGGAGCAAATGTTATATTTGCATCAGCAGAATTTGCAAGCATAAATGTGCCACTTTGTTTAACATATACATACAAAGTGTCCAAGTATTTAGTCACGCTAATTTGCGCTGGAGTGTTGGTATATGTAACAACGCAGTATGCATTTTCAAAAACATTTGGGTTATCTACACTAGCAATACTTTTACTTACAACATCACCCAAGCCTTCAGACAAACTTGTTTGCATAACCATTGCAAAAAGCGGAATATTGTTATTAGAAGCATATTTTGGTGAGATTGTTAAACTGTTCCCCTCACCAATCAAATAAAATTCATTTGCATCATTGTATTTTATGCGCTCACCTTCCATATCGCACAAAACAATTTTACGTTGTATTTCTAGCACACCTGCATTATCATACGTGCTATAAAGTTCATGTTCTTCCAAGGGTGATATAATATTTTCAATGCCTGCCAGTGCTGGAACAAACCACAACACACGTTTATATTCCATTTGACTAAACAACTCACCTTTGTTTAGGTCGTTAAAATTAATATCTACGCTGTTTAAAATAATATTGTTTCTATCTGCATTGGTTAAGTCGTGATTTAGTGCAATTTTGTAAGATGTGTTGTCAAAAGCAATTGATGATTGCGTATATGTAATCCTAACACCCATTGGTTGAGCATATGTATATTCAATATCACCATTATTTAGTATTGTTTGCAAATAGGATATTAAAACAACATTGGATGTAACAGGTCGCAAAGCCTCAAAACTCCATAATGTTTGATTGTTACTTAAAGATTTGTTAACTTTAATACATGTGTCGTCATACACATATGTTATGTTGTTAACATAAAGATACTTAAAGTATTCAAACCCATTAGTATTTACTGTTTTATTCTTTTCATTATCTCCCAAAAGTCCATAGTCAATATCTGTATTCACATATGGTGCAATCAGCACATCTTTCATACGGCTTTTTAAAATTTCGTTATCTTCAGTAGAATTAGTTTCTGATTGTAACGACAAACCAAAATAGTTGTCATTTTCACCCTGCTCGTCTACTGAAATAGTGTTAACATCAAAATTTTTAATGTCAAAAATATTTGCCTCAAAATTAATCTTTTCTGTATTAATTTTTGATAGCACAATATCCGAAATAATAAATTCCGCCTTATTTATTACAAAAATATAGTTTAAACTTTGTTTCAAAGTGTCTAAATCATCATTAGCAAATTCAATTAAGCCTGTATCCGGATTTGTATTGTCGGCAAAGAAAAGTTCAGCCTCTTCATTTGTAGCAATGTAACTATAATAGGTGTTAATGAACGCGTTAAACTCACTAAAATCGTAGTCAGCAATATTTCCGTTCATAATTGTTTCTATCCACTCATCCTTAAAAGCGTTTTGCATAATAAATGTTTTGTGAGTAAACGTTGTAAACGAAACATCATTGCCTGAAGCCAGTGGATAAAACTCAAAAGTTTTATTTGCACTAGTGGTGTTATTTAACACACTATCCAACTTTAACTGTTGACTGTTTGATGTGTAATAGTATGTTTTTTTAAACGAAAGGTTATTTATAAATGAATTAGAAAACTCTACAAAACCTGCTTGGCAGTAATATTCATTGCTATTTTCTGCACTTAAATTTAAACTGCTTTTTGTGCCATTTAACTTGGTTACCGAAAGCGCATATTTGTTTCCTATCTTATTTAAGTCATTACCCGAAAGTGTTAGCTCTTTAAGTGGACTATCCACCAAAAGTTTTAGTGTTTGTTTAACAAGGCCGCTACTATCGGTAAACACTAATTCCACTTTTCCACCAATTGGTCTGCCTTCTTCGTCTTTTGCAAACTCCAAAGTAAAAGGTCGGCCCGCAACCACGGTCTTTGGTGAATTATTAAGAACATCTCTACCCTCTTTTATTTCTACTTTAAGAATTGTTTGATTTGAATCTTCAGGCTCGTAGGAAATGTGCGTCGTATAGTTTTTATCACCCACAATAAGCACCTCGTTACCCTGCACAAAAATACCATCGGTAGAGTTATCGCTAGCTGTGCCTTCTTCAATAGTAAGCGCTGTTATGTAAATAGGTTTTGTGCTAAATCCGCCCGTTATCCATGTTACCAATACTGCCAATACTGCCACACCAAAAATACCTAGCAAACTAAAACCAACAATTTTGCCAAATCTCTTTTGCTTTGCTTTTTGTTTTAACTTTTTTTCTTCTTTCGCTTTCTTCTCTTCAGGCGAAATGTATTTATATTTTTTCATTCGTCACCTTAACAATGTATGTTTGTTACTTCTTGTTTTTGTTAGCAACCTTAATGGTTTTAGTAGGTTTTGGCGCTAACAACTCGTTTAACTTTTCTAGCATAAGTTCCACATCCACGCCATGCACCATACTTGCTTGCTCTAGTGTTTCCATTTGGCTAAACGGACAACTAAAACAATGCATGCCAAATCCCATAAGCACCTTATCTGCATTTTTGTGTAATTTAAGCGCTTCACCAAGCGTCATATCTTTGTTAAATTTTTTCATAAATTTTTACCTCTAGATACAATTATATATTTTTTTAGCAACTTAAGCAATTTATTTAACTTTATTGTTTGCATTTTGAATATAAAAATTATAAAATATTTTTACGAGGTGAGTTATGAAATTAGTAAATACAAAAGCTCTATATAAGCACGCTTTAAAAAACAATTACGCAATTGGTGCGTTTAATTTTATTGATTTTGAGGTGTTAAAAGGCATTTTAGAGGGTGCAAATAGCAAAAATTCGCCAGTTATTTTACAATGTAGCACGGGTGCAATTAAATTTACGAGCGGAAAAACGCTAGTTGCTATGGTTAAAAGCATGGAATATGACCTCCCTGTTGTTCTCAATTTAGACCACGGAAAAACCTTTGAAGATTGTAAATATGCCATTGATTGCGGGTTTACTAATGTTATGATTGACGGATCACACTTGCCATTTGAGGAAAATATTGCACTAACCCAAAAAGTCGTGGAATATGCACATAAAAAAAATGTTACTGTTGAGGCCGAACTGGGTGTTTTAGCAGGTGTAGAAGAGGATGTTGTGGGGGCAAGCCATGTTTATACAAATCCCCTACAAGCACAAGAATTTGTTAGACGTACAGGTGTGGATAGTTTGGCAGTTGCCATTGGAACAAGTCATGGCACTGTTAAGTTTAAGGGCGAGGCAAAACTGCGCTTTGATATTTTAAGTGAAATTGAACAACTTTTGCCAAATTTTCCGCTTGTTTTGCATGGTGCTTCTAGCATACCCCAAAACATGGTTGAATTAGCAGAGAAATATGGTGCAAAATTAAAAGGCGCAAACGGTGTTCCATCCGAACTACTAAAACGCGCATGCACTCAACACAACATTTGCAAAGTTAATGTGGATAGCGACCTGCGCATTTCGTACACCGCGGGAATTAGAGAAAGTTTATTTACCCAACCTGAAAATGTTGACCTAAGAGTTTATTGCAAAAAAGGGATGGACTATGTTACAAGCGTAGTAGCAGATAAAATAGAAAATGTGTTTTTTAGCAAAAACAAACTAATGTAAAACGGCATTAATATTGCTTATAACAAAATATAAATATATTTAACAAAAAAAACGGCTTGATTAAGCCGTTTTTTATTGTTCTTCAATAATTTTTTTAATTTCCTTTAAGTTGCTTAAAGTTAAATCATCACGTATTTCTTTATAAGCATTTTTAAAGGCAGTTTTAACACTATCAGAGTAGTCAGGATTTTTTACTGCAATGTCACGCATTTTTTGCGCTAATTCCACAACTTCTTCTTTAGTAGTAAATTCTCTTGCGCAAATAATTTGCTCAATTATTTCAAACTTATATATGTTTGCATTTTGTTCCATTATTACCTCGCTTAACAATAAATCTAAGTTTATTATATTACAATTTTTTAAATATTGCAATATCCTTTTTTATTATTTATGTTTGCGCGTGCTAATTACTTAAAATTATCTTCTACATGTGTAGGGTCTATAATCTGTGTACCTACTCCTCTAACCTCTTTAAACTTATCCGCAAGTTCATTGTCAATAGTAGAAATTAGCTGTATTATTTGATTTGGAGATAGCAGTACTCCATCTTTATAGAACTGCTCTATTGCGCCATCTTGTTCATAGGCTTTTTTGGCAATTTCAAGCATAAGGTCATCTTCTTGCTTATAGTTTTTATCAACAATATTTTTTCTAATCTCGTCATCAGCAAAATCAAGATTATACTCATATACGCCAATTTCGCTCAAGACTTCGTGACGGGCATCGTTTCGTTTATTCTCGTCTTTTTCAGCCACGCAAATAGTTAGTTTTTTAACTAAATCTTCTGCCTGTTTTACTTCTTCTTGCAATTTTTGTACTTCTTCCTCTGGCATATTTGCGCTAACATCCAACAAGTGACGACTATAAATTAACCAGTTTTTTGCCCTTGTTAAAGAAATTCCATACGACAAATCCACAGCAAGATTTAATACAGTATCATCAAACTTAACAACATTGTCAAGTTTTTCCGGCTCTTCCGGTTTATTTATATCAACAGGAGGCACTGGAGGTTCTTCATCTATTATTTGTTCTTGTTCAACTTCAGGCTCTTCGTTTACTTGCACATTGTTAATTATCTCAATTTCAGGGGTAACATACTGCTTGTTGTTTGGAGATGAAGTATTAACATCTTCGTTAGCAGGTGCTGTATTATTACCATTCAATTGGCTAGTTGCTACTTTTTCATTTGGTAACGCATTCCACAAATTCATAATTCGTTCAAAACTTTTTCCCATCTCTTCAGAAGAGGTAAATGAAGGTGTAAAAGTTCCAGCCGATACAGCATTTCGAACTACTTCTTGGGTATTTTGTTGTGTTCTGCCCGAAAGTAACTTAGCAGTTTTATTTATTGCGCCAAAACATGTGCAGAATTTGCATATTTTAACAGGGTCAAAAGTAACTTGACCTTCAGAATTTTTAACAACATCTCCGTTTGCATCTTTTTGCGCAAACTTATCATTAATTACAAACTCGGTTTTATACTGACCATTCTGTTCAGTTATGTTTATTTCACCATATGTTAAAAAAGAATTAACAACTGCCTTTTCTTGGTCCGAAAATTGATTTGAATTATCAGTTACTATGGATTGTATGTTATTTCCTTGCGAAACATACTCACCTAACTTATCGGTCATATCAGTTAAAACTCTTATATCATTTTCTACTCTGCTATTTGCAGTTTCGTTAATGTATTTTCTTTGCTCCTCTGACAATGTAGCCATGTCATAAGAAGCAAAGTCTAAAGTAGAAATTTTATCACCTTTTATAAAATTTTCAACCAAACTGTCATTACCATCAAATAATGCAGTGCGTAAATCCTCAGTATAATAGGTTCTTGCAATTTCATTAAAGCCATCTTTTAATGTTTCAACTCTTCTAGCCGTATCAGGAATTTTAGCAAAATTATCAAAATGAGCTTTAAGCATCTCTCTTAGTTTTGCATAATCTCTTTGAAATACCACATTTGAAGAGTTGGCTTCATTAACAGGTTCAGGACCATCACTTTTTGGTTCTTGATTTTGTTCAGGTGTGTCATTTTCTGGCACTTGATTTTCTTCAGAGCTTTCATTTTCTTCTTCCTGAGCTTGTTCAGGGGCATGATTTTCTTGTTCCTGATTTTGTTCAGGTGTATTGTGCTCCTGTTCCTGATTTTGTACAGGGCTTTCGCTGTTATTATTTACATTTGGTTGGCTGTTTAAATTAAATATTGATGCGTCTTTCTGTCTTATATCCTCAAAAAACATGCCACGAATTACAGTTTCTTTGTCACTTTCATCTTTTGGCAATAAATCTTTTTCTTGTTTGCCTAATTTTTTGCCTAATTTAGATTTAAAAGCATCATATTCGCTCTGATGATTTTGCAAATAATCAGTTATCCACGCAGGTTTTAGTGTTTTATTAATGCTTGAAATTATATCGAAATATGCAAAATTTTGATTTTCATTAAGTTCTGTTTTATAAAATTCTATTTTACTTGCTACCTCTGCTGCATCCATATCGTTTTGTTTACACCAGTCGTTAAACGCTTTATTGCGAAGTTCACAATATTGAGCATATTCCGCATTTGCAAAGGTTACAAGATCCTCTTGTGTTTGAATCTCCCGAGCAGTTGCCTTGGCTTGATTTATTTTTTGTTCAATTTCCTGTGCGTATGCTTTAAGGTCAGTTGCTTCTTCTGGCGCGAAGTTGTAACTATAAACAAAGAATCCAAGTTTTTGTTCAGTCTCGGAATACTCGTAATTTCTTTCGTTGCGCTTAACGCTTTGCGACATTAAATTATTTTGTACCCACGAATCAAATTGTTCCTGATTTAACGCAATAAACTCATCAAGTGCTCTAGGATTATCACCTAACTTTTGTTGAACAAAAGTTTGATATCTTGCTAATCTAACTGAAATTTTAGAATTTTTATTTATATTTTTTGAAATTCTTTGATATGAATGCAATAGTTTTTCGTCAGCATTAATCATTTGTTCCAGTTTTGAATCCAAGTAATCATTTGTAACGGTTAGCATTGCATTTTCAAAAAAGGAATCATTTTGGAAGTTTGCTGAATTCGCAAATGCATTGCTAGTATATTCCCTTCCCTGTTTAGAGCGTGCTCTTAACTCCGTAAAATACCTTTGGGCAATACTACTTGAAATTTCATTATCTTCTGCAATCCCAAAAGTATTGCGAGCATCTTTTTTAAATGCGTTTGCAAAAAACTTAGCAAACTCTTCCGCATAAACAGGCCAATTGTATATTTTATTTTTATATTCCATAAACCCACCTCATGTTGTAATTAGCAAACCAAAGCAAATCTTTTATTAATAGCATTATACCACAATATTTTATATTTTACAACATTTAATACTAATAAAATGCCCGATACAACGCTTATTTTATGTAGTTAACTATACAAGGATAATATTGCAAATAAAAAAATAGTTTATGGAAAAACACCACAAACTAATTTTTTAATTTTAAACTAAACGCGTTTTTCAAACAGTGTTCTAACAGTGGATAAAGCCTCTATTTGAACATGAGTTCTGCTCATAGGGCCTGTAATCAAAAATGCCTGACCGCGCCTTGCTGTAATAATACTATCTTGCTCTTCCTCGTTTATTCCGCCCGCATTACGATATAGGTTAATAAGGTCGGTCATATCATTAGGAGAAAGCGAGAAAATCATAGAATATTGGCTAGCATTAATAACTGCAGTACTTTGTTGGGCAATTTCCTCCGAGCCCACAAAGTCTTTAATGTTTTGCGTAATAATTATTTGCATACCATTGTATTTTCTTATACGTTTTGCCATTTGCGCCATAAAGTCAAGCGCAATAGGGAATTTTTTGTTAATAAACACGTGCGCCTCATCTACGGCAACAATTATACGACGGTGTTCCTCTTCAAGCTCGGCATCTGCAAAATACTTAAGGTTAAAGTCCCTGTTTTTTGCAATCTCGTTATCCAAATACTTAAATACCAACAACATCTGTGCATTTGCTATTATGTCGTTTCGGTTAGAAATAAGCGAACGGAAGTTAAAGCATATAAAGTTTTCGTTTGTTTTAACGGATGTATAACCATTCCAAAGGTTGCTGTTACGTCCACCAGACGCAAACTTTTCTATAAAGGTTTTTGCAATCTGATAGTTGCGTGCATAATACTCATCTTGTTCTTTTGACATTTTTTGGTTAATGAGATTAAGTAAATCATCAAAAATAGGAAAATCTTTCGGTTGTAATTTTGAAAAGTCTGTACCTGCATTTATGCCTTTGCTATGATACAACTCCACGGTAAGAGAGTTAAGCATTTCAAATGCGTCTGTGGAAATTCCCGGCAAAATCAGCTTATAAAACTGCTCTAAAAACTGCAAGTGTGTATTAAACGCATCCGATTCTCCACCTTCATCTGCTTCCAAAGTGGTGTAAATATGAAAAGGGTTGAATATTCCGTTAATCGAACTTCCAACATCAATCATTTTTCCGCCCAAGTTTTCGCACAAAATTTCGTATTCGTTCTCGGGGTCCAAAATAAATATACGAGTGTTATCGGCGGCAAAGTTGGCAAGCAAAGTTTTGGTTGCAAACGACTTACCACTACCCGACTTACCAATAACAACCATGTTGCTGTTTACGCGCTCGTTATTTCGCATAAAAAAGTTTGTAAACACAGGATACGAGTTATAGCCCAAATAAAAGCCACGCTCGTCCTGCAACATATTACTAATAAACGGATACATTGCAGCAATAGTAGATGTTTGGATGCCACGAGTATAGCTTGTTAATAAATCCAATTTAGAAATGTTAGAACTAACAAAGCCATCCACTTGGCGACCAAAATTTTCGGTGTATCTAAAGCCATTTTGACGCAATACCGCCCTAACTTCTTTTTTAACCTTTTCACTTGCCATTAAATGAACATTAACATCAAAAAGGTTTTCGTTGCTATTTTTAAGAGATTGCAACAATTGCAACAAAGTATTGTATTGCGTTTCGTTTTCAATTTGTTTACTATGCTTGTTGGATTTATTCATACGGATTTCCATTTCCATAATCGATTTATCCAACTGCCTTTCAGCTTTCCACCTATCCATTGGTGAAATGTTAACAACCACCCTAGTTTCCTCTAGCTGAAATAACGGATACATCCACGCATTTGGCACTTCCAAAGGATAGTCAGTTATCGTAAACGCCCTGTAAACCTCGTTATCAATTGAAAGTGTGTTGGCCTTAAAAGTAACCTCTTCTGGAAACGCCCAGCGAATTTGGTCTTTTTCGTTTAAAACCTCTAGCTCACGCTCGTCAAAATTAGCTGAAAAAGTACTTCGCAAAAAAGATAGCCTATCTAACCCCAACACTAACTTGGTATAAATTGGTGTACTACTGCTTTCAAGCGTTCCCACAATACCATTTATTGTGCTTTCAAGCGCTTGCCTGTCACTATCGTATACAATTAAAAAATAGTGGTCCTTAACAATCTTTTGGTCAGTATTAAGATACTTAATGGCATTTAGCCTTTCTTCAAACACAGGGCTACGAGCATCCAATTCATATTGTCCGTAAAGTTCCCTATCTGCCATGTCAATAAGATTATTGTATTTTTCGTCCTCATAACGTTCCATATTATCTAATATCATTGGCATGCGTGTTTTAATAATAGTAGCTTTTTGATTGGTGGCAAGCCTTTGTATAGCATTTGCAAGCGTGTTAATAACCATGTTTTGTTTGTCTTCAGTTAGCAAAAAGAAAGACGATGGCAAGATTTCTATCGCCATACCATAATAGCCGTTAAATACAATAAATTTATCTGTATTTAATCCCTCAAAAGGAATAATTCTTTTTATATCATCTTTAGGCTTTTTAAAATTTTTAACATACTTTTTCTTATATGCAAAAAATTTAAATAACAACAGCAAACCATAATAAAGTTTTACACCGTCCGAAAGTGGAATATACAAACAAACATATATGCTTACAAACCCTAGCGTTAATATAGTTTTATATGGAATATTACTGGTAAAAATAAGCACCGCCAACGCTACACCAATTATCGCAACTATAAGGTCAGTAAATGTAAAGTTTCTATAAATCTCGGTTCTAACTTTGCTTCTTCTTGGAATGTATCTCATTTTTCACCCTCATAAAATATTTTGCACATCAAACATTTTAAATATGTACAAATACACATACATTATTATATAATACAAACTAAAATATTCCAAACTTATTTAACAACATATTTTTTAATTTAATGCATCCGCCTAAACCATAAAATTGCATTGCACAACATAAAAAAAACCAAAAAAACACTTGTATTGTTAGTTTGAATAGTATTATATTGGCAAGAAAAAAGTGGCTAATTTCAGCCACTTTTTGTGTTAATCTATTTTTTACTGTACTTACCAATAAGTTTAGCAAGTTTTTCTTGATTTGCCGCCTCTGCAGCCTTGGTTGCAGCCTTTGCAGCAGATTTGCTAATTTCTTCAAACATATCGTTAATAGCTTTATTAATCCTACCAGTAGGTATTTTAAAGTCATATTTATCCATTTCTTTTGCAGCCTTAAGATATGCTTTTTTAGCACCATCGGTCATTGTAGAAATAGCATGATTAAACGCATTATTTACATTTGCTAAATAATCATTGAATTTACCATTAACTTTTGCCTCGTCTGTAAATCTAGCATTTGTAATTGTGTCTATATCGCTAACAGTCATTTTTGCTGTAACCTTGTTTAGATCTATTTCGCTGTTACTCTTGGCAAGTTCCCCTTCAATAGTAGTAATTAAGTCACTAATTTTAGCTTCTTGATCCAAAGTATCCTCAAACCTGGTTGCAAGATTTTGATTTGTTTTAAGTCCATTTAGCACTTGTTCTAATTGTTGTCTACTAGTATCAACATCCATAGTTTTTAATGTAATACCCTGTAAAGCATCTCTCATAAGTTGCGCTAGTTGTTCATTGTTCTGTGATAACATTGCAGTTGGTGTTAATCTAGCGCCTGCACCAGCCTGATTTACTTTTTTATAAGCCTCTGTATCATTAAGTCTTGCTATATTAGCATTTATAGAATTGCTTCCGCCTTTTTTAGGAAGATCAGATATTAAATCATCACCTGCAGACCAAATATGTTCTCCAACGCCTTTCATGCCACTCATAAAATTACTCCATTTGGTATTATTGCTTTGTTTACTTGATGCCGCGGTGCTAGCAACTTCACCACCAACAAGCTTTGTAGCTTTTCCATCCAGGTCTACCATGGATTTACCACCAAATGGCTCAATATATCCACCCGTAAATTTGTTAACAAACGAGCCTATTGCCGAGCCTTGAACTGCATCGTTAAACATAACATGTGTTCTTGCCAATCCTCTAGCGCCCCTTGCAGCTGAAATAGTAAGATTCTTTCTTTTGCGCTCATCAAGCACATTTTTGCGTCCAGACGCTCTATTAATAGTTTCAGTTAATTCTGAATTGTTTTCCATAGCCCTATTCATTGTATTCAGTTTGTCTTCATCGCTCATCTTATCAAAATCAGCTTGTCCTTTTGCATCTAATGTGTTTCGATACGCATTAAGAATGTCCGCACTATGTTCTTCATTGTATGCTATATTTTCTTGATTTTTCTTAAGTTTATGCTTTGAAATACCGCCTGCAATTCCTTGTGCTATACCTATACCACCAAGTGCAAATTTAGTAGCTTTTGTTCCGTATTTTACAGCTTGTTCGGATACGCTTTTAGACATTTTTGTACCAGCATCAAGAATTTCTTCACCACCAATATAGCCCGAAATAAGTTTGGCCATATCGTTTAGCATTAAAAGGCCAACTAAAATAAAGATACATTGAACCCAGAAATTAAACGGATTCCACCCATATGCAACTGGCCAAAGGTTAATTTGCTTAATTATTCCTATTAAAAAGAAGAATAGATTAAGCGAAATTACCACTCCATAAGCACCCAATACCGCGCCAATAAAGTTTTTACGCCAAGACTTATATGCTGCTCCGCCATCAAGCGGATGTAACGCAATAACTGCTGGAGAGATAATAAACAACGCCGCAACCTTGTAAAGCCTCATAACCAAGCCAAAACAAGATTTTAACAAGCAAGCAAGCGCAAGACCTGACGCAAAATATATAATGAGATAATTTCCAGAGCCAAGGTTATAGAATGTTTGCACTGCTTTCGTGTTTGAATAGTGTAAAAAATAAGTTGAATTTTTATAATCAAACTTAACAGCATCACTCTTTGTTGCTGAAAAAGAAGAATCTATTGCATTAGCAAGAGTTTGTATGTTTATTTCATCATTTCCATTTTGAGTAACATTAAATACCTCATATGCATTTTTTCTTTCTGTTGTAGTTCCTTCAGTAGCACCATTTACATCTACCACATCTACCTCTATGGTAAAATCGCCCTTCTCATCAACTTTATTTTCAGTGCCTGTACCGCCAGACAAAAACTCATCACCCTTAACCCATTCTCGTTTACCAGTGCGAACAACATTGGTGTCACCCATGCCTGCTAAAAATATAGTGCCCGCAATGGATGAAGATCCGCCACGGCTAGTAGCACGGTCAACAGCCTCTAACAGTGTGTTACTAACAATAACACCTAAAATACAAACAATAGGAACAAGGATAAACATACCCAAAGCCTTAATGGATGCACCAATAACAGTGCCTTTGCTGTTTTTGCTGCCTTCAGTAGTATATTCAACTCTGATTAATTGAACGATAGTGGCAATAATTAAAAGCGCAACTGCAAACAATGTCATTGTAATAACAATTTCAACAATACGATTGTTAGTTAATAAACTTAAAACCACGTCATCCTGTGGTATTGCATTTCCCGAGTCATTAACAACATACACAGATTCAAGCCCAGCCAATTTACGAAAAGTCTCCTGAACAAAATCCAACAACTTAAAAAATATAGAGGCAAGCTCATAGAAGAACCTACCCAAGGTATAGTTTAAAACATTTATAAGCCAAGGAACTAATACTCCAATAAAAGCAACTCCTATACCAATAGCAACAACAGCCATACACAAAACTCCTGTTTATTTTTATAAAATTTTACAATATATTTGCGTTAAAGGCAAGAAAATTGCAACATTAATAAATAAAATTTATTTTAATGCGGATATATGTAAAAATATAGAGTGAAAAACAAATTAAAAGTTTTAATATATTTTTAACAAATGTTAAGCAAAATATTTAAATAAAGTGAATAAACTTTTTGACTTTAAAAGCGCAAACTTTTATAATGTTAATATGAAATTAAACACATTATGTTAAAGGTGATGAAAATGGCAGAAGAAAACAAAAAATCCGGCGCTGAAAAATTGGCAATGGGAATTTTTAAATTTATAGTGGCAGTTGCAGCCCTGTTTGTGGTTGCGTTGATAGTTGTTAGCTACATAACCACAAAGTCAGTTAAGTTTGATATTAGCGTTGTGTTAGATAGCAAATTTATACTGGTATTTGGCTTGCTTTTGTTATTCTATTTCCTTATAAAACTATCAGCACTAACCAAGCCGAAAAAAAGCGACAGTGGCGCTAAACTAACTACAAAGGGCGGAGTTAAAAAATATTACGATAGCCAGTGGCTAACGCCCGAGCAAATGAAACACACCTATGGATTTTATAGTTACGAGTATAGCGAACTTAAAAATGTTAAAAAAATAGGCATACCTGTTAGAGCAGAAGTTGTTAATGGAAAGCTTCAGGTCAACATGTACCAAAACATCCATACAATGGTTATTGGTACAACAGGCTCGGGCAAAACTAGCCAGTTTGTTGTTCCAACACTACAAATATTAAGCGAATCGGCAGCAAAACCATGTTTTGTAATAACCGACCCTAAAAGCGAACTTTATAACAGTCATAGCGAAAAACTGAAAAAACAAGGATATAACGTTTTGGTGTTCGATTTAAGCGACCCTTTTAAAAGTACTTGTTGGAACCCTATGACAAGGGCTTATGAATTAAACGAGAAAGCAAACAATTTGCACAAAATGGTTAAAGTACACCAGAACGAAGACCCACGCAAAACCAATCTTACACTTGCAGCAAATGCTTATTACAGCGAATGGTACGAACTTAATGGTTTTGCCTTTGCAGACAAGCAATCACTTAACGCATACATTGAAAGTGTTAAACAATCTCTTAAAAACGAGGCTTTTGAGGACTTGCGTGATATTGCAACAACCCTTTGCCCTATACAAAGCACACAAGACCCTATTTGGGAGCGCGGCGCAAAGGACTTGGTTTTGGGCACAATGCTTGCCATGCTTGAGGATAGCGAAGACCCGCGCTTAGACATGACCAAAGAGCGATTTAACTTTTATAATTTAAGCAAAATTTTAAACCTAAAAGATAACGACCCTTACAACCAAATAAAAAGCATTACAAACTATTTTCAGGGCAGAGATAAATTAAGCCTTTCTGCACAGCTTGCAAACCAAGTTGTAACCAATGCCGACAAAACTGCAAAATCATACATGGGTATAGTTACTGACAGAATGTCCCTATTTTCTGACACTGGCGTGTGCTATGCTACCAGTAAGAACGAAATGGACTTAAGTTCGTTTGCAGATAGGCCAACCGCATTGTTTATAAAAATACCAGATGAAAAAACAACCCGCTACCCTATTGCAACAATGTTTATTTCACAACTTTACAAAGTATTGGTTGAAATAGCCAGAACAAAAGGCGGAGCACTTCCTAGAGATTGTTACTTTATTTTGGATGAGTTTGCTAACATGCCTAAAATAGAAGAATTTGACAAAATGATTACCGTTGCTCGTTCCAGAAAAATTTGGTTCATTTTAATTTTACAATCGTATGCACAATTAAATTTGAGATATGGTGACCAGATTGCAACCACAGTTAAAGATAACTGCAACATCCATGTGTTCCTTGCATCAAACGACCAAAACACACTAGAAGAATTTAGTAAAAGATGTGGAAATATTAGCGTAGAAACAGAAAGCGTAACAATTAACAAGGGTAAAAAAGAAGAGCAAACAAACAAGACCACAGCAATTAATATTGATACCCGTCCACTTATTTATCCTGCGGAATTGGGCTCACTTAAAAATCAATGTATTGTTTCGATATTAAAGCAAATGCCAATTAAATCAACGTTCACACCAAGTTATTCTGGAAGTGTTAAGAACATTTACGACTTAACTCCTGCCCCACCAAATTATTCCTTACCTAAAAACCTTAACGAACAAGAATTGTATTACGACATAAGAAAGCGTAACGAAATTGTTTTGGGTAATGTTGATGACGACTCAAATGGTTGGTAAAAAAAGCATATCACTAAAGATATGCTTTTTTATTACAATTACTTAAACAACTTATTTAAACAATTGTGTTAAAAACAACGCAATTGTTTTTATTTTTACCGCAAACTATTTGCGCGAGTTATTTATTATATCCGTAACCCATCTGCCTATAGCGCTTGAATATTTGCAAAACAAAACCAATAAAATTAACAATATTAATAACACAACAAAACCAATTATTGCATTTACCATACGCTTACGCGCTTCGTCACGCTTTTCTCCACTTTCGGATTTGGCATAAGTTACGCCAAGTACAATAGCATAAATTGAACCTGCACTTGCAACTAATATAAGTAGAGGAACAAGTATTTTACCTAGTAATTCAGTAATGGGTTCTAAAGTTTGCTTCCACCAAGACTCATTATAGCCAATTGGGTCAAGCTTTTCACTGCCCAAAAAACTTAATATCTTACTTATCATATATTTCATAAACTTTTCTCCTAAAAGTCCTACTTAACGCTTGTTATCCATTCAGCAATATCGTCAGCATTCGCAGAAAGCAATTTCATTAATATTAGCAATATTAACATAACAACTATTCCTATTGCACCATTTATTAATCTTTTTTTAATTTCGCCACGTTTATCGCTATTTTCAGCCCTACTCATTTGAACACCCAGCACAATTCCATAAATGGAGCCCGCAACACCCAATACGATAATTATTGGCAACAAGATTGCGTCTATAATATCCACAACCGGTTTTATAATTTTCATATAGTAACTATTTTTATCTGTATCTATAATTACATCAAGACCATCTTCCCCTTTAACAAGGCTTTCATCTGTTGCATTGCCTAAAAACGATAAAATTTTTGAAAGAATTAATTGAAGTTTCATGTTTCACCCTTTTCAAACTTTCTTTTGTTATTATAATTTTAACAAAAAAACACAAATATAACAACACTTTTAAATAAAAAAACCGCAATTATATGCGGTTTTTAATTTTCATGCTTTTATGTTGTTGTGCTTGGTGTTGTAGCTGATTCATCTACCCAACCAAAAATTGCATTAGCATTTTGAGTGAATAGTTTCATTAAAATTAAAGCTACTAATATGATAACAATTCCAATTACGGCGTTAATCAAGCGTTTTTTAGCTTCTTCACGTTGGTCTGAACTTTCAGCTTTAGCATATTGAACGCCAAGAACTATACCATATACTGTACCTGCCACGCCCAAAACAATAATAACTGGTACCAAAAGTTGATCTAACGCCTTAATAATTGGCACAAGAATATTTACTATCCATTGCGGCGTATCACCATAATTAATACCATTTTGAATATTATCTTTACCTAAAAAGCTCATAATTTTCATTAATAACATCTGAAGTTTCATATCAAATTCTCCATAATTTCACTATTATTGTACCCTATTATAGCAATTTAATTTAAAACTTCCAAATATTTTTACAATATTTTTAAAAAATATAACTAAAGTTTGATTGTGAACCAATTAGGTTTTTATTGGTGCATAAGCCGAATGCAAATTGTACAAGTTATAAATGAAGAATATATAATAAATAATATATTAAATAACTAATTATATTTGTGGATTTTTTTTTAATATGGTAAAATTATATCGAAAAATGTAAAACATTGTTTTACCTTAAGGGAGAAATAAAATGCGAAACAACAAGAAGAAAGCCAATATTATTCTTTCGGCAATACTTTCAGTACTAGGTTTATCTAGTGCGTTAATTTTACCAACCTACAAAAACTCTGTAAGTGCAGAAACCGCACCTGAGGGTTTTTTTGTTGCGGGCGTAACCGAGCGAAGCGTTAATAAATTTACTTCAGAAGACACATACGGAAGTGCTGGTTGGAATTATAATTATGCTGAAGTCAACGCTTTCTCTGATTCTCAAAACACAAATATTTTTATCCCTTATGGCAGTGCATATGACGCAGATAACGAACTTAAAACTCGCTACCCTATAAATAATGGAACTATTGATTACAATGGGCTTACCCTTAATGTAGACGGAAATACTCTTAAGTACTCAAATGGAATTGAGTGGAACTTTAAAAACTATAGTATAGAGGCAGATGCGGTATATATTTACACACTGCAAAACGACTTACGCAACGCCAATACTCCATACATAATGCTAAACAATTTTATGAACGAGCAGAATGCTGTTAGTGAGGACGGCCAGAACATTCAGTCCTTTTATTTTGGGTTAGGAAAACTAATTACTAACGCTAGCGAAAGCATGGAAATAACAAGTGCTCAAGTATTTTTAGCAAACGACTATGTATTTTCTAAATTTAGCACAAACGAGAATTACAACAACCAAAACGACTATGGTATATATGTAAAATCACACCCTGGTATGGGTAACGAGGGTAAAATAGTTACACAAGAGCAATCTTACTTGCCAATTGGTAAAAAGAACGATACTTGGTATAACTATTTTGACTTAAGAGAGGTTTATGCCGTTACAAGCGATACTGGTACCGAGTTAATAGAAGATGCCGAGGGATTGTATACAATTGTTATATCTTACGTCTTTACAAACTCTAGCGGTGTTAGCAAAAACGACACTTTGGTGTACCAATTTTATTTAATGTCGGATAGTAGCTATTACGAAGCTCCGGACTTTAACCGCAGTAGTGATGGTTTAACTTACATGCAAAACACAAGCGGTGCAGGAACATATTACAACGGATATCAACAAAGCAGTTATCCTACATATATTTACAACGCAACCAAATACAATGTTAGTTATACTCACGAATATAACAGTTTAACCACCTACACCACCGATTTTGCTATTAATTACAAAAACAATACCGAAACGGGTGTTGTTAATATTTACAAAAACGGCACCGCGTTTCGCACTATCGAAATGAAGTTGAATATATTAGACAACAGTGTAGCATATTACGAGGGCGGAAATCAAATTGCTAAACTAAAGTTGGTTTACAATAATTCTAATTCCTGCACCGAATATCAACTTACGCTTTTAAATGTTCGTGATTACGAAAATGTGATTGTTAAAACCGGCCCAGCTACCAGTGATAACAAACCTATGCCAATTAATTACTATATGCCTATAGTTGCAGACGAACTTGGCAAATACTCGTTTACTAACCACTATGTTGTTAATGGCGCAATAGAAAAGGTTAACAACACAACAGATGAATATGTGTGCAACTTTAATATAGTTAAAAACCTTGATAACAGCCAGCCTAAAACGGTTGTTGACTTGCTTAAAAATGTTAATATTGTAGAGGGTAATACCAGTTTAAGCGGTAATCAAATTTTCAAAGAATGCACTTATAAAAACGGGTACATTACACTACCTGAAGGTTATTTTTACAAACTTTACTTGGGCGATTTGTACACTGATGAAAACTGTTCAACCAAATATACTGGCGAATATACAATAAATAACAACATCGTTACACTTGCTGAAACTACACATAATGTTGTTGATGGACAAAACCTATACTACTCTATTGGCGACAAAAAGGTTAATGTTGCAGGCAAAGAATACGACATTATGCAAGCATTCCAACATAATGATACAACATATTTTGTTAAAAACAATGTAGTTTTTAGTTATAAAAATACTAGCGAAGTCGTTGAAAGTAGCGCTACGGTTAACAATGATGGAACGGTGACTATAGGAGAGACTAACTATACACCCAAAAGCGCAATAAGATATCTTGACAATTCGCAATATATCGTACTATATATTAGTGACAATAAATTATGTGAGGATTATAGTTGTAATACCGAGTTTAAGCGCGAAGCATTTGATTATGGTATTATTAATGTGGCACATATTAATAAAAAACTGTATGTTAAAACGAAATTATACACAGATGCATTAGGTAAAAACCCAGTGCCTACTAGCGTTAATTACACTATTGAAACATTACAGGTAATTTGCAATGGAGCAAGCTGCAATATCTATGTAAATGAAATTGGAAATTATTTTTACATTAATTATAATGGTTCAGTTTACTATTTAGTGGATAAACTTTATACCGACCCAAGTTGCTTAGAAGAATATGAGGCAAGCTCTTTAAGTTCTTATAAATATAGCATTGAATATTATGGAACAAAACAAAATGGCGAAAATTATATTGGCAATCGTATTGTAACGATTAGCACCTACTCTACAGAGTTAATGTGCGATAGCTTTGATTACTATTATATTGACGCATATGACGATAATAACATAATTTATTTAAGCAAACAGCTTTATCAAGACGCGAGAAAAGAAAATATTCTTGTTTCTTCCGAATTGAATCATGAATTTAATACTAATAGCGTTGGTGTTAGCATAAACAATGTATCTTACAAGTTAAGTGATATTATTTACCTAACCTCTGACCCATCTGTGGATGGCAGTTATGCGCTAGTAAACTATGGAACACAAGCATATTTTTATAAAAACAATATAAAAACCGATTTTGAACAACTTACTAGCGAGTTTGTTATTAGGTCACATATCACTCCAATTGTAAATAGTTATTCTAGTATTAGTCCGGACAATATTATTAGTGAGTTTAATAATTTAAAAATAGAACATAATAGCATACCTACTACCGATTTATTTTCAATATACTTTGATTATTATGGTCAGTATACTTACAACAATAACAACTACACAAGTCACTACTACTACATTTCAAAAGACAATTACACAATTGATGGTGAAAATCATCTTCAAATTAAGGATACAGAAAGTGTTAGTCAAAAGCAAATTTTACTTCCATCAAACGGAATTAGTTCCGAGGGGTTAATAATTGCTATTACCCAAATCGATTATACAGACCTTAACAATGAAGTGCATACAGTTACACAATATTATGCGTTCATTATTGATAACTCTGCACCTCGTGTAACATTGCAATACAAAGATTCTACAGACGGCGATGCCACAAACTTAAATAATGATACAAAATATACAAACAAGAATATTTTGTTGGCAAATTGGACAGTTAGAACTTTCTTCCAATCAGACATTAAATGTACTGTTTCGGAATATCCATTTAACACCAACCTTAATGACCCTAACGCTGTTCCAACAAGGATATACGACTACGAAATGGGCTCAACCATATCTCCTATTGACGGCACAGAAAGTTACACTAAAGACGGAATATTTGTTTTAACAATTTATTACGGAAACAAGTTTGGAAGTTCAAGAGATTTTATTATCAAAAAGGATACACAAGCCCCTACGGCCGAAATATACGACGTTTTATCAGTTATAACCGAAGACGAAAATGGCGCTGAAATAACAAGCGAAATTATTAGTGATGTAAAAAGTGAATACAATATTTTTAATAATAAATTCATTTTTACCGGCGCTACTATAAAAGACAGCGGCGCTAGTGTGGACGCATATTATATCCGCATCGCATTTGATAATGATATTGCGTTTGCTCCACTAAAAGTTGCAGATGGTGTAACTACTAACATTAAGTTAAACACACAAAACGAATTATTTAAAAGTGACAACTTTACGCCATTTGTTTTGCAAGAACGAAATGGCTACAACCCTACAACAAGCAAAATGCTTGGAGAAGAGGGTAGCATGCTTTACATCTTTAAACTAGTAGACTCTGCAGGAAACACAAACTATTACTACTATATTTACGACGAAAGCACCCCTTATAATGTATTTTTAGATTCAGACGGAAATACTCAAAACTTTAATTCTTCCGCAGATAACACTATTGACAAGCAAACTAGCGCTTATTGGGGAAATTACAAAAATATCCCTCTTTCAGGCACTCCAAGTGATAGTGAGGATAAGGCTAGTTTTAACACATTTGCCGAATATTTAAATGAAAACACGCAAGCGTTTAAGGGTTTAACATTAAGTGAAAATTATTTACAGTTGCCTTTGGTAAATGCGGTTGTTACAAACACAACAACACTTACTCAAAATAACGTAAGCGTTAGCTACAACTTTGTAGCAACAACGCCAAATACGGTCGGCTCAACAGCTTCCATACTTGATTCTCAATTTACAGCATATCTTCCTGGAGTTACACCTGCTACTGACTATACAAAGTGGCATATAACTGATCAAAATGGAGAAAATGTTGCTAGCGATTTTTATCCTTATGTTTTCCAAGGAAGCAAGACTTACAGTTTTGTTGTTACGGATATATTAAACAACAAAAACAGCAACTACTTAAACATTAACACAGATAAATCACAATTTGAGTTTGTATTAACTCAGAACAACACTATATTGGGCAAAGACTATGAAAGTGTTACGCGTAACAAAAAGGCATATAACGCAAACAAGCTACAAATACAATATAACACAATTGTTAACGGAGTTAGCGTACAATACACACCTTATGTTACATATGATTTTTATCCTTTTAGTGTAGAAAGTTACATTTCTGACGAAAGCGTTAGTTCTAAAACACAAGCGCTTACTAGCAACTACTACGAGATAATTGACGATACTAATCAGTTGGGATACTTTATTCCAGGATATCCATTCTCGGTTACTCCAACCAAAACCAATACCGTTATTACCACTTCTACCACCACAGATGGCAAATTTATTTCAAACACAATTAATGCTACTGATGGAACCAATTCTGACGAAGGATTATATGTGTTTAAAAGGGTTTACAAAGACCAATTAGGAAACACCTTAACTCAAAGCGATATTGATAATATAAGCGAAAATGATGTTGCTGAATTATATTTGTATGTTTATGTTGACCGCAAAGAGATTTTTTCGCTTGAATACACAGCAGAAGGCAATGTAAGCACTGTTAATTCGTTTGGCGACCTTATTAAGATAATGTTGGGATGCACAAGTGATGGAAAAAACTCAAAAACCACATTAGACGCTCATACCCTTTACACCTTATCACTTAACACATCATCTTCTAGCAGTTTATTTAGCACAAATAAGCTTTATTTAAATTTTGAAGTGCCTGCAGATAAGTTTGCTACTAAAAACAAATTAAGCGCAACTAGCAACACCACTTTTGAAGCTAACACAAATAACACCGATTACTTTGTAAAAGAAAGCAAACTTTATATAGATAGCGAATGTACCGAAGAATTAACCGAATTTAGTTATAGCATTAATGGCAAATGGGCAACAATAAATTCTGTATCCTACCCTATTATAGATAATCTTGTAAGAATTAGAGGTACACGCCAAATTGTTAACGACACAGTAACTGCAAATGCAAACATGTTTGGTTATAACCTAAAACTGGAATATGGCACAGAAGTTATTGAAAACATAAAGCTTGAAGAACTAATAAATATTGTTTTAAATAATAGTGGAGTTTATACTTTAACTTTATCCGATAACTCGTATATGCTTAACGAGTACGGAAGTGCAATTGATAAAACCGCACATACTCAATCGTTTAAGTTTGAAATAACTCACACCCCTCCTCAAGGAAGTTATTTAAGTGCAATAAATGATAGTGTTGCAAGTGAAATACCTCTTGAAATTCGTAACCAAGCGGATGCTAGCAATGTAATTTACAGGGATATTAACAAGGATGTTCTAAAATTTAGTTTTACTGACACCTTGGATGCATATAAAGCAAGAATTAATCCTACAAGTATTAATATTACTAAAAACGGCACAACAATTCTTTCTGCTAATAGTGAACAAGAACTTAATTCTCTTGAAACCACAGGGGTTTTAAGGCGCGAGCTTAAAGAATGTGACTGCAACTGTGAAAATTGTATGGTCGGAAATCATAGTGAATGTTTGAATGAGGATTTTAGTGAACATCACGCATACTCCTATACCTATACAATTTTTGATAAATTCAACGACCCTGACGGCGTATTATATCCATCCAAATGTGACGAAGACGCTGTGTATAGGGCAACCATACAATATGTTGGCGAAGCTAGTTCTTATTTGGATAGCCAAGGCAATTCATTCTATATGGCAACTTACGAAATTTGTGTTGACCGAACTGCTCCGGTTAATAACTTGCAAAACATTATATTATCCGATAGACACAACACTTACGATACAGCCGAAAACAAGGCTGAGTATTTAAAAAGTTACTTCTTCCCTATTTCAAATAGCGGTAGTAATCCATTTGTGTTTGTTGGCGGAGGTGTTTTAGCAAGTGATAGCAACACGCTTTATGTGCGCGAGATTGACAATCCAACCACATATTCACCTTCAATCTTGCCGAATGAAACAGCTGCGCCTTCTGCAAGTGGAATTCCATTCAATAAAGATAGTAGCATTTATACTGCATTAACATATGTAAATGGAGAAATTAATGTAAATACATTATTAGCTTATGATGCAAACGGAAATGCTTTTACATTTGAGTCAAACAAGTACTACGAAATTGTTGAAAGCGACGAGGCTGGCAACTACACTCGCTATGCAATTTATGTTTACAACCAAAACTATAGCGATTTTGTTGTTGAATATTTTCTTAACGAAAATATGCTTCAAAACGGCGAAAGCACTAGTGCGGATGTTATTTTGGATGACGAAAATGTAAACGATATCTATATGTTAAAACAAATTTCATACAAAAACACCCAGGACTGGAACGATAACTTTATTAATGTTAAAATTGTTGCGATAGTCGATTCTGTTGAACAGGAAATTGAAACACTAACCTGTGACGGAACTAAAGAAACAATTACAGACTTCTTTGAAAGGGTTGTTACAAGGTTTAATGAAATTTCTGAAACTACACACAACGTTTACTCTTATAAACTTGTAATTGCAAACCGCTTTGGTAACGATTACGAGCTTAGGTTAAATATTCCTGGTGATCCGCTTCAATTGTTATTTGACGAAAGTACGCCTAATTTCCTTAAGGTAAATATCCCTGCGGGAATTAACAATGTTAGTTTAATTGAATTTAATGTTGAACGCTACGAAAACGGCGACTGGGTAGCATTAGTTACTGATGATGCTGCTTTGGGACAAACCATTATAAAAGAGGATTCGAATGGATCTTCGCTAGAACCACTTGTTACACCATACATGTTTAAAGAGGGGCAGTATCGATTTACAACTAAAGATAATTACGAACGCACCAATGTTGTGTTAATGTATGTGGGAAGTAACTATGAGGATGAGTACACCATAACCTACTCCTGCGAGTTTGTATCTGAAAGAAGGCAGCTAAATTCGTTTAGTTATGATGAAAATGGCGCGTTAATTACAGGAAATTCTATTACAACTTCAGTTGATGTTACTAGCGGAAATGCAGAAATACGCATAGACCGCTCCTTATGGCAGATTAGCGCAATAATGTTTAATGGCGGAAAATGGCAGGCTTGCAACGGAAATAACTACACTATTTTGTCTATTCCAAATTCATCACTTTCACTAGCTCGCTTTACTCAGCCAGGAATATATTGCATTACAACCTCTTGGATTACTAACCCAGATAGTAAAAACAATCATTTCTTTGAAATTAAACGCAATTCTTTAAATGTTTACTATTGGTCAACCAGTGGCTCGCTAGATAATCAATCGGGGCTGACTTACAATGACGATTTTACAATTCAATGGTTTAGCGATTATGCAACCACAGGTTATATTACACATACAAACGCTGAAGGTATAAACAGCACTGTTAACTTTACAAACGATATTAAACAACATCTTGTTCAGGAAAGCGGAAGTTACAAACTATATATTAAAAATGCTATTGGCGAAACATTTGAAAGAAACTTTACCAAAAACAAAACTGATTACAACTATTATGGTGTATTTAACGGAAGCGAGCAGTTATCTGCCTCTCCTTACACTACTACTGATGCTTCTACATTGCGCACTATCCATTACTATTATGTAAAATACTCTAACTCAATTCCAAATGTTCATGTTGACCCAAATACTACTAAAAATATTAAGATAGTGGCAACACAAGAAAATGCGCTTTCTATTGTAGATGGCAAGGTTGTTAAGAATTCGGGCAGAGATTATAACGAATACCAAGTATTTACCACTATTGACGACACTGACTTTGTTATTTGTTTAGTACGAATATACTTTGTTAAAGAAACCAGTGATTTTGCAAATGTAGTATTAAAAAGCGAGAATAATACAGAAATTGCAATCAACGGAAATACTATAAGCCTTAATTCTAATGCTATTTTGACATTTAATCAATATAGTGTTGGAAAGGAAGATGATGAAAATGGTAAAAACGCTTATAATACTACCGAATTTTGCGGAAACATTATTTATGCGGATTATTATTATAATAACGAGTATGTTAAAACTATATCCTCTATAAATAGCACGGCCATAAATCAACAATCCATAGCACTAAAACGCGCAGGGTTGCACACATTTAAATTCCGTGACATTTCAGGCAACACACAATGGTTTACTAACATTTCTGAGGATGGCGCAACTACTCAACAAGTACGCGAGTTAAATATCTTTATTTTCAACGACATTGTTTATACAATTAATGATGACTACCCTATTAACAACGCGATTTACAATAATGCAGTTAATTTAGACATCATAACAACAATTTCCTACGACCTAACCAGCGCAGACAGAAACAATAACGAAATAGTTAAAAGTTATATTCAAAACATCTACAACACAGATGGACTTGTTGTAGAGATAACAAAAAATGGTGCTGCTTATAACGCCGATCCCGTTATTGGCGCAAGCAAGCAAACATATTCATTTATAGAAAGCGGATATTACACCATAAGCATTTCGGGTATTGTTAAGGTTACAGACTGGACATCTAACCAAACTACTAAGCCAGTTATAAACCACACACTAAATACCACTTACAACTTTACAATTATAAACCCAAATATTGCAAAATACTCATTTAACCTACCATCTAACTTTGGCTTTACAATTACACAAGTTTTGCGCAATGGTGGCGATATTACTTCTTCAATTTCCAATAGCGATTCTATTTGGCTTGCCTCTGGAGAAAATAGTGAGGACAACGCTGTTTATACAATCACCTGCAAACATTATAATGATGCAATAGAAAAAACACAGTTCTTTACATTTACAGTTTGGATTAACGATAGTTCTCCAGTAATTGTTCCTAAAAACTATACCTACGGAAAATCCACTAAAAAGCCTATTACTTTGCAATATGATTTAAAGAACATATATGACGAAATTGGCGAAGGATATATTGCAATTGAACACACTACCGATAGTAACTTAAGTAGTACAATTAGTTTTGATGCAAAAAGTCCTAGCGGAATTAAGATATTTACAATTAACAAAACGGGCACTTATAAAGTTTGTATCTACAACAATGAAGATAAACTTGTTTCATCTTATTTAGCAATAAAGAAAACACCACTTAACGCTTCATATAAGCTAATTATAATTATAACCAGCGTTGTGGTTGTTGGACTTTCAGTAGTATTTATTTACATAAGAAAGAAGCAAAAATTCCGTTAAAAAAGAACCCAATTATGGGTTCTTTTTTATTTGTAACTAAATCAATATTAAAACATTTATTCACATCTAATAGCACTTAATTTAAAATTAAAACTATTTACTTATAAAATACTTGGCTTAATTAAGTGTTAAATATAGTCAATAATAATAAATTTAAGGTAAATCAAACAATACATATCGTTTTAATTATCAATTAAAATACATTATTTATTAATGGCATTAATTCATATTCAATGCAGTCAGAAATAGCTTGTGGGTATCTGCCACCCTCACACAAAATAAGTGTAAAACTGCTTTTCTCGTTAATGTTTTTTGATGCAAACAAAAGGTTTTTAATGCTTACAAGTGTTCCATAGCTTATGTCCGAAAGCATTGATGCTTCCCTTGCCGCAAGTTGGTAATATTTTATAAGGCTCATAAAGTCCTGGACAACTAAAACAATATGCTTTCCTGTCTCAACTTCACGTTTACACCTTTCGAACACTAATTCTACTGCTTGCACAATATCATCTGGCGTTTTATTGAATGGCGCAATAATTTGGTCAATCTTATCGTTTAAATGCGGAATAAGCTCCATTAGTGCGTTCAAACACAAGTATTTAACCTCACAGTCATTGCGAACGGCCAATTCATTGGCAATTTTTGCCGAGAAATCATATAAATCCTGCCTGCCATCCCTTTTAACAAGATACCTTCCACCCCTTTTAACACCTTTTAGCGCTAGACCACTATATTCCGCACCTAGACTTGTGGATTGAACGCAATCAAAATCAAACTCATCTGGCTTTTCGTATTGAATTTTGTGTAACATAGGAAATTCGCCTGCAGGCTTTGGAAAAATTTTACCCTTTAGAAATTGCCCGTTTTTTAATCCCCTATCTTTTACATATATAAACGGAACAACTACATCATTGGCACTTGCAAAATAACCTTCCGTTCTTACAAATGCAATGTTGCGCTCCAAATACAGATAACCTTCCGCATCTATCTCTTCCAAAGGCTCGGTGGATTGTTCAATAGAAATAGGTTTTGATGCCAATGTGTTTGCCATAGGGAATTCATAGTTGCAATCGTAAATCCAGTTTGCATAATCAGGTTTTTTATTAAGTTCATCTCCCTTTATCACATCGGTAATAGAAAGTGTTTTGTCCTGATTTCTAGGTGGTCTACCCTGCTTTGTTGTTTTAGATGCAGGCTCTTTTTCACCGCTCAATATCCCTAGTATTTCCTTAATAATTTCATCTTTCTTTAAAGTTGTTGGAGAGTTTACTCCCATTTTTCTAGCCAAATCACGCAATTCGTGAATTCTTAATTCATTTAGTTCGTTAATATAATTATCCATACGATACTCCAAGATGATTATACAACAACCCCGAACAAAAACAAAATAGTTTTATGCAAATTAGTTAGTTATTTTGTACAAAATTATTTTTACTACATCAAAAGTGAGCCATTATTGGTTTCTATAACGCGTAAAATGTTAACTTCTTCTCCCGTTTTAACATCCAAATAAACATAATATGTGTATTCTTTCCAGGTGCAAACAAATTCGTATGTGGCAATTTCTCCCGTGTATTCACCTGGAATATACGCCAAATTGCGTTCTATAACGGTTAGGTTTGGAGATAGTAGTTGTTGCGCCTCTTCAAATGATATTAAAGGTGAAATATTTGTTCGCTGTGTGTGATTATACGCATAGTTACTTGCCTCCCAGCCAACCACACTGCCCAATGCGTTGTGGATTTTGACTTTAATTAAATCAGGATAATAAATAACTTTATTTATAATAGGTGCTAAATTAATGTAGGTTATATCTCCCACGGTTTGTGACCAAACAGAATACATGTTTTCAAAACCCATTAGTAATGCAAAGTTATGTGCTAGGTTTTCACATTGATTGGTATTTAGGTTGGCATTGCCCTTGCCCTCATATAAGCTGTTTATAGATAGCAAAAAGCCACCTGTTTTTGTAAGCTGAACATATAAGTTATGGTCTAATGCTATTACATTATAGTTATAGGTTGCAAACTTTCCGTTGCTTTCATTTACATACTCAACAGAATAATCATCAAAATAATTAAAGTATGTTTCAATAATTTGCTGTCCTTCTTCCTTAGTTATTTCCATGCCTGTTATGCCATGAATTTCCTTGTTCACAACGCTATCCGAAAATGGTCCATCATATATTAAGGAAGGAACCTTACTACTTGTATTGTTAACGTTAGTTAAGCCACCATCAAATTTACTTACATCACCGTTATCAAAGTTAATGTCATCAACTATCGAATAATTGTCACCAAGCCCGTTCATATAGTTATTCAAATCGTACAGCGCTTCCTTGCAGTTTTCATACATAAAGTTTATTTGACTAAAATCCGTTTCGTCAAGTTTGCTTTTGTTAATTGTTTTTTCAAGTAAACTAAAGCTATATCCGCCAAGCGTATTTATATATTTGTTTACGCTTTCTATGCGGTAATTTGAAATAGGTAATCCGCTTAAATTTGTATTTGCTGATGCACATGTGCTGTAAATATCGCTTAAAATTTTTTGTTGTGTGCTTGAATTGTTTGTTGCAATAAGTTTGCTCATATCCACTTCCAATGCACTAACATTATTTACTAATTCATACAAATTGCGATTATATGCATTATTAAGTTGTTGTTTGTAATTAGCGGAGTTTGTGGCAAATACTATGGTTAATATGGCAAGAACTATTATAGAAACGCCCAAAACCACACTTAAAGTAATTATTGTTGCTTTTGATTTTTTTGTCATTATTTAGCTCCTAAACACAAAATACATGGTCACCAATAGTGGTAACAATTTCTCTATTAAAAATCCAACTGCTTGTTGCAACTGCCGGATTGTAGTAATAAATACATCCGTAAGTAGGGTCCCAACCGTTAAGTGCATCCTGTGCTGCTTGATACGATGCCCTATCCGGTTCTAAATCAATTTGCCCGTCATGCGTACATGTAAATGCCCATGGTTGATATATAACGCCATAAAGCGTGTTTGGAAAATCCGGATGATTTACTCTATTTAACACAACAGCTGCAACTGCAACTTTTCCTATATAGCTTTCGCCTCTTGCTTCGGCATGCACCACCTTTGCAAGCAAATATAGGTCGTAACTTTCTTGCTCACTCATGTAAATACCCAGTGCGCTTGCTGTGCTTCCATCTACTGCGCCTGTAACATTAAGACCGTTATCTTGCTGAAATCGTTTTATTGCACCCACTGTGGCATCATCAAAATATCCATTAATTTCACCAGAGTAATAGCCATATTCTGTTAAGCGACGCTGAATTTCTTGCGTACGAGTAACATCCGCATAAACGCTTTGTTTTGGTGTAACAAAAACCCCAAATCCAGCCACAATTAACGCTAAAATAATACAAAAAACACACCTTAAACTTTTCATCATAACCTCTTATATTTTACTTAATAGTTCCTTAATTTTACTTTTGTAAACCACATTTTGATTTGTATTAAAACACAAAGGCGGATAAATTACACACCACCAGTTGTTGCCTGTACCACTACCCAAGTTAACAATAAGTGCATCGTAATAGTCAGCCTCTAAAGTTAAATTGTCATAAGTTCGCGTAGGGAAAAACTCGTTGTTAATAACCAGATTAGAAGTATAGTTAAAACCATTTTCACTCAAGAACCCGTCAATAACACCCTTTAATGTTGGAATGTGATTGTTTAACATCTCAACTACGTCCTCTTTACTTTTGCAGTTTTTTACATATTCACTTAAGTATTCCACACACAAATTTTTAACTTCATATTTAATACTTTGGTCTTGTGAACTATTTGAATTTGCGCGAATATGTATCCTTAAGTAACTTTCAGTTGCATTAAGGTTAAATGAACACCCACCAAACAGAAACATACACAAACATAAAATTATACAGCTAAGTTTTTTCATATCACTCTCCCTTACTAAAAACATTATTGACGGGATTTTGTAAAAATAAACATCAGCAACACAATAAAAAAAGCAGGCATACGCTTGCTTTTAAAAATTATTTAATTTCTAAAACCAAATGCCCACTTTTAATAGGGAATATGGCATTAAAACTCTTGTACTTTTTGTTTGTACACAACAACACGGGTTAAAGGTGCAATTTCCTCGGTTAAAGTTGGATTTTGCTCCATAATAGTTTCGGGCGATACGCCAAGTTCCTTGGCAATATCCCAAACACTATCTCCCTCCTTGGTTATGTAGATAGACAAAGCACATTCATCAAAAGGTATTTCGTCGTCTAATGTTATTTTACTAATCACCCCTTCTTGCTGGGTAGTATAAAACTCTGCAAAAATATGTAAATCAGCGTTAACCTCAAGCTCTTTATTTCGTCTTACGCGAGCATTTATTTCGCCTAAAGACAACTGTACAAGCGGTATAACATTTTGTGCGTTAAATTCAACATTGTTGGAAAGCGAGAAAGGCATTTCGATTTGAACAGAGTTAATGTTGTTTAGTTCTTTGTTTTGATACAATATGGTCGTGTATGCAACACCTTCCACAGTAAATAAATTGTTTTCCACCACAGCAGATGCTAGTGCAATATGGTTACAACAAGTACCCAAAACCTCATCAATTGCTGGCATATCGTCGTCAATAGTTAGGTTTCCGCTAACGCGCTCTTCATAGTGTGCGCTTTCATAGCCCTGAAATGTTGTTATACTTTCGCTAGTAATATTAACAAAGTTAGTTAGGCTAAATGCATCAGCCACAACATCAATCGTGTTTGTATTGAATACATAACCCACATAGTTAAGCGGAATATTTAAGTTAACCACAGCGCTATCTACATTAACACTAGTAGTAACTTTAACATCATTACTAACCACATACAAATCACTTTGTAAAACAGACATTTCGTCCACGCAATCACTGCTGATTTCTTGAGTAAAATCAAAAGTTGTTTGGGCAGTGCGTAGCATGTTTTCATCCGTTAAATAGCTAATATCCACATTCACACCGCCAGTAACAGTTATAAACTTATTGTGCGACGTAACACTTGAAATATATGGGCAAGTACAAACTGTTAAAACTTTGCTTACGCCATCCTTAATTTCATAATCCTGAACAACCTCAAATCTTTCATCAATTTTGCCACAATACGTGTTAAAGGACAACGCCTCACGTTTTGTTAGCAAGTCGTTAGTTCCCACTAACACCACTTGTGCATTGTTTACAATTATGTCGTTGCCAATTTCTAGCATAGCAACAACTTTTAGTTCACCACCATTAACAACGCTATTTACATCCACAACTGTACAGGTTGGAGCAGGCACACCTGAAATGTCGTCAGTTGCTGTAAACTTATCTTTAAATTCCACAGTGTAATCCACACCAACAATTTCATTTTCAGAGTTTAAATAAGTTACCTGAAAGCTTACTGCGCCCATGTAATTGATGTTTCTGCCATCTACCTCGCTACTTGAAATATATCCTTTTGCACTGGCACAAAGGATTTTTGAAATGCCTTCGTCAGTAGGCAGTTTACATTCCACCATAGATTGAGTTACGCCAAGGTTTTTTCTAAAACTGCTTACCACTTTTTCATAATTTGGTTCAAATGCCATTATAAAACCCCCTAAAGTTTTGTTGTTATATCATACGAACCAAATTACAGGTTTAGAACAGCATTTTAAAAGTTTTAATAAAATTTAATGTCCCCACACAAAATATCGTTATAAGAATAACTAAAGCGGTCCAAATCTACCTGAAGCAAGGGCTTTATTACAAACATGCTAGGATAAACTTGCTCTACAATCACTTTTGTTTTTACAAGTTTGTTTCTGCCTTTATTAATAACGCAATCCACTTCCTGCCCTTTAAGGCTTTTTATTTTTGCTTTTGCGTCACTTAATGCGTTCATATTTCACCCCACCTTTTTAATATTATAGCCTTAAAATTAAAAAACTATTCCTTTTTAAATTTCAAGCGGGCGAATATAAACAAAAAAAGACCTTATTTATTAAGGCCTTCTTGCATATGAGTTTTCAATTAGAGTTCCTCATCCTCGTCATCATCTTCATCAAAATCTTCTTCATCTTCTTCATCATCATCCAAGTCATCATCAAAGTCGTCATCAAAGTCAAAATCATCCATTTCTTCTTCGGAAAAGTCCTCTTCTTCATCCTCACCAAACTCATCATCAAATTCCTTTGCGAAAGCAGAATCCAACTCTTCATCAAGTTCATCCTTTTCCTCTACAGGAAGTAGGTCAAGTTCCTCATCAGAATCATCACTTTTATCTACCAGTGTTCTCCAATCAGGCTCATCCTCTTTGTCAAACGCCATACGCTCTTCCTGACAAGACAAGCAAATAGTTTCACCATCTGACAAGTAATTAACCTTACACACCGGACACAATTCTAGTCCTTCTTCCAAATCTTCCATTTCTAGTTCTGGGTCAAGTGAGCCAGCACGCATTTCTTGTTTGCAAACTTCGCAATAGTTATCTTTTTTTTGGATGTAATTAAGTTCACATCTAGGACATTTTATGTAAACAATTTTTTTCATAATCTCTCCTTGAATATTTGCTGGTATTATTATAATTAGATATTATACTCTTGTAAAGGGTTTTTATACACAAAATTGTTTTTTTAGCGCAACTTTTTATTCCCATAAATACACTTTATTACATTTTAATTATTCAATTTATATTATATATTGTTCCATATTATAAAATAAAAAATATATCCTTATTAAAGATATATTTTTAAATAGTATTAATTTTAAGCTCCTTCAATCAGCATTTTATCTGCCACCAAAGCTATAAACTCGCCATTTGTTGGCTTTTCGTTATTGCTATAAACCCGTATGCCAAACAAAGTGTTAATATTTTCAATTTTACCTCTGTTCCATGCAACCTCAATCGCATGGCGAATAGCACGTTCAACCTTGCTAGCCGAGGTATCAAACCTTTCGGCAATAGAAGGATAAAGGCGCTTTGTAATAGAATTAATTATGTCTGGGTTATCAATTGCCATTTTAATAGCTTCACGCAAAAACTGATATCCTTTTATGTGAGCGGGAATTCCCACTGTTAGAAATATATTTGTAATTTTTTCTTCCAAAGCTTTGTTTTTAGGCGACTTATTAAGCACTTTAATCTCTTTAGGCCCACTTAAAATTTCACCTATTCGCTTTTCTAAAATAGTTAAGTCAATGGGCTTCATCATATAGTAACTTGCTCCCATAGCTAACGCCTTTTGAATAAATGAATCGTCGTAAAGTGCGGATGCAACAATAACTTTAGGCGTGTTTTCCAGCTCCAAATCCCTTAATTTTTCCAAAAAAGTTAATCCGTCTATACCTGGCAAAACTAAGTCAGTAATAACCACATCAATTTCGTTTTTGCTAATATAATTTAATGCTTCATTTGCGTCGCTAAAGTTTGCTGAAAGGTTGTAATTTGCATTTCCTCTAAAGAATTCGCTAACTTCTGATTTAGTAGTTTCACTACCATCTAACAATACTATCTTTTTCATTTTTTTACCCTTTTTATTTACAAATTTTTATTTGTTTTTAACAACACACAAAATATACCATATGAATTTTTAAAACAAAATTAAATTTACGAAAGAAAATTGCAAATAATTAAAACAAAATTCAAAATACTGATGTAAAATGTCGAATAAGTTTTGAAAATATTATATTTACTCGCTTATTTAAGCATTTTAATACAAAAACAAGTTTAAGGGTTAAAAACAAAAATTAATTAATAAAATTTAAATTCCTTGTTATTTAATAAAAAAATTGTACACATTCAGTGTACAATTTACTTGTTGTATATATAATTACTTAATCCAAATCTCGCCATCTGCAATTTCTTCATCGCTAGGTTTTTCTGGAGTATGACCTTCGGCAAAAGCGCCTACAAACTTGCTATTCTCTTTATCGAAAAGGGAAATATAGTTTAAATAATAATTTCCTGAAGAACTATCAGATGTTGTGCTACTTTCTGGTGTGTAGCTTGCAAATAGATATACCTTACCGCTATTAAAATCCACCTGACTTGCAAGTGATAGCAAATATGTTTTGCTTGTTGAGCCTAGCGTTTCACTTGTAGCGTTGTCTACGGTGTAGTCAAGGCATTTTAATAAAGAGTTTTCAATATAGAACACGCAATTATTGTTTAGTCCAACCACCGTAACAGCACTGGTTAATAATACGCGCTCGGATACACCATTGTTTAGATAATACATAACATTACTGCTATCTACAACAACAAGTTTGTTTAAAACACCCTCAATTGTGTAATAGCTTTTATAAGAGGTCTTTGTTAACTCAACATATTCCGCATTGGTCAAATTTTCGTTAGTATTTAAAGCAATACGATTAAGCTTTGTGCTATTAGAAAGTGTAATTGTTAAATACAAACTATCATTTTTAAAATCGATTAGCGAATATGTTGCTTGACTGAACGGCTCGTAAGTTTCGGTTTCACCAGTAATAATATTAACCTTTCCCAATTTGTTTACTTTTTTATCATCTGTAATTGTGTAATAAACAAACCCGTTGTATTTTTTGCCTTCGGATATATCAATAAAATTATTGCCATTTAAAACGGCAGTATCAACTCCTTCTACAAGAGTTTTCGCTTTACCACTTTTCCCGTCCACACGCACAATATTATTTGTTGTATTTCCGTTAGCATCGGTTGATTTCTCTATAATTACAAGATAAGTTTTGCCATCAATTTTATACGCGTTCCAATCAACTACGCCAGTTGTTCTGGAAACATAAAGATTTTCACGTTCCAATCCGTTCACATTTACTCTATAAAAGTTTGTATAGTCAGTGCGGATAGTACCCGAAGTATCCTCATTCATATGTGGGGTGATATAATAAATATAATCATCTACAATATAAAAACTGCCATTTTCAAAGCCAACAACATCTCCAACAACTCTTTCAGTGCATTTTACAAAGCCATTTTCATCATATTGAACTTTATTGTTAACCAATTTTGTACGATATATTGCACCCAAAACTGCGTTGCCTTTGTTAAGTTCAGGGTTATTTTGCAAGGTGGTTTTGTAATTATCTATATAACCATTTACATAGTACAGATAATCGCCCTTTTGTACTGCATATCCGCCATTGCCAATTACAACATCATTTGTTGCAGGATTATCCTTAAACCCTTGCTTTCCACAGCCTGCTAGCAGGCTAGTACAAACCAAAAGCACTAACACTAAACTTTTTATAAATTTTTTCATAAACTCACCTGTGTATTTATATTCTTGCATTATAAATATTACCAAAAATTTCAATTGTAGTCAATTTGTTTTATATAGTTATTCTAGTTTGTTGTAATATAATTTATAAACATAGATAATTCAAAAGAAAAGGTGGAAGTAATTACTCCAGCCTTTTTAATTATGCAAGCCTAACACTTTCTCCTGTTGATGCATCCTGAAACATTATGTAGTAGCCGTCATGTTGGCTATCATCTTCAAGCGGCAGCCACTGACTAAAATCCTCAAGGTCCTCTGGCAGGGCCTCACCCAACTTTGATGGAACTCCATAACAAATATATTTTACTTGGTTGCCCTCATAAACCAATCCTACCACATACTCTTTTCCATTATTTTCGTAATCCACCCTAACCCACTTGCTGTCGGGTATAACATGAGTTAACCTATCGTCTTGCGGAAATCTTCTAAACAACTCGTCAATCTGGTCTTTTATTAATCCATAAAAATCATCTCCCAGCATTGCATCATCAATAATATTCTCTATCTCTTCATCATCGGTTTCAAACAAATGTGCTTTTTCATCTGTCTTATTAATTATACTTTGTGGTTCTTTATTCGGTACATCATCTTTAGTTTGGGATGTGCTTGCAACAGAAGGCGAAACCTCTACCGAACTAAATTTTAAATCTTCTTTTTTATTTTCACGCATAACACAGTTTGTAAAATCGTCTTTGTATTCGCTTGGCCTATTATTTCCTCCCCAAACAAGTGCATTGACAGTATCTCGACATTTTTTGACAATAACTGCGCATATGTTGCCATTTATATTAATCTTGCTGTCAATTTTAAAATTAAAAATATTCTTGCTGTTTAGTAGCAGTTGGGTATTTATAATTTCCTTTCCATCGCAACTAATTCCCAACAATAGGTCTTGCGAATTGTTTAAGTCATATGTTTTAACCTCACCATAAATCCCCGCACCCGTTTGCTCCAGTGTAACAACAGCCATTCCTTTAGACAAATCTCCACTTTCATTTTTTAATATAATTCTTTTTTTTAGAAAACCCATATTTCCCCCAATATATAATTTATTATATAATATTTAGACAATAAACTATTTATGCAATTTTTGTTGAATAATGTCTAAAAAAATGTTAAGTAAGCACAATATAAAAAATAAAAGGCATTAAAATTATTTAATGCCTTTATCATATAACAAGTTAGCTAAATCCACAAATTGCGAAACACTTAATGCCTCACCCCTAACATTTAGGTTTAAACCCGCTTCAGTTAAAAAATGCTCACTTTCTTGAGTACTAATATTAAAAGAAGATTTGAGATTATTTACAAGAGTTTTACGACGCATTGTAAATGCAGCTTTTATTAACTTTTTTAGTACATATTGTGATTTTATATTATATTTGTTTTTAAAATCAATCCTAACAACCGCACTATCAACATTGGGCTGTGGAGTAAACATATTGCGTTTAACAACTCGTGTAATTTTACTATCTCCTCTATAATTAATAGAAACAGTAATTGCACCATAGTCGGAGGTGTTTTCAGTAGCGCAAAGCCTTTTAGCAACCTCTAGTTGCACCATAATTATCAAGCGTTTAAGTTTAGTTGCTTCTTCTAGAAATTTAAATATTATGGGCGTGGTAATATAATATGGCAGATTTGCAACCATAACATATTCACCATCAAACTGCGCCTCAATATCTTTTAAGGAACACTTCATAACATCCATAAAATTAATTTTTACATTGTCGTGCTCGCTTAAAGTCTCGGCAAGCACATCTTTAAGATTGTTATCAATTTCGTATCCCACTACATATTTTGCACAATTTGCAAGCTCGTTTGTTAAACTTCCACTTCCACATCCAATTTCTATAACATTGGTACTTTTATCAATTTCCGCATCAGCAACAATAGCTTTAAGTAGGTTTTTATCAAAAATAAAGTTTTGACCGTATTTTTTATTAAATTTAAAATCGTGTTTTTTTAAAACATCAAATTCTTTCATTAACTACCTTTTAATTTTTTTAAATAAATTTAATACATTTTGTGTAGTGAAATTATCAATAACCTTATCTGCTACATTTTTAATATCTGCAACGCGTTGCAAAACAAAGTTTACATAGGCAGGTTGGTTTATACATTTACCTCTAAGTGGCTCAGGTGTTAAATATGGGCAATCTGTTTCCAAAACAAACTCATCAAGTTTAAGCCTTTCAATTAGATTTAATGCATTATGTGCATTCTTAAAAGTTGTAACGCCACCCAAACCAACAATAAAACCTAAATTTTTAAACTGCTTAAATGTTTCATAACTCTCGTTAAAACAATGAATTATTCCGCCGTTATTAAGCAGGTGTTTGTTTTCGTTTAAAACTTGTAGCATATCAACAAGCGAATCTCTATTGTGAATAACAATGGGAAGTCCACATTCGTTTGCAAGTTCAAGTTGTTTAACAAACGCCTCTTTTTGTAGTTGTGCATTATCTTTTGTGCGGTGATAATCCAAGCCAATTTCACCAATAGCAATAACCTTTGGGTGTTTGGCAGCACATTTTAAAAACTGTAAACACTCTGCCGTTAAAGAATCAATTTCGTCTGGATGTACACCAATGATTGCGTAAACATTGTCATATTTTTCACTTATTTCAACACATTTTTTACTGCTTTCGTAATCAAACCCAACAGTAAAAACATATTCAAGGTTTTGTTTTGGGAAATCTTCTACCATTTGGTCAAGATTTTCCAAATAATGCGGGTCGGTTAAATGTGCATGGGTGTCTATCATTTAGCAAACCTCACTTCCGCTTGGAATGTCGCCATCAACAGTGGTCACTTTTAGCAGATTGTTATTTTCGTCTACTGCACAAAGCACCATGCCGCTGCTTTCAATGCCTCTTAACTTTATAGGCTTTAGGTTTGTTACCACAAGCACTTTTTTACCCACCATATCCTGTGGTGAATAGTGTTTTGCAATCCCGGAAACTATTGTGCGGGTTTCGTTTCCAATTTGTATTGTATTTTTAAGCAATTTATCGCTTTTTTCCACTCTTTCACTAGCCAAGACTTCACCAACTTTTATTTCTAGCTTGTCAAAGGCTTCTAAATCAATTAACTCTTTTGCTGTTTTTTCTTCCACTTTATTGTTTTTTAAATATTCCTTTAATTGTTTTTGTTTAATCTCTTCAGCAACCTTTAATACATCTTCTTTAACTAGTCTTGGGAAGAGATTGTCCGCTTTTTCGCAAACACTAAATGTTGCACTTTTATTAAATACACCAACACTGTTAAAATCAACAGCATTAATGTTAAACATCTTAAATACTTTTTCACAAGTTTCCGGCATAAATGGTTGCAACAAACTTGTGCCAATTATAATTGCCTCGCATAGGTTGTACATAACTGTTTCCAACCTTTGTTTTTGACTTTCGTCCTTAGCAAGTATCCATGGGGCTGTTTCGTCAATATACTTGTTGGCGCGTCTAAAAATTGCAAAAATCTCCTTTAATGCGTCACTTACTTTTAAGGCATCCATTTTGTTAACAACTCTTTCATACGCACCGCTAACAACCTCTATTAGGTTAGAATCGAAATCAGAAGCTGTATTGTTATATTTAACTTTACCACCAAAGTACTTGTTTGTCATGGCTATAGTACGGCTAACAAGGTTGCCATACACATTGGCTAGGTCAGAATTTATAACGTCAGTCATCAAATCCCAACCAATAAGCCCATCATTTTCAAAACCCATTTCGTTTAGCGCATAATATCTAACAGCGTCCCTGCCAAACACATTGGCTAGGTCATCAAAATAAAGAACATTGCCTTTGGATTTACTCATCTTTTCGCCGTTTTGTAGCAGCCAACCGTGGCCGTATACTTTTTTAGGCAAGGGCAAACCCAAAGCCATTAAAAAGATTGGCCAATATATAATATGGAAACGCATAATGTCTTTACCCACAACATGTAGGTCTGCGGGCCAGAAAGTCTCAAATATTTCCTGGTTATTTCCATCCAAATCGTATCCCAAGCCAGTAATATAGTTAACAAGCGCGTCAAGCCACACATAAACAACATGTTTAGGGTCAAAATCTACTGGAACACCCCACTTAAAAGTTGTGCGCGAAACGCAAAGATCTTGTAACCCAGCCTTTAAAAAGTTGTTAACCATCTCATTTTTACGGCTAACCGGCAAAATGAAATCTGGATGCTCATTGTAATATTCAATTAAGCGGTCAGCATATTTACTCATTTTAAAAAAGTACGCTTCCTCTTTTGCGTTAATAACTTCCCTTCCGCAATCTGGGCACTTTCCACCTTTTAACTGTGAGTTTGTCCAAAAAGCCTCACAAGGGGTGCAATAACAACCCTCATAAAACCCCTTATAAATATCACCCTGGTCATAAAATTTTTTAAATATTTTTTGTACCTGTTTTTCGTGATGTTCATCCGTTGTTCTTATAAAATGGTCGTAGGAAATATTTGCACAATCAAACAATGATTTAATTCCCTTAGCAACATTATCCACAAAGTCCTTTGGCGTTTTTCCACTTGCCTTTGCATATTCTTCTATTTTTTGACCATGTTCGTCTGTTCCTGTTTGGAATCTTACATTATAACCCTGCAAACGTTTAAAACGCGCAATGCTATCTGCAAGAATAATTTCATAAACATTGCCGATATGTGGTTTGCCCGAAGTATAAGCAATTGCTGTAGTAATATAGTAATTTTTAGACATTATTATCTCCATTTAACATTAAATTCAGGGCTATTTTAACACAATAAATATTTTATGTAAAGAAATAATACTTAAACACATAATCAAAAAAAACTCATCATAGTATAAAAAAAAGAACATTAAGGTGTATTTATGAGCTTTATTTGGGTTTGGGTGCTAATTATTGGACTAGCACTAATGTTAATAAACAACCCAGCATTAGCCTTTTCGGCCTTGCAATCCGGAAGCGAAAAAGGTGTGGCGCTTTGTTTAAAACTATGGGCAATATACGCCATTTGGCTTGGGCTTTTGCGCATTTTGGAGGATACCGAGTTAGATAAAAAAATTGCCAAGCGTATGGACAGGCTTATTGAATTTTTAATGGGAAAATGTGACCCAGAAACAAAAAACGCTATCGCTGTTAATATAACTAGCAACATTTTGGGCATGGGCAACGCATGCACGCCAAGCGGAATAAAAGGCATGGCGGGGTTGGATAAAAAAAGCAAGTATATAACAAACGCAATGGCAATGTTTTTAATCCTTAATGTGTCGTCCTTGCAAATTCTTCCCACAACGATAATAAGCTTGCGCATAACACATGGCTCGGCAAACGCGGGTGATATTATTTTACCCACTTTAATTGCCTCATTAACCACTGTAACTTGCGGAGTTGTTTTAATTAAAATTTGCGGCAAGTTATTTAAAGATAAACCCCCAGAAATTGATTATAAAAGGGGTAAAATATGAGTGCATACATACTTCCTGCAGTTATAATTTCAATTTTGGTTTATTCAGTTGTAAAAAAAGTTAACGCATATAACTCGTTTGTTTTTGGAGCAAAAACCTCATTTGATTTAATATTATCAAGCATGCCTTATATTATTGCAATCTTTATGGCAATAGAAGTGTTAAATGCAAGCGAACTTAGCAAGGTGTTAAGCGACACTTTTTCACCTGTTTTAGGTTTCTTTGGCATTCCAGCCGAATTATGTGAATTGATGATTATAAAATGTTTTAGCGGAAGCGGCAGTTTGGCAGTACTTGAAAACATTTTTTTAACTTATGGTGCAGATAGTTATCTTGCCCGAGCAGGTTGTGTAATAGCAGGCGCATCAGAGGCAATTTTTTATGTTACCGCTGTGTATTTTTGCAAAACTGGCGTGTCCAAATTTCGCTACGCCATACCTGTGGCGCTTTTTGCCAACTTTTTAGGCGCTGTTGTGGGATGTTATGTATGTAGGTTTTTATAAAAACATTGCTTACAAAACACCAAGATGTTACGTCTTGTATTAGAATTTAAAACTTGCATAATTCTTATAAAAAAACACCAGAAACTGGTGTTTTTATTATTTATTTAGGTTGAAAAAAACTTCTTTGCCTTTATAGGTTGCTTTTTTTCCAAGTTGTTCCTCTATGCGTAACAACTGATTATATTTTGCCACCCTATCCGTACGGCTTGGAGCACCTGTTTTAATTTGACCACAGTTAAGCGCCACAACAAGATCGGAAATAGTAACATCTTCTGTTTCTCCACTTCGGTGAGAAATAACTGCTGTATATCCTTGTTTTTGTGCAGTTTTAACCGCATCAATTGTTTCGGTTAAAGTTCCTATTTGATTAACTTTAATCAAAATAGAATTGGCAATATTATTGGAGATTCCTTTATTTAACCTTGAGGTGTTCGTTACAAAAAGGTCGTCACCCACTAACTGAATTTTGCTTCCAAGTTTGCAGGTCAGTTTATTCCAATGTGTCCAATCCTCTTCGCTTAAACCATCTTCTAGCGATATAATTGGATACTTTTTAACTAGCCTTTCCCAATATTTTATTAATTGGTCAGCAGTAAACTCTTCCTTGGTTTTCCAAAAATAGTAATTTCCCTCATGTCCTAGTTTTTTGCCCTCTTCATACATTTCTGTGGCTGCAGCATCAATAGCAATCATAAACTGGTCATACGGCTTATATCCCGCTTTTTTAATAGCCTCTACAATGTATTCCAAAGCTTCTTCATCGTTTTTAAGGTTTGGCGCAAATCCACCTTCGTCGCCAACAGCAGTAGAATATCCTTTTGCTTTAAGAACGCTTTTTAGCGTATGAAAAACCTCTACACACCAACGCAAGCCTTCTTTAAAAGTGGGTGCACCTACAGGCATAATCATAAACTCCTGTATGTTTACGCTGTTATCCGCATGCTTTCCACCATTTAAAATGTTCATCATAGGAACAGGCAGGGTTACAGCTTTGTTACCGCCTAAATACTTATACAATGGCATATTAAGCGCGTTTGCACACGCCTTTGCTGTTGCAAGCGAAACACCTAAAATGCCGTTTGCACCCAAATTACTCTTATTTGGCGTGCCATCAAGCTTAATCATGGCCTCGTCTAGCGCTTTTTGATCCAAAGCGTTTTTTCCAATAACTAATTTTTTAATTTTTGTGTTAACATTTTTAACCGCTGTTTCCACCGATTTTCCCATGTAGTAATCTTTCTTTCCGTCCCTTAATTCGCAAGCCTCAAACGACCCGGTTGATGCACCTGAAGGTATGGTTGCACGGCCTAAAAAGCCATCTCCCACAACAACATCTACCTCTACTGTTGGGTTACCTCTGCTATCTAACACCTGACGAGCAAAAATATCCTTAATAGCAATAAATTTATCCATAAACTACTCCTTTTTACTAATAAAATTATATCACTACATAAGGATATTATCAATTAATTAAATTATATTCTACAGCAAAGAATGCAATACACTACATAATGTGATTTAAAACAACCACTTAAGCTAATTATTTTACAAAATAAGCAAGACCTACAGCCCCCGGTCCTATATGAGTTCCTATAGTGCAGCCCAGTGGGTGCATTTCCGGAGTATGTCCCTCAAACAAATAAGCAGAATCCATTCTAAATTTTTCAATATTTGTTTTATCGTTTCCCGAGTACAACAAGCCAAAAGGCATATCAAAATTTACGCCACCAGATGCCTCAACATAAGAGTTAAGGTAGATGTTCCCTTTTTTATTGCCTTTCGCCTTTCCAATAACCTCAACTTTTCCATCTATAACACCAATTAATGGCTTTATCGATAGCATTTCTCCAAAAAAAGCTGTCGTTGCGGAAATTCTGCCTCCTTTTTTTAAGTACTTAAGGGTATCTATAACCGCGTAAACGCGTATTTTGCTTTTTTGTTCGTTTAGTTTTTCGGCAATTTCTTTTGCGGAAAACCCTTGTTTTGCCAATTCAAGCGCATACAATCCTAATAAACATTCTCCTAAAGCGGCATTTAAGCTATCCACAACCTCAACCTTTCCATTAAAATCTCTAGCAGATTTAACGGCTGCTTCATATGTACCCGAAATTTTGGATGATAATGTTATTGCAACAACCTCATCTCCATCTTTGGTGGCTTTTTCAAATTCTTCACTCCATCTAAAAGAATTAATCAAACTTGTTTGAGGCATTTTTTTACTTGTTTCAAGTTTTTCAAAAAATTCGTTTGGCAACAAGTTTACGCCGTCAAGATATTCTTCGTTATCAAGAGTAACCGAAATTGGAACAAGCCATAATCCCAACTCTTTTGCTTCTTGTTCATTAACATCAGATGCTGAATCTATCATAATTTTAACGCTCATTTTTATTCTCCATATTTATCACACATTTTTTTCAAATTATTGCTGATTGTTTTAAGAGTAGCGTAAAAAATTTCACGGTTTTCTTCTGTAACACCCTCACCCGCTGATACAACAATCTCGTCTATTTTTTTCACAATGTCCTTTGCTGTATCACAGCCTTTTTGTGTTAACATTAACGGACTTTTGTACCTTTTTTCGGTTTTAGAATTGCATACAATATAGCCGTCTTTTTCAAGCGAATCTACCGCCCTTGATATAAAAGCTTTGTCCTCATCACAAACATCACACAGCTCTTTTAGTGTTAATGCGCCGTCACTTTTATATAAGTAATACAAGCATGATACGTGCGGTCCTTTTAAATCATAGGTCTCCATTTCTTCTTGTTTTAGTTTTCTTATATACCTATTACATTTTGCAATATACAATGTAAAAATGCTATACAATTCTTTCATACTGCCACCCCTAAAACATTTTGTTGTTTTGTCAACAAGTTTGTGCAAAAATTTTTTTCATTTTTATTTGGTTTTAAAATTCTAACATTTGCTAGGCTTATTCATTTCAAATATTACAGCTTTACATTAACATTGAAAGCTAAAAACAAAACTAAACTTTATTTTTACAAAAAAAAGATAAAGAAGTATGTAACTTCCTTATCATTTTACTAAATACAAATGTTAAAACTTAACTGTTATATTAGCACCCATTTTTTGCTACTTTACAAATTGTTAAAAATAATGTATTATAATACAAATGTCTAATTACATAGGAGATTTATATGAATTATTTAGAAGTATGGGACCATCCCGAATTATTTAAAGACTGTGATTTTTCTTATTTGGACAATAAGATAAAATATATTCAGCAATGCAGAAGAACAGACCCTTATTACGACAAGGTGCTAAAGGAACTTAATAAGCGTATTGATATTGACTATATAAAGGCATCAGAAATGATTGAGGGATTAAGTGCCGATTCACTTGATAAGTTGGACTTTGATAGCGACTATGAAGAATTATATGAAACAAATATCTTTGATAAGCGCTCACGCGGAACAAGCATAGATGAATTTTATTTAGGAAAGTATCGCACCATTTATAAAAACGATAAAATATACATTTATCGTAAAGACCCAGAAACAGGCGTAATAACTAAATTTTCTTGCATAATGCCCGACCACCTAATAGTTTTAAACAACACACTTGAAAAGGCAAGAAACGAACGTGTGCAAATCCGAAACGGCATTAAAGTGCCTGTAACAAAGGAATTAATAGAAAAGATTCATGCCGATATGTTTGAGTCACACATTTACTTTAATACATTTTTAAGTCGTGATACGCGAGAGCCAATAACTCCTGAGGGATACGGCAAATTTAGAAGAACCGTGAACTACAAAGGAAAGGACTACAAATGTGATGTTGAAGTAGAGGGCGTAAACTGGACGCCAACCTGTAGTGACGACGTTGCAAAAGAAATGAATATTTTGTTAGAAAAATACAATAATTCTAATTTTCACCCTATTTTAAAAGCAATGATATTTAAGGCTTGTTTTGTAAAAATCCATCCTTTCCGAGATGGAAACGGCAGAACATCACGTTTGCTATTTAACTATATGCTCGTTCGAAATGGCATACCTACAGTAACCATTAAGGGAATTCACAAAGACGAATATTTTGACGCCATGAATACCGCAATTGAAGATAACAACTACAAGCCTCTTGCAAAAATGATTAAAGGCGAATTAAACCAAAGATGTGAGCAATATATTAAGGTAAAGGAAAGACTAGACCAAGAACGAGGCTTAAATAACCCTAGCCTATAAAAGGATTTACTAGTTTTTACTACATTTAAACCTTTAGCATATAGGTCCACCTTAATACAACAACTTGTTTTTTACAGCGTTATATGCTGTAAATCTAATTGTACAAATACTAAATTCTGCTAGCAAACAAAATGTATAAAATATTAAATTTGATAAGTTTTTTATAAAATGTAATGGCTAATTACATAAATTTTTTGCTGTGGCTAGCCAAATATGAAGATAAATCATTGATAGTTTGAAAGTTAGATAATACACAATCGGGTATTCTTACATCAAAATTGTCTTCAATTGCACAAAGCAACGAAATTAAGCCAAAACTATCCAATCCAACATCTCCCACTAAACTCATGTTTTCGTTTATATCCTTTGAGTCTACCCCAACATATTCACTTATAATTTCTTTTAATTCTTCCATATCTTTCTCCTAAATAATAAGTCCGCCATCTTCGTTGTGTCTTTCTATAGCAGGTTTTCTAACTACTTTTTTGGTGGCATTTTTTTCAAATTCAGTATCCGTTACCTCCACATAAGTAATACGTTTATATTGAGGCAATGTTTGATTTAATTTTCTAAAATCTTCAATAATTTTATTGCTATTTATTTCACCAGATTCGTTATCAAGATAAATTAGTGCACAAATTTGATTTTTAGTTTCACGTGCCAACTTACATTTTCCCTCAAACACAACAACTTCTTTTACGTAGCCAATGTTGTTTACAATATCTCTTTCAAGTTCTTCTGGATAAACGTTTTTTCCACTATCCAAAATGATTAAATTTTTCTTTCTGCCCGATAGGAATATTCTGCCCTTTTTATCTATATAGGCAAGGTCGCCAGTATGGAAAAATCCATCAGTATCATGTACCAATTTTGTACCATCTGGGTCTTTATAGTATCTTTTAGAAACGCTTTTGCCTTTTACACAAAGCTCGCCTACCCCACTTTCATCGGGTTCTGCTATTTTAACTTCTAGTTTAGGACATGCCCTACCTATGCTATAAACTTCTTTAACAGTTTCAGTATTCATGGATACAAGTGGGCCACACTCTGTTATTCCATATCCATTTATAATAAAGATTCCAAGGTCACGCAAGCCTTTTACAACTTCTGGGTTTAAAGGAGAACCACCGCAAATAATTTGTGTTAAATTGCCACCAAACGGAGCAAATAAATCACCAAAAAGTTTGTGTGTTAAATCAACGCCAAAGGCATTTGCAAGCTTACAAATTTTAATACCTTTCTTTAATTTTTTATCTTTACCTTGTTTTTTTGCTTGTTGCCAAATAGTTTTGTAAAATGCATTTGCAACCATTGGAACAACAGTAATTATATATGGCTTAAATATTTTAATATTTCTCATCATGTCTTTCATGCTACCGTTTATATATGTAAGCCTTCCAGCTGCAATACGAGGCATAATGTGTGTGTTAATTTCAGTAGCATGGTGCATAGGTAAAATTGACATTGATGTGTTGTCTTTGCTTGTGTCTACCTTTATTACATCCAAACAGTTAACAATATTTGCGGATAGGTTGTTTTGCGACAACTCCACACCTTTATTCATGCCAGTAGTGCCAGATGTAAATAGTATTTTGCATGTAGCATCCAGATCCAAATTCTGGTTTTTATATTTGCCTGCATTTTCTTCTTTTTTACCAATAGCTACAATCTCATCAAAACAAAGAATGTCGTCTACTTTTTCATCTATCGTAATTATGGTTTTTAATGCATCACAATTTCTTTGCGCTTTCTTAATTTTGGTTATTAAGTGACCAGAACATATAACGACCTCCGCATCACACAAATTAAACAGCTTGCTTGTTAGCTCTACATCGGCATCTTTATCTATTGGAGTAACCACACCAACACCACCAGCAATCGTTAAGTCGCATATTACATATCTATAAGAATTATCTGCAATTATTGCAATATGTTTTCCTTTAAGCCCTATTTGCAACAAGCCATCACCTAATGCTTCAATAGTTTCAAGTATTTCTTTTGCTGTGTGATACAGGATGTTGTTATTACTGTCCAATTCTGCCAAAATTTGTTTATCCGGAATATATTTTGCAATTCTTTCAAAAACCTCTTTTGTAGATTTATAGTCGCCATCCTTAAGTAGAGTATCCTTTAAAATATCTTTTTCATATACGTGTTTTTTCATATGTAACTCCTAGTTATTTTTTATATAATATTTTTGGAAGTATCAACTTTTAATTCTGAAATTAGTTTACTATCATCAGCAAGAATTTGCTTAATTACGCTTTGATAGTTATTCTGGAAATAATTTATACTATCTTCGTTTATTAGTTTTATTTGTGCATCATATATTACCTGCATAGTAAGTTCGTCCACATCAAACATAATTCCCACATAGCAAGGAAGCGCAAATTTTCCGTTGCTGTAAAGCTGAAAATTCACTCCTTTCGCCTTACTCATGGGTATAAACGAAAACGACATAGGATAGTATGTTTTTATTGGAGAACTTTTCCACAACTCATGGGTAAGCTGCTGAAATTTTACATCCGACACTCCTATGTATCTGTAAAAGGTATTTTGGTTTTTGCAAAATTTATCAAAATTTTCCTTTATAGTTTCGGCTGAGTCTAGCTCGATATAACAACCCAAGCTTTGTACCTTAGTTCCAGCACATTTTCGGTCAAGTGCCGTTGCTCTACAATTGCACAATTCTAACGGGAAAATATTTTTAACATTGTTGTTCATTTTTGAAAGCGTAAGTGCACTAGCATACAACATAAACGAAGCCGGCGTAACTTTGTTTTGAGTACAATATGTAATTACCTGCTTTACAAGTTCGTGTGGAATTTCCCGCATATAACCTTTAGTTTGGTTTTTAACAAAAAACATTTTAGTAAGACGTTTGTCAAAATTTTTTACTGCATGTTTTGTGGATAGCCCCGGGATGCCCGCATAATAAGGCTCATCTTTATTTTTAAAATAATCTTTAAAAAACTGCAAACGCTTTTCTGCAAGCTCTTTGTTGTTTTTCTTTTGAATTTCTTTTTGTACTATATCTTCAAACTTTCCTGGAAGCTCTGGCATTTCAGTTTTATTAACCAACGCCTCGTAAACATCAAACACATCTTTTAAAAACACCATAATCCCATACGTGTCAAGCACATAATGGCACACTTTTACAAACAGCATGTCTTTATGATCAAATGTTTTGCAAATACTAAATTCTATAACTTTACCTTTTAGATACTTTATAGGCTTTTTAATTGCTTTTTTAATAAACTTTTCTTGCTCGGCTTGCGTTTTAAATTCTCTTACCGGAATACTTCCGCAAGTGGCACCTTCGTCAAAATATTGCATTAACTTAAAGCCATTTTTCACAAAACGCAATCTAACACTATCGTTTCTTTTAACTGCAAGGTTTAATGCTTGTTTCATAATCTCGGCATCTATAGGTTTATCTATGGTTGCTGAAAACACAATATTTATTACTCGTTTATCTAGCGAAAAAAGCAATTGCATTTTCACAACTTCTTGAGATGGTGTAAGTTCGTAAAGGGTATGCTTTGTTTTCATGAATTCTCCTTTATACTTAGTGTAATATACTATTGCAAACAACTTTTAAACAAGAGAATTTTAATTTTCCCTCTCTCATTTAAAAAATTTTGAAATAGAATACTAAAAAATTAACTCTCGCCTAGCGAGAATTGGGTTTTTTACACGAAAAACTTTCGACATAATCAGTCAAAATGTTACAAGAGCTTTTTGCACCAAACCAAAAATAAAATACGTATAAAATATTCATTTTTTTGTAAAAAACTTGAAGAATTTGTCGAAACATGTTAAACTAAAAGTATGGAAAACCTAAAAGAAGTTATATCACAAAATTTAGTTTATCTTCGTAAAAAAAATAAAATGACTCAACTGGACCTTTGCGAAAAGTTGGCATATTCTGACAAAGCCATTTCAAGATGGGAGAACGGAGAATCGTTGCCGGATGTGGAAACTTTATATAAAATTAGTGAAATTTTTGAAGTTCCCATCTCCTATTTTTTTGAAGTGCACACAAAAGAAAAATCTCCAGCAAAGCAAAATAGCAACGATATCAACAAGATAATTGTTACTATTCTATCTTGTGCTGTAGTTTGGATGACAGCAGTAATTATTTATACATATTTAACAACATACAACAGTTTAAGATATTGGCAAATTTTTGTATGGGCAATACCTGTAACTGCTTTAGTGTTAAACTACTGCAATAACAGATGGGGAAAGCAAAAATACACAATCTTTATACGCTCGCTATTGTTATGGTCGTTTGTTGCTTCTATTTATTGCCATTTTATCTCTTATAATTTATGGATATTCTTTTTAATAGGCCCTGTTATTCAGGCAATACTTATTATAAATCAGTTTATACAGCCCATAAAATCTAATAAACCATTAAGGTTTAAAATAACAAACTTCTTTAAAAAGAAAGAAAATAACAACAAAAAAGATCACGAATAATCATAAAAAATAAAGAACGCTACCTTTTGTAATAGCGTTCTTTTTATTATTACTAACAACCAAACTAATAATATTTAGTTATGCAGATAATATTTAGTTATACAAAAAAATTAATTTTAACTTGGAATAATATAAGCATTTGGTTTTTTTTGCATTAAAATACAACTTTATTTTAGTATTTGAAAATAGGTTTACGCAATTTGAGCAAATTGACTGTTGTACAGTTCGGCATAAAACCCATCTTTTTTAAGCAGTTGTTTGTGATTACCTTGCTCCACAATGTCACCATCTTTTAAAACAAGAATAATATCTGCGTCTTTTATTGTTGAAAGCCTATGGGCAATTATGAATGATGTTCTGCCTTTTGTTAGGTTATCCATCGCTTTTTGAATAACCAACTCCGTTCGGGTATCAACACTTGATGTTGCTTCGTCCAAAATAAGCAAAGGACTGTCTTTTATCATCGCTCTGGCAATTGTTAGTTGCTGTTTTTGACCCTCTGAAAGCCCCAAACTACTATCCAACTTTGTATCATAACCGTTTTTTAGGGTTTTGATAAAATGCTTAAGTCCTACAGCACTACAAACCTCATCTAGCTTTTCTTCCGAAACATTTTCTTTGTTATAAACCAAATTTTCCCTTATCGTTCCATCGAACAACCATGTATCTTGCAAAATCATATCAAACAAGTTATGAATATTTTCTCTGGTCATCGATTTTATTGGTTTGTTGTCTATAAATATATCGCCAAAATATGCAATTCCCAAAACACATTTTTCAGGATTATCAATTTGGTTACCTGTTAACACATCAATCTTATAATCAATTTCTTTATCGTCAATATTAATTATAAAATTTTGATTAAACTTTAACACTTTATTTTTAGGTAAGTTGGCAATGCCCTTTAGCACATGTTCTGTTTGACTGTTGTTAATATAAAGTCTGTTTTCATTGTCAACAAGAAGCTTAACTGATTTTCCGTTATCAAAAATTTTGTAATCAGTAATAAGACCGTTAACAATAAGTCTTGGTTGTCTTAATTCGTAAAAGCGCATTAGCAAATTAACTATTGTGGTTTTACCTGCACCTGTTGGCCCAACAATTGCCACTTTTTGGCCAGCCTTTAAATGCGCTGTAAAGTTCTTAATTATGGTTTTATCCTTTTCATAAGCAAACCTAACATTTCTAAACTCAACATCTCCCACCACGTCTTTTTCTGCTAACTTTGCCTTTTTGGTACTTTCGTCAACAAGCTCCTCTTGGTCTAACAACTCAAACACCCTTTTTGAAGCAGCCGCAGTTTGCTGAAGCGAGTTCATTGATTGAGCAATTGTCGTCAAAGGTTGTGAGAACAACCTTGCGTAAATTGTAAATGAAATTATCGTTCCAAAAGTTATTGCAGAACTGCCATTTAGAATTAGCGCAACACCAACTATAAAAATACTTGCATAAGATAAATTACCAGCAAAGCCCATTATAGGTTGCATTAAACCCGCCAACGCTTGGGATTTCCAATTGTTGGCAAATAACCTTTTGTTTATGCTATTAAAAGAATCTTTTACTTGCTCTTCTGCAGTATATGATTTTACTACATTGTAGTTAGAGTACACTTCCTCAATATGACCATTCATTTCACCTAAATTTTGCTGCCTTCTGTTAAAGTATATTTGAGATTTAAACGAAATTAAAAACATTAATACAAAGCCAACTATTGAGGAAGCTATTGTTACAAGAGCCAAAATCCAATTTACCGAAAACATCATGATTAGCACACCTACAAACAAAGTTATTGCATTAACCAAGTTTGAAATTGTGGAGCTAAATGTTTGAGAAATTGTATCAACATCGTTTGTAACTCTGCTTAAAATATCACCACGCGTGGTTGTATCAAAATATTTTAAAGGCAGATTATTTATTTTTTTGTCAATATCCGTTCTTAATTTTTTTGCGGTTTTTTGAGTGACGCCAGCCATTAAGAATTGCTGCAAATAATTTGCAATCACACCACCTGCATACAAGCATATTAGCAAAACAGCAACTTTTAAAAACTCGGTCATGTTTACACCCGTAACAGATGCTATTCCACCAGTAATAATATTCATTAAATCACTAATATTATCTGGACCTATTATTGTTGCAATTGCTGAACCAACCGCAAGAATAAGAGCAATTATTATAGAAGGGTAATAAGGTTTGCAAAACAATAAAAGCTTTTTAACAGATTTTATATCTGTTTTTTCACGCTTATCTGTGTTGGCGTTAGGTCCTGGTCCAAACATCTTCATATTATAACTCCTCCTTTGATAATTGTGATAAAGCAATTTCCTTGTAAATTTTGCACTTTTTAAGCAGTTCAGAATGTGTTCCCTCGCCTACAATCCTGCCCTCATCTAATACAATAATTTTATCAGCATCTTTTATTGTTCCTATTCTTTGCGCAACTATTATAATAGTTTTGTCACCCAAATCCTTTTTAATGGATTTTCTAATAAGCATATCCGTTTTGTAGTCTAGCGCCGAAAATGTATCATCAAAAATCATAATTTCAGCATCTTTATAAACCGCCCGTGCAATTGAAAGCCTTTGTTTTTGTCCGCCAGAGAAATTGGTTCCGCCTTGGGCAACATCACCTTCTATTCCTTTATCTTGGTCAAAAACAAAATCGGCTTGTGCAATGTCTATTGCTTTATTGATTTTATCAATATCGGCATCCTTTTTGCCATAAGCTATGTTTTCTTTAATTGTTCCTTTAAACAAAACTGCCTTTTGAGATGCAATTGAAATTTTATTTCTTAAATCCTGTTCATTATATTCTTTAACATTTTTGCCGCCAACAAGAACTTCTCCACTTGTTGCATCATAAAATCTTGGAATTAAATTTATAAGCGTTGTTTTAGAGCTTCCTGTTGCACCAATAATAGCAAGTGTTTGCCCTTTATTAACCTTAAAGGAAATATCTTTTAAGGCCATTTCGTCTTCACGGCTATCTGGATATGCAAATGAAACATTCTTAAACTCTATTTCGCCACTTTTACTACTATCAAATTGGGCATCCCCTCCTACAATTGAAGAGTTTGTGTTTAAAACTTCTGCTATTCTTTTACCCGAAACCATTGTTCTAGGCAAAATGATAAAAATAACAATTAGCATCATAAATGCCATAATAACCAGCAGCGCATATTGAGTGAATGCCGTCATGTTTCCTATAACTGCCTTTCTTAATTCAATTGATTCTAAACTTGTTAGAGAAATTTCATTTATAAGTAATGCACCTATCCAATAAATTGCAAGGGTTAGACCATTCATAACCAATGTCATTATTGGCGACATAAATCCCATTGCACGAGATGTGAACAAATTGTTTTTTGTAATTTCGTTGTTAACTTTTTCAAATTTTTCTTCTTGATACTCTTCCGCATTAAAAGCCCTAACAACCCTAACACCAGAAATATTTTCCCTAACAACATTGTTTAAATCATCAGTAAGCTTTTGAATCTTTTTAAATCTAGGGAAACAAACGCAAATTAAAATGCTTACACAAATAACCACAAGAACCACACTAATTAAAACTGCAGTTGTCCATTTTATGTTTGTGGTGGCTATTTTACAAATTGCCCAAACAGCCGTAATAGGCGCTTTAAAAAGTAGTTGCACGCCCATAGCCATAAAGTTTTGCACCTGCATAACATCATTTGTTGTTCTAGTAATTAAACTTGGAATAGAAAACTTTTTCATTTCTGCATCAGAAAAATCCGTAATTTTTTCAAAAAGTTTTCCGCGAAGCGTCATTGAAAACGAACTTGCTACATTTGATATTAATACAGAACAAATTATGGAAGAAACCAAGCTTCCGCCCGCACAAGCAAGCATTAATCCACCAGTTTCCCAAACCTCGCTCATAACAGCGTTTTCGCTTTGCATAAGTTGGGTAAGCCCTATAGTATAATCAGGCATTTTTAATTCTAACCACACCTGAACAACAATAAGCCCAACACTTATTGCTATTAAAAACAAATCTTTAACTTTTAAATTTTTAAATAAACTAAACATCCTTTCTCCCTTTGTTAATAACAAATCTGCAATTAAAAAATATATGGTTGTATATTTTCTTTTATTCTGTTTCTTCTAAAATTCTTTTTATTTTTGAAGAAATTTCTATAAACTTATTAAGTTCTTTTAGACCAACCTCTTCAATTACTTTCATTATGCTGCCAACAATTTTTTGGCGTTGCGAATTAATTTCGTTTAATCCTTTTTGTGTAATACTTATAAGCTCTATTCTTCCATCTAAATTTGATAATGTTTTTTGAATATAACCCTTATTTAAAAGTTTCTGAATTAAAACACCAACTCTTGCTCTTGAAATAAACATTTTTTCTGCAATAGACGAAGCATAAGCACCTGACCTATGTTCACTTAAATATATCAAAACATATCTCATGCCAGCCTCTGTATCGTTTATCCTGTTAAATATTTCGTTCGGTCTATTTTGCTTTATTCTCTCTAGTATTTCGATTGCCTGATATTCTGTTACCATTTTATACCTCTACAAGCGTTGTACAAGCAATTTTACATACATTTAATCAGTTTGTCAACCAGGTTAACAAATTTTCTTTAAAATTTTTAAATTTATTTTTTAGTGTTGATTCTACAGGTTTATAAACTAAAGTTTTAAACTAATGATACACTACTAGCATTATTAAATTTAAAACAAACAACCGATAATAGTTATAAGCAAATTAAATAAAAAATGTTAATCACATACATATTAGTTTTGCATGTAAAAAAAAGAAGCAAGAAATCTTATGCAGAGATATTACTTCCTTTAATCTTATTATTTTCCTTATCATAAAAAACTTAAGAGCTTAAATATAGTATATTTATTTTCTTATTTCAGTTATTTTTAATTACAAAATTTTACAATTTAAAATACTAACCTGCTATTTTTGTACAGCAAACTTTATAACTTGTTTATTTGTTTATAAACCACATCTTTTTTTACTTTTCTATCATGAGCAACTTGTTTAATGGCGTCATTTTTATTAAGCCCGTTTTTAATATAATATTCAAAATGTTGTGTTATTTCCAAGTTATTTAAATTGTTTTGCTCTTCTCCCTTATCCACTATTAAAACAAATTCACCTTTCTCAATACCATTGTATCCTTTTGATAAAGTTGAAAAACTCACCTCTTCAAATTTTTTACTTATTTCTCTAACAACACATATTTTTCTGTCACCTAATACCTCATTTATGACAGAAAGAGTTGGTTTAATGTCATGAGGTGCCAAATAAAAAATTAGCGCTGAAGGGGTGTTTTTAAACGAGTTTAATAGTTTTATCGCATCCGATTTTTTACTTGGTAAAAATCCAATAAACGAAAAAGGGTACGAAAAACCACTTAAAACAAAAGCGTTAACAAATGCACATGGGCCAGATATAACTGTGTAATCTAAACCATTGTTTATTAATTCATTAACCAAAATATTGCCTGGGTCTGAAATAACCGGCATACCCGCATCTGATATTACAGCAATGTTATTACCCGCTTTTAAAAGATCTATAATTTTGCACGTACTTGCCTTTTCATTAAATTTATGATAAGAAAAAAGTGGTTTATTTATATTGTAGTGACGCAAAAGAACACTACTCGTGCGAGTATCTTCACAAGCAATTTGGTCCACGCTTTGCAGTGTTTCAATTGCACGGGCGCTCATTTCAGATAAGTTCCCAATAGGTGTTGCTACAAAGTATAACATTTAGCTATTATAGCGAAATTCTTATTCCGCTTTTGCCTCCTTTTTTGCCTTCTATCATAACAACGCTTGCACCTTTTTTACTGGGTAAAACTTTTAAAACCTTAGGTTCAAGATTATATTTACGCATCAGTACCAAAAGGTCAGTTAAGCGTTCTTCCTTGTTAACCGTATAAAATTTTCCGCCAAATTTTAATAATTTTGAGGCCTCCTGCACAATTTCTTCTAACGTAACTGCTATTTCATGTCTGGCAAGTGCCACCGTTTCTTTTTCATTAAGCAATCCTTTTTTTTCAGTTTTATAAGGGGGATTGCACACAACAACATCAAACAACTCTGTGCCAATTTGTTTACAAATGTCCTGAATTCGGGCATTTATAACCTGCGTGTTTGTTAATTTGTTGTACTCACAACTTCGCCTACACATATCCGCAAAATGCTTTTGCAACTCCACAAACGTTATGCTTTTGCAGTTGTTTTTTGCGTTAACAAGAATACCAATAACTCCGCTTCCACTACACAAATCTACCACATTGGCATTTTTAGGACATTTAACAAAATTGGCTAGCTCAACACTATCGGAATTAAAACAATATTCCTGCGGATGCTGAATTAAAAACAAGTTATTAAATTGTAAATCGTCCAGCCTTTCACCCTGTTTTAAAAGCATAGTATTAGTTATTCTTTTTCTTCCTTTTGTTATTTTTTTGTTTATCGGCAGATGGCTTTTGCTCTTCCTTAAATGCGTCTGATTTTGTTAAAGTTTCAGTTTTAACAACCTCAACCTCCGTATACGGATATTCCACGATTTTAATGTCACTATCGTTTACAAATTTAACGGTTACCAGCCCCTTAAGCAAATTGTTGTAAACAACTGTGCCAATGCCATCCTTGGTGTTTACCATAGAGTTAACCTTTGGCATCTTACTATTCATTTCTGCATAAAAATCATTTTCATACGACAGACAACACATTAGCCTTCCACAAACGCCACTAATTTTTGTTGGGTTTAGCGAAAGTCCTTGTGTTTTTGCCATTTTTATACTAACTTTATCAAAATCGTTTAAAAATTGTTTACAACAAACTTCTTTGCCACAAGCGCCTATTCCGCCCACAAGCTTGGCTTGGTCACGAATGCCAATTTGACGCAACTCTATACGCTGTTTTAGAACACTTGCAAGTTCTTTCACAAGCTCTCTAAAATCCACCCTATCCTCGCAAACAAAGTTGATGATAACCTTTTGAGCGTCAAGCGTAAACTCAACATCCACAACTTTCATATCCAGCTTATATTTTTTTATAAGATTGCTTGTTACACTAATAACCTCATCCTTTTTAGCCTCTAGTTCTTTTAGTTTAGCCTTGTCCTTTGCGGTGGCAACCCTTACAACAGGCATTAAAGGTGCAACTATCTTGTCATCATCCTCTTCATAAATATCAGTGGCAACTATGCCCATCTCATATCCGCGAGCAGTTTCCACAACAACGTGTGTGCCTATTTGCAAAAACTCATCAAGCGGAGAAAATGTAAAAATCTTTCCGCCATCTTTAAACTTAATTCCTATTACTTTTGGCATTTAAATCTCACCTCCAAAATTCCCATTAACACACCATCACACACCGAAACGGGGTTGCAATTGCATCTTACTTTTTCTATTGCAGTGTTCAAAACATCAACAATTTTTGTTAGCGCTCTACTTGAATATTTTATATTAGGCTGAACATTTTTAGTTGTTTTATCAACAAAAATGTTGCGCAGGGTTAGTAACATAACATTAAAAAAGTCTTCAAAAGTGGTCTTGTATTTTAGCATTTTTGCAGAGTAATTTAACACATTGGCGCTAGTTAAAAGATTGTTAAATATATCCTTGCTTAAATTCACCATTTCCAAATATTTTCTGTCGTTAACATAACTATCTGCAAAAGTTAAATTCCCTTGGCTTAACTCCGCAATCATTTTCGCCTCTTCCGCGCTTAGCTTGCCCAAACCGCTTACATATCTTAAAACTTCCTCGTCAGAAATTCTTCCTTCAACAATCTTTTTACAACGTGAACGTATTGTTGGCAAAACTCCGTTTTCATTTGAGGTTGTTATCACAAAAACTACGCTTTTAGGCGGTTCTTCTAGCGTTTTTAACAGTTTGTTTTGTGCCTGAACAGTGGCTTGTTCAAAGTTTTTAAGCACATAAATCTTTTTTTGAGCCTCCATTGGCAAAACATAACTATCGCTTACTATTTTATTAATATCTTCGGTTACAATTGACTTGGATGTCGCAGGAAATTGCTTAACATCCGCATGATTGCCATGCAAAATCTTTTTTGCTATTGTGCCCGAAAAATCGTCGTTGGCCAAAATAGAGCAACAAACATAATCAGTAAAAGCGTTTATTTTAAATTTGTCATTAGAGATAATTAAATAACTGTGATTAAGCATATTTTCGCTTATGTCGTTTTTAATTATCCTATGAGTATTGCTATTCAAATAAATTTTTTCCATATAATATATGTTATCACATTATAAAAAATTAAACAATAAATTACTGGCTTCTTGTAACATTAAAAAGAGTATAAAACTGCACAAAAGTTTTATTATTCGCGTTAAATAATAAAATTTTAGATTGAACTATAGTATAAGTGGTGGCTACAATATCTCACCATATATTTGTTTTGCAACTTTTATGCCATCTATTGCAGAGGATACTATTCCTCCGGCATACCCCGCACCCTCGCCAATAGGATAAACGCCAGAAAAATTGCATTGATAATTATTATCTCGTAATATTGTAACAGGCGAACTACTGCGACTTTCTATCGCAATCAACAAGTTTTCTGGTCGCGCAAAGTTTGCTAACTTTTTGTTAAATTTCGGCAAACCCTCAATCAAACTTTCGGTTACAAATTGCGGCAAACATTCCTTAATATTTGTCCATTTAACATTTGGTTTGTATGATGGTGTAATTTTTTCAGCGCTATTCATCCCCAAAAAGCTTCCAACACTTTCACACGGTGCAAAATAATTACCTCCGCCTAGCTTAAATGCCAACTGCTCGTATTTCCGTTGGAATTCCACTCCTGCAAGTGGGTGGTCGCTATCAAAATCACTTGGCAAAACATTAACAAGTAGTGCCGAGTTTGCATTGTCTTTATTTCGGGCAAAATAGCTCATTCCGTTTGTTACAACCTCGCCCTTGTCAGATGAAGATGCAACCACCTCTCCACCAGGACACATACAAAATGTAAATAAGCTTCTGCCATTATCTAAATGCTCAACAAGTTTATAATCGGCGTTAGGCAATCTTTTATCATAATTCTCGCCATATTGTGCCCTATTTATATCCTCTTGCTTTTGCTCGATGCGCACACCTATAGCAAAAGGTTTTTGTTGCATTTTCACACCCGCATTATACAACATTTCAAAAGTATCACGCGCACTATGGCCAAGTGCCAAAACCAGCCTATCCGTTTCTAAACAAACCATTTTGTTGTTTTTCACATCTAAAACATGTATTTTTTTAATATTTTTTATTTTTTCAATTTTTTCTAGCTTGTGGTTAAATAAAACTTGACCACCCAAACTAATGATATCATGCCTAATATTTTTAACTATCTGTTTTAAGTTATCGCTACCTATATGCGGTTTTGAAGTATACAAAATTTCTTTGGGTGCTCCATAATGATAAAACTCGCATGCAATTTTCATGCTTATGTTGCTTGATAAATTAGTATTTAACTTGCCATCACTAAATGTGCCAGCGCCACCTTCGCCAAACTGTACATTTGAATACTTATTTAATCTTCCGTTTTCCCAGAAAGTTTTAACATCCTTTTCACGCTCATCAACACAACTTCCTTGTTCCAAAACAATTGGCTTTAATCCCATGCGGGCTAGGTACAGTGCACAAAACATGCCAGATGGTCCAAAACCAACAACGATAGGCCTAAAACAGGTTTGTTTTTTTTCAAATAGTTCAACATCTGTGGAAAAATTAAAACGCAAGGCTTTAAACCTTTGCTCCAAGTTTTTAGTTAAGCTTACCGCAATGCTTGCTACGTAAAAAACATTTGGTTTTTTACGCGCATCAATCGATAATTTAATAAATTCCCAATTTAAGATATCGCTTATTTTAATTTTTAATTTTTTTGCAATTTGTGCTTCTACATCCTTATTTTTATACCCAATATTAAGTTTTAAACCATCAACTTTTATCATAGCGATTCTCCAACTATATGACCACTTGTCCATGCCCATTGTAGGTTGTATCCCCCACAAACGCCATCAACATCGCAAACCTCTCCACAAAAAAACAATCCAGCGTGTTTTTTACTTTCCAAGTTTTCGGTTAATTCTGTTAACTTTACACCACCGGCAAACACTTGATTATTCTCATAGCAACCATTAACTTCATACTTTAAAGCGACTATAGTGTCCACAAGTTTTTCTATATCTTTTTTAGTTAGTTTTTGTATTAATGTTTTTGCATCAATATTTGCCTTCTTGCAAATTTCCAGCGCAACTTGTTCCATAAACCAACCTTCAAAAACATTACATAAATATGTGTGATTTTGTAATCTTTTTGTAATAATGTCTTTAATCTGCTCGCGAGAGTAGTCGGGCATTAAATTAACTAAAACCTCGCCTTTAAAGCAATTATTACGCGCAAATAAACTAGAAGTGTTAAATATCACTATCCCACTAATTCCACTATCTTTATATAGTAACTCTCCTCGTTCAGTAAAAACTTTATTTTTACATTTTGCCGTTATTTCAACATTTGAAAGGCGTATTCCTGACAATTTCTTGGTATTTTCTGTCATTAAAGCTGTTAAACTTGGCACAAATGGGCGGTAACCAATGTTTAAATCTGTTAATAAATTTTGTGAATTTTTTGTTCCAAATGCAACAACAAGCTGTTTTGATCTAAAAACGCCATTATTCGTTTCAACAACATAGTTGTCATTTTTGCTAATTTTTAAAACTCTTGTATTTAATTTAGTATTAATGTTTAATTTTGCACATTCGTTGTTCAATACTTCAACAACACTTTTTGCGCTATTAGAATAAGGATAAACTCTTCCTTCATTATCAGTATAATACAACAATCCCATATTTGAAAAAAGGTTTAAAGTTTGATTTATATTAAACCTTTTAAGATAGGCTGTAATATCCTGATTATACGAATTCTCATTTATCTTCACATTGGTTAAATTACATTTTCCATTACCCGTAACCAAAAGTTTTTTTGCTAAAGAGCTTCCCTCGTCAATAATAAGTATTTTCTTATTTCTTTTAGCTGCGATTATGGCGCACATAACTCCACTTGCACCACCGCCAATAATAATAGCATCAAACATTTTTTAATCTCCTAAATTTATTATATCAACAATCTTAAATAATGAAAAGTAAAAAAAGTTAGTCAGTTTTTTTAAAACATTTTTTTTAATTAAAATTATATGTTATACTTACTATATAAAATTTTTTCAGAGGATAAAGCTATGATTGAAATAAAAGAGGTTAAAACAAAAAAACAAATTAAGGAGTTTACATACTTCCCTTTAAAGTTATATAAGGACTGCCCATATTATGTTCCTCCATTTATAAGTGATGAGCTTATTATTTTTGATAAAAAGAAAAATGCCAACTTGATTGAAAGCGATATAGTTGGATTTTTGGCATACAAAGACGGAAAACTTGCTGGCAGAATTGCGGGCATCTTGCAAAAACAGGATAACGAGATAACCGGCAAAAAGCGTGTAAGAATTAGTCGTGTGGATTTTATTGACGACTACGAGGTGTCTAAAGCACTATTTGAAAGCGTTGAAAATTGGGCAAGGTCACTAGGAATGAACGAGGTCCACGGTCCATTAGGTTTTAATGACTTGGAACGCGAGGGCTTGTTGATAAGAGGCTTCGAGGAACTTTCGGACTTTGAAGAAAACTATAGTTATGAATACTATCCAAAGCATTTTGAGGCGTTAGGATACGCAAAAAGCGTGGATTGGAACGAATATTTGATTAGCATCCCTTCACAGATTGACCCAAAAGTAGAGCGTTTGACAAACGCAGTACAAGCAAGATATAAATTAAGTGTTGTTGAGGGCAACAAGAATAAAATAATCGATAAATATGCAGACGCAATTTTTGATTTATTAGAGGAATGTTATAGCCCACTGTATGGCGTTGTTCCAATTAACGACCGCCTTAAAAAACAGTTTATTGGGCAGTTTAAGTTGCTACTTACAATGGATTATTTATCGCTTGTTGTTAACGAAAATGACCAGCTTGTAGGTTTTGGTCTTGTTTTCCCTAGCCTAGCTAAAGCAATGCAAAAAACAAAAGGCAAAATTTTCTCCATTCATATCTTCTCACTGCTTAAGGCGTTAAGAAAGAACGATACAGTCGACCTTGCTCTTATAGCAGTTAAACCAGAATACAAAACCAAAGGGGTTGCGGCAGTAATTATGGCGCGAAACCTTAAAAACTTTGCTAAAAATAAAATTAGGTATGCAGAAACCAATCTTCAACTTGAAAATAATAACGAAATTCACCTTTTATTTAAAGGGTTTGAAATGCGTCATCATAAAGACAGAAGATGTTATATAAAGCAAATTTAATTTAAAAGCTTTGTTTACATAGGGAGGAAAATGGGATGAATATAAAGGTTTTAGCATCAACTCATGAGGGTTATATTGCCAAAAAAGAGGATTTTGATATTTTTAGCGGACATTCAGCGGGCATTTGTTATATGTCAAGCGATATAGACGCGTTATTTAACGAACCAGCGGAAAAAACATTTAAACGTACAATTTCTACTAAAAACAGAGCCCATCACAGCGTTTTTGGGCACTCTTATATTAGTTTTGCGTTGGAGGACATTCCAAAAGGCTTGGCAATGGTGCTAAACAACGAGGGCGCGTATAACACAAGCGAAAAATCTGCCAGATACACGAAAATGGTGCTTAGCCCCGAAGAACAAGAGCTGTATAATAAGTGGTTGGAAAGATTTAAGACGCTAATCCGTAATGAATATCAACAACAGTATCCACAATTTTTTGTAGAAAGCAGAATAGAAAAACTAGCACAAGAAAACGCAAGATATCTTATTTCGGTTTTTACGCCAACAACAATGGAATATACGGTTAGCTATCAGCAACTTAACTATTTGTATCAAATGATGAAAAACGAAATCACCATCGGCGGAAGCAACGCGTTTATGACTGCCCTATTGCCTTCAATGAATGACTTGTGTTGTGAGCTTGAAAAAACTGGCTATATAGACGAAGCGCTGGCGAATGGAGCTAATATTAAAAATCGCAAACTATCCATTATTGGAAATGACACACCCGAACAATATTTTGGTGATGTATATTGCACAAGTTATGAGGGAAGCTTTGCGCAACTTGCGCAAGCACAAAGACACCGCACAATTGATTATAGTTTTTCTTTGCTAAACAAGCCCAAGTTTTATATACCTCCCATTTTAAGAAAAGATAAAGTACTTATGGACGAATGGTTAAAAGACTGTCTGTCACAGGCATCTAAATTTCCACAAGGAATGTTAATTAACATTAACGAATATGGTCGACTTGATTGGTTTATTCAAAAAATGAAAGAAAGAAAGTGTACTTTTGCCCAACTTGAAATAAACGAGCAAACAAATTGCATTCTTAAAAATTATGCAAAAGCACTAGCCGAAAAATCACATCCCCGTGCAAAAGAGCTAGAACAATACACAAAAGGGGCTAGATGTACTTTTGTAGACTACACTTGCCCTAGCCCTTGCGGATTTGCGCCAGGAATAAAAGAAAACCGATTAATTTAAACTTTACTTTTCTAATGTCGTTATGCTCACAATATAGTTTTAAAAAAGTAAGCAGAATAAGCCATTTTACTAAATGAAATTTTATGTAAATCTAATACCCGCTTATTTTCTTTACTTATTAAAAAATAGACCACAATTATTTGGTCTATTTTTTAATATTGTTCATTTTTTTTAAATTCTGATTTTACCTTAATATAAGTTATTTATTATAACTTACAACGATTTTTTAAACCTTAATTCGCCCATTTTTTCAGTTGTTACATAGCCTGCTGGAGCATTGATTACATCCGGAAGTCTATTAACAACTGATGCGCAAGTCATCTCAACAGTTTGAGGTTTATTGATTATAACAGTTGTTTTTGGTTCTCCATAAACAGTCCATTCATTGCTATCAAATTCATCGCTTGCATATACCTTACCTATACACTCGCTTTCAATAACAATACCTTCTTCAGTTTCAGTTGTAACAATAGCACTCATTCCTGTTACATCACCTTTTCTGATAGTCATTTGTAGTGTTGAAGACTTCAAATTCTGTTTTGCAATATGAGGAACACATCTTTGACTTTGGTTCTTTATATGAAGCCCCAAAGCTGACACTAACCAACCATTAACATTCCACATATATGATGGCAAAAACTCGCCTTTAGCCATAAGCTCTTTTGCTTTTTTATATGTTACAGTATTTGCACTAACAATTTCTTTTTCAAATTGTTCAGTGGTAAGTCCAGCTCCATGAACTTTAGCCAAAGCAATGCCATAATCTTCCACATTATAACTACTTTTTCCTATGATTTTTGTTATGGACTGAGTTGTACCACAAAGAGCAGTTACCAAGCTTCCCCACGATACATCTTGATATCCACTACCACAAATTGTACAATTGTTAGCCTTAGCCACTTGGTCAATTTTTTTAGTTTGCTCAAAACTATTCCAAGGGTAAAAAGCCTCCTCACAAGTAGTTATTGCATTAACTCCATTTTTTGCACATGTCATCATAATATCGAATAATTCACTCATTAGACTAGTAGTGGTTATAATTGCAACTTCTGGCTTCAGTGCTTTTAGTTTAGCATCAAGCCTTGAGATATCTTCTACCTTGCATATACTCCCATTTTTGTTTAAAATTTCAGCCACATCCTTGCCTATGATATCTTTGCTTATATCAAATGCACCAACAAGTGAAGCCCCCTTCTCTAGTACATAACGCATTGTATATAAAGACATTTTTCCGCAACCAATTTGAACAACTTTCATTATTTCCTCCATTTTTATAATTTTTTATAAATAGTTTATTATAGTCAAATAATAATTATTTAAAATCTCCCAACTTCATAATTTTGGAACTTTAATCAAAAAAATTTACAATTGTTTTATTTTTTGTCCAACATTATAACAAACTATTTATAATAATATATCAAAAAAATTTTAAACTCAAAAATAAATTTATTTTATTAATTGCAAATTTTTTATTTTTTCATTTTTAATTGAAATGATTAGCGACAAATTTGAAATAAAAAAATAAACAAAAGTCGTCATATCTTTCTATTTCATTATATAATCTATGGAATAAATAAGACATTTACTCTAAATATTAGCATAATACAGAATATAAAAAATGGGAAATTAACAGGAAAAAGAAGGGCACTGCCCCTCTTTTTTGATAATAAACAATTAAATTAATGTTAAAGTTTAACAAGCAAAATTAAACATATTGTTTAAACTATCTAACAAATCATAGACTTACAAGATAGTAAATCCATTATATTATTTTTATCAATCGTTTCGCTAATCAGATAACTTTGATATAACAATTGACACCATTGGCCCACCAAAGTATGAATGGGATATGGTTTGCTGAATATCACAACCATTTATATACATGCTTTTAATTTGCAGGTTGATCAACTCATATGCAGTAGCGATATCTGAAACAACAAATACACCTTGACCTACGATATTACTTGCACATTCACTGCTACACCAAGTATTTGATGCTGCCACTATTTCGTCACTATCTACTGGCCTAAATGCAACAGCAACAAAGTCAGTAGTCGGATCAAAATCTGAACCAGTTTTCTTAACATAACCATTAACTGTGAATGTTATATAATATACGCCAGTTTGATTGAATTAAATAGTATTGTCATTAGAATCAAGTTCTATTATGCCACCATAATCAGTTTCTTTTCTCATTAATGGCAGCCTTCCACTTGTTGCAATTTCCTTTCCTTCGCTTGGGAACGTACTAGGGTCATCATTGTATGACACTACATATGCTGTTTTAATTTGATAAGGTCCAGTAGGTCCGGTTGCACCTTTTGGACCAGTAGCTCCGGTTGGGCCTGTGACTCCATCTTCGCCATCAACACCATCAAAACCTTTTGGTATCACAAAATCAAGGACATGATTTGGACCACCTGTAGTATCTGTTACTGAAGCATCTGTGCCTGCATCACCTGTAGTAGTTGTCCCTACTGCAATAGTTTCAGCAATTCCGTCTTCTCCGGTTGGACCTGTTGCCCCTATTGGGCCTGTTGGACCGGTGGCTCCAGTTGGACCAGTTGGTCCGCTTGGACCTGTAGCACCTGTAAATCCTCTTGGGCCAGTTGGTCCCGGAACTGGTGTATTTGTGTTGATTACTTTAACAACATTAGTTTGTCTGCAAAAATCATTGCAACTACAACAATCATGCCTTAAACCACAACTAAAAATGTTTTTATTATTGTCAAAATCGAACATTTGTCCTCCTATGTTGGTAAATTTGCTCACCACTTCATAGTATGAAACAACGACTTCTTATTGTGCGTATTGCTCTATGCAAAATAATCTTAAATGTTCCTTATGCCATCTACATTCTTTCCCTTGAAAAATCTATGATTCGTAGGTTATTTTCAATGATGTATTTCATGAAAACCCATAAGCCTTATGTCAATTTTCATAAGACCCTTTGTGGCAAATACTAACAGCATTTACAGGGTTTAAGCTCTGTATTAAATTGATACTGAGCTACACTAAAATTATATAAGGCATAACATTTGTTCACCAAACTCAAAAGTATTATGAAAAATCAAAGGTCGGTCATTTTTTGTTTTTTATGTACCTATGGAGCATTTGTAGGTACATTTTTTAATTTTTAATTAAAGATTTTTTTAAAATTCTAGAAAAAGAAAAACCCTTGAAAGTGCCTATTTATAAGGGTTTTTCAAGGGTTTAAATTGTGGAGCTGATGATGGGACTTGAACCCGTGACCTCCGCCTTACCAAAATAATCAACCTTTTTAATAAGGTTCTACACCCTATGCTGTTTATAGCCTAAAATAAAGGTGTTTGAGGGCTAAAAACGAAAATTGCACCATAGTAAAAATTAGACAATGGAGCAAATGAGAGCAGTAAACCCTAAAAATCACAAAAATTTGATTAAAACAACCCTGAAATGGCGAGTTTTGGCGAATTTGGAACTGAATAGAAAAGTGCGTGTTAGGGCAGATAAATTTTTTATAAAATTTCATATAAATCGTCAAATTTTAGATAGGACTAAAATGTCCATTTACTCAACAATTACTATTGTTAACTTTTATACCAAAAAACTATTCAATTATGGTATGAAAGTAAATAAGAGTTTGAATCACAAAATTAATCAGTGACTTTTACAACAAAATGTTAAAGGTTTATGTTGTGGTAGTCGATTAAAAAGTTGACTTTTTTTCTGAATATAATCAAACCTTTCAGAAGTATAGTCAACAATGTTGAATCCATAAAAACTACAAATAATCAATAGTCTCTAAATTAAACAAATCGCTATCAAAAAAATCTACCACCGACATATCAAGGGCATCAATTATTTGGAATAGAGTTCGTAGATTGCAAGCATCATATACATTATTAAGTAAACACTTCATTGTGCTGTGACTCACGCATGATAGTTGTTCAAGTTTGTAAATAGTCATATTTTTATCAGAAAGTATTTCACGAATTCGTGAAGATACACACTAACTTATTGTCATTATTATTACCTCCCCAATATTTTACCAACAACCGTGTTGTAAAAAGAGGATTTACTTAATAAATATTTGCTGTGCTCTTGTTATTTTATGTGCCAATAAAAAAGGTCAACTCTAAAATGCACTTTGCGTTGCTTCGGAGTTGACATTTTTTATTCTAGGCACTTATATTTCACAATTAAGCCCTGCGAAAAATTATTCCACGATAAGATCTTCACTTTCAAATATTGGATCAGTAAAAAATTCACCAACCGTCATACCGAAAGCACGAATAATTAAAACGACAGTTGTTAAGTTACAACTTTTATACTTACCATTCAAAAATGATTTCATAGTACTATGACTAATACCAGCATTTTGTTCTAAGCGATACTGAGTCATATTCCTCTCATCTAAAATTCTTCTTACTCTTATAGCCACAGCTTCGTTTAATGTCATAATAACCTCACATTATAAAGGGTGTTTTTGTATAGGTATATAATAACACCATATTATTTTACTTTTATGGTGTAAAAATGCCCAAAAAGTTGGATATATAATTATTTTGTGATAAAATGGGTATGAAAATACCCAAAAGGAGAAAATTTATGTGTTTTCAGAAAAATAAACAATTATCGGATGCGGTCAAAGAGTGTGAGCAAATATTTGAGATGATGAAATCTGAAACCGCTTGTTTTACAGGACATCGAAGTCAAAAACTTCCTTGGAAATTTAATGAACAAGACAAGCGATGTATTGCTATGCGAGCAAAAGCAAAAGAATTAATTGAAGAAGCAATCAAAAATGGATATGTAAATTTTATCAGTGGTATGGCACTCGGTTTTGATATGATATGTGCCGAGTTAGTGTTGGAATTTAAGGAAAAATATCCGCACATCAAGTTGATATGTGCTATTCCTTGTAAGACGCAATCAAATTCTTGGCACGCTGATCAACAAAAGAGATATCAGAAAATATTAAAACAAGCTGATATTAAAAGATACATATCTAACGAATATAATGACACTTGTATGCATGAAAGAAATGATTATATGTTAAAGAATTCCTCATTAGTAATTGCATTATATAACGGAACATTTGGTGGCACTCAATCAACGCTTAAAAAAGCCGAGAAAATGGGATTAAAAGTAGAAATAATCAAGCCATAAATAATCATTGCCTCTCTTTTTGAGTTAAAAGAAATAAAAGGATATGGGAAAATAAACAACTCATATCCATTTTTTGTCCTTTCGGGTTTAAAAAGAAGCCAAAAAATAAAGAAATTCTTAAAAATTAAGTACAGAAAAAGAAATTATATGTTATACTTGATTCGAGGAGTATTGTATGATTAAAGAAGATAAAAAACTTTTAATACTTTACATACTAGATATTCTTAAAAAATATACTGACGATAATCACTCTTTAACCTACTCTCAAATTAGTGAAAAACTAAAACAAGATTACAATGTTACACCTGATCCTAAAACAGTATCAAGAACTGTAAGTTCTCTTATTTCCTATGGCGCTGACATAAAGAAGCACGGAAATAGCGGATGTTCAATTGTTGGTAGTAAATTTGATAGCAGTGAATTATCATTTCTGATTGATGCGATATTTTCTTCAAAATCTATTTCATCTAATCACGCAAAATCACTTATTGAAAATCTGATGAGCGATTGCAGTATTTACGAAAGAAAAAAGTATGATTACATTTACAAAGCAGATGAAATTGCTAGGTCACACAACCGTGAATTCTTTTTTACTATTGACACTATTAGCCGAGCAATAGAAAGTGGCAAACAAATCTCATTTAATTATAATGAAGTTTTGCCTAACAAAAAGTTAAGTGCTAGATTTGATGGTAAAGAATTTTTAATAAATCCATACTTTATGATCAACAATCACGGAAAATACTATTTAGTCTGCAACTATGATAAATACAATACCTTAGCAAATTACAAGATTGAATGTATTTCAAATGTAAAAATACTAGACTCGCCAATCAAACCGATGCACGAACTTGAAGATACTGAAAAATTTAACATTGTTGATTATGTAAACGAACATATTTATATGTTTAGTGGTAAAACAATACAAGCAGTAATCAAACTTGATAGTGCAAAGACAATTAATGATATCATTGATTGGTACGGAGAAAACATTTCAATTAAAGAACGAGATGATGGCACATATGCCTCTTTCGCTGTAAATGAACAAGCATTTTTATGTTGGGCTTTACAATACGGTAAAAGCATTGAGATTATTAAACCAATTGCAACTAGAAACAAATACATTGAAATGATTGAAAACATAGTGAAAAAATATAATAAAGGAATATAAAAATATGATAACAGGACAATTAAAAAATAAAATAGATTCAATTTGGGATACATTTTTCGCTGCAGGTATCACCACACCATTAACAGTTGTTGAGCAAATTACATACTTGTTGTTTATCAAATTATTAGACGACAACCAAATTAAAAAAGAAGCGTCAGCCAATATTTTTGGAACAACTATTAAAAATGCAATATTTAAAGATGGCAATTGGCACAACCCTGAAACTGAAAAAGATGTGCCTTATAAAAATCTTCGCTGGAGTGTATTCAAAAATCTTGACACTCGTGAAATGTATAATTTGATGAGAAATGATGTATTTGTTTTCATCAAAAACATCAACACAGGTAAAGATTCTTCATATAGCAAATTTATGCAAAACGCAATCTTTATGATTCCAAATGAGAGAACCCTTGCGAGAGTTGTTGAGGGTATTAACGGACTTGATTTGAACGATAAAGATGCTATGGGAGATGTTTATGAATATATCCTTGGCAAAATGGCAAGTTCAGGAATAAACGGACAGTTTAGAACACCAAGACACATTATAAGAATGATGGTTGAATTAATGCAACCTACATTAAAAGATGTTATTTGCGACCCAGCAATGGGTTCTGCAGGCTTTATTGTAGAAAGTGCAAAATATGTCAGCGAACACTATGAGAATGAATTATTAAAGCAAGAAAATCAAGAAAAATATGCAAATAATATGTTTTATGGTTTTGATACCGACCAAACAATGCTTCGTATTGGTGCAATGAATATGATGCTTCACGGTGTTGAAAATCCAAACATTGAACAAAGAGATTCTCTTTCAGAAGATAATATCGACAAAGATAAATATACAATGGTTTTAGCAAATCCACCATTTGCAGGAAGCCTTGAATATGCCGATGTTTCAAAAGACATTCTTGCTCTTACAAGAACAAAAAAGACTGAAATTCTATTCTTGAGTTTGTTTACTAGAATATTAAAAATCGGCGGAAGATGTGCTTCCATTGTTCCTGATGGAATTACAAACAATACCAACGATTCAGCATATACAACAATCAGAAAGGAATTGGTAGAAAACCAAAAGTTAGAGGCTGTGATATCAATGCCAAGTGGCGTATTCCAACCTTATGCTGGAGTTTCTACTGCTATTCTTATCTTCACAAAAACAAATGCTGGTGGAACTGATAAAGTCTGGTTTTACAATATGAAAGCAGATGGTTATCAACTTTCAAAGAAAAGAACTCCAATAAAAGAAAATGATATTCCTGATATCATAAATCGTTTTAGAAATCTAGAAGCTGAAGAATCAAGAACAAGAAAAGATCAATCGTTCTTTGTTTCAAAGGAAGATATTGTTAAAAATAATTATGTCTTAAACATCAATGATTTTATTGAAACTGAGAAAAAAGAAATTGAGATAGAATCTCCTCAAGAAATCATGAAAGACATTGACAAATTAGACGAAGAACTAGCAACTCTTAAACAAGAACTAAAAGATTTGTTGGGGGTGTAAAAAATGAAGATAAAATTAGGCGAAGCACTAAGGTATGAGCAACCAACAAAATACATAGTTGCTTCAGAGAAATACAATGATTCGTATGCTATCCCTGTTTTAACGGCAGGCAAATCGTTTATCCTTGGTTATACAAATGAAAATTCAGGAATTTATGATAATCTACCTGTTATCATATTTGATGATTTCACTACGGACATCAAATATGTAGATTTTCCGTTTAAAGTAAAATCTTCGGCAATGAAGATGTTGCAACCAGCAAATGAGAATTATAATCTTAAATTCTTTTATTATTTAATAAAATATATGAATTTTCAACCAACGAGTCATCAACGACATTGGATATCAAAATTTGCTGAAATGGAATTTGATATACCTGAAAGAGTAAAACAAGATCAAATCGTTGAGAAATTAGATAAATTGGTTGAAATGCAGTCAAAAAAGACTACTCAACTAAAAAAATATGACGATCTAGTCAAATCACAATTTATCGAGATGTTTGGTGAAATAGATAACAACATATTTAATTGGGATAAAAAATTATTTGGCGACATCGTCTCTATTTCAAGAGGAGCCTCACCTAGACCGATTGAAAACTATTTGACAAATGATAGTGATGGTATTAATTGGATTAAAATAGGCGATGTTAATGAAAACTCACTTTATATAGAAAAGACACTTCAAAAAATAACACAAGCAGGTGCTGAAAAATCTAGATATGTAAAAATTGGAGATTTTATTTTATCTAATTCAATGAGTTTTGGCAGACCATATATTTTAAAAATTAATGGATGCGTACACGATGGATGGCTTATCATAAGCGATTATGATAAATATTTTAATAAATACTTTTTATACTTTTTACTTAGATCTGATTCAGTTAATAGTCAGTTTAAAGCAAAAGCGACTGGTGGCGTTGTTAATAATTTAAATAGTGATAAAGTGAAAAATACTATTGTTTTTATCCCACCAATTGAACTACAAAACAAGTTTGCTGACTTCGTTAAACACATCGATAAATTAAAATTAAACGATATGTTTATGGGGTGGCATAATGAAAAATAATTATCAAAGAAAAAAATTAAGTGAAGTCTGTGAAATAATTTCAGGAACAACTCCAAAAACAAATATAAAAGAATATTGGAATGGAGATCTTAATTGGATAACTCCTGCTGAAATATCAGAAAAAGAAGAAATTATCTATGAAACTGAAAGAAAAATCACTTTACTTGGTGCAGAAAGTTGTTCTTTGAGAAAAATGCCGGTAGGTACAGTGCTATTTTCTTCAAGAGCTCCAATTGGAAAAGTTGCAATAGCAGGAACAGAGATGTATTGTAATCAAGGTTTTAAAAATTTTATTTGCTCAGATGAAATTTATAATAAATATTTGTTCTATTTTTTGAAAAACAATAAAGAATACTTAAATTCATTAGGTAGAGGTGCAACATTTAAAGAAGTTTCAAAAAGCATTATTTCGCAAGTGGAAATTTCTCTACCAAATTTGGACGAACAAAAAGCAATTTGTGCTAAATTAGACAATATTACAAAGCAAATTAGTTTAAAACAGGATGAATTGAAAAAATACGATGAGCTCGTAAAATCACAATTTATCGAGATGTTTGGAGATCGATTAAAAAATACAAAACATTGGGATGAAAAAGAGTTAAAAGAATGCGTTGATTTTTACAATGGCAAAGCTCATGAACAAGTTGTAGATAACAATGGACAATATATTTTGGTTACATCAAGGTGCATAGCTTCAGATTTGTCTGATTTTAGAAGAACAAATACATTGTTATTTCCTCTTCAACAGAACGATATAACAATGGTAATGAGCGATGTTCCTAATGGAAAAGCGTTCGCAAAGTGTATGTTAATTCAAGAAGATAACAAGTTTACTCTTAATCAGCGAATATGCTGTTTGAGAAATTATAACTTTAATCCAATATTCTTATTGCATTTATTGAATAGACACGAATACTTCTTGCAATTTGATGATGGTAATAGTCAAACAAATTTAAGGAAAAATGATTTGCTCAGATGTAATGTAATTATCCCACCAATAGAGTTGCAAAATCAGTTTGCTGACTTCGTCAAACACATCGATAAATTAAAATTT
>CAZMBC010000005.1:0-115517 GCA_964564685.1 uncultured Christensenella sp.
GCGCAAGAATAATTGCGGGAAGCACCAATTCTGAAAACTACGCTGGCGGTGCTGTTGGTTACTTGCTAGCAAAAAATAACTCTGATGCAATAAATGTTAGTGGAGTATATGTTTACGAAAGCTATATTAGAAGTGCTAATGTAGGTGGCCTTGTTGGATACCTTGCAGGTAGTGACAGAGTAGTTGTTTTCTACAATACGAGCAATTGGATTTCAAGATTTTACTCTGAAGTAATTACTGTTAGCGATAAATATTACACGCAGGATGCGCTTGTAGCTAATATTTCAGCATCATCTGTTCAAGACACAGTTAGTCTATACGGAAACTATGTGGCTGGCTTGGTTACTGAAATCCAAAGAGGCTTTGTAACCGACTGTTATAGTATTGCACAACTTGGCGGAACAAATAGTGCAGGCATGGTGTATACAATTAACTACAACAAAGTTAACAGTACTGGTGGTGTAGTAACACGCTGTTACACAATTGCAACCTTTGTTGGTGGAACAAACAAATTTGCAGTTACAAGCTCAAATATCCACTCACAAAACAACATTGAAAAACGTACGGTAGGTTTTATTGACGATTATTACTTTGCAAAAACCTCTAAAGATGGCAAAGAGCCTGCCTACTTTACTAAAGTTGTTCCAGAAGTTATAAACTGGTTTAAATCTGATGAAAATCATGTTGTTACTCATGATCGTGATATTGAAACACTTAAAAAATCAGAAATCTGGAATTCGTTTGCACAAGAAAATGTAACCACTGGTCAAAACCCATGGAACATCAAGAACGGAGTTATTCCTACTCTGGATGTAGACAATGCATTTGTAAACATTAGCAAAGATTTATAAAAACAAAAACACGCTAAAAAGTTAGCGTGTTTTTTTTGTTAAAAAAAGGTTTAAACACAATTGTTTAAACCTTAGCAAACTAGTTTTACTATTTAATTTAGTATAAATTTTAATTTAACCGCAATAAAAATATCTCAACACATAATTAAATTGTTAAGTATTGTAATATTATAAACTTATATTAAAAAGTTAAAGTAAACCAAAAAACTATTCAGCAGGAGTTTCTTTTAGTGCTTTTTCAAATGCTTCCAAAACAACTCTGTTTAATTCCTCTCTGGTAGGGGTGTTAATTGGGTGAGCTACATCCTTGTATTGACCGTCAGGAGTTTTTCTGCTAGGCATGCTTACAAAGTAGCCTTGATTACCCTCTAAAATTTTGATGTCATGAACAACAAAACAATCTTCAATTGTAATAGAAGCAACTCCTTTTAGTTTAGAATCATCTTTTTGCATTAAGCGAATACGAACATCTGAAATTTTCAAAATAGTGTACCTTCCTTTTTTTTCTTGCTTTCGCTATTGAATTTATTTTAGCATAATATAAAATTTTAGTACAACATTTTTAAGCCATTTTCATATATAATTTTATGGAAAATACTAATAATTTAATTTTTTTTAACATCCACTTTATAGGCATAGGTGGGGTTAGTATGAGCGCGCTTGCGCATTTAATGTTAAACTTTGGATATTCAGTTAGCGGTTCAGACTTGCAGGTTAACGATTTTACAAAGTCAATTAGCGCAAGCGGCGGAAAAGTGTTTTGTGGGCATAATAGCAATAATTTGCCACTTAACACTAAACTTGTTGTGTTTACAGGTGCAATAAAACCCGACAATGTGGAACTTGTTTATGCGCATAAACTAGGCATACGCTGTATGGAGCGCTCGGAGTTCTTAGGCTGGATAGCGGGGCAGTATAAGGATGTTATTGCAATTTCGGGCACTCATGGAAAAACCACAACAACAGCAATGCTGGGGGATATTTTTTTAGAGGCCAACAAGAACCCCACAATACATTTAGGCGGAGAAAGCGAAAGTATAGACGGAAATGTAAGGGCTGGTGGAAATGACATTTTTATAACCGAGGCATGTGAATATCGCAACAGCTTTAGATACATAATCCCCACAACAAGCGTGGTTACAAATATCGAACGTGACCATACTGATTGGTATGGTGATTTAGGACAAATTGTGGAGGCTTTTAGCCTTTTTGCAAATGCCAGCACTCAAAACATTGTAATTTTTGAAAATCACAATTTTGAAAAGTATATAACCTCTAACAAAAAAATAATTTCCTGCGGTTTTGACGGCAACTATGATGTAATGGGCTATAACCTTTACAAAAATATTGATGGGTGTTACTCCTTTGATGTTAAATATTACGGCACATACATAGGTCGTTTTAACTGTGATGTAATTGGCATTCACAACGCCAAAAACGCACTTTGTGCAATTGCTGTGGCTCTACTTTACAATGTGGATGTTTCGGCAATATATAGGGGCATAAAAAAGTTTAAAGGCGTAAAGCGCCGATACGAAAAAGTGGGAGAGTATAAGGGAGTACCAGTAGTTGCGGATTACGCACATCACCCAACAGAAATAAAAAATTCTATTAATGGCGCACTAATAACCCACAAAAAAATACTTTGTATTTTCCAACCACACACCTATTCACGCACATTAAGTCTTATAAAAGAGTTTTCTACTTGCTTTAAGGGTGTTAACAAACTTGTAGTTTACAAAACATACAAAGCGCGCGAAAAATACATAAAAGGAGGAAGCGCGTTGGATTTGTTTAATGCTATTAGGGTTTACAAAAACAACAAATATTACTGCGACACCCAAAAGTGCCTTAAAAATACTTTAATTAATATGGATGCCGATTATGATTTAATTTTAGTGCTGGGGGCGGGTGATATTTACGAAATAATAAAAAAAGTATTGGCTAAACTTAAAAAAAGTGTTGACTAACATGGTTTTACATTATATAATAGTAAAGCATTATTATATTTGAGGTAAAAACTATGAAAGAAAATTTACACCCTGATTATCATGAAGTAGAAGTTGTATGCATATGCGGAAATAAATTCAAAACTAAATCCACCATTAAAGGTGATACCATAAAAGTTGATGTTTGTAACAAATGTCATCCGTTCTATTCTGGCAAACAAAAACTTGTTGACACTGCTGGAAGGGTAGAGAAGTTTAAGAAAAAGTACAATTTAGATTAAGCAAGCATTTAATAACTACAAATAAGGCACTTCGGCAATTTAACCAAAGTGCTTTTTTATTATAGGGGGCAAAATGTTTGAAGTTAACTCTACCATAAACGCGTTTGCACACAAACTAGAGCAAAGTGGAATTTCTAACGCTAAAGCCGAAGTTTATATATTGTGTGCGGAACTAATTAACAAAACCAGAAGCAACTTAATAACCTGTAATCACTTTTCTAAAAAAGAATATAGCATTTTAAAAAAAGCCGTTAACAAACGTGCAAAACATATTCCTTTACAACTTATTCTTAAAAAAAGTCCGTTTTTAAATGTGGAGATTTTGGAAAATAAAAACACTCTAAAGCCCCGCCCTGAAACCGAACTATTAGCGTCAATTGTGCTTAAAAATCATCCGCAGAGGGCAAGAGTATTAGATCTTTGCTGTGGCAGCGGTAGTATTGGGATTGCTCTTGCAAAAAACGGACATAATGTAACTGCAGCAGATGTTAGTTCAAAAGCTGTTAAGCAAACTAAAATTAACGCCAAGCACAACGGTGTGTTAGTTAAAGTGATTAAAAGCAATATGTTTAAAAAGTTGAATGACAAATACGACATAATTATTAGCAACCCACCCTATATCCCCACCGCGGAAGTACCCCATTTGCAAATAGAGGTTAAAAAATACGACCCAATTCTTGCATTGGACGGAGGTCATGACGGATTAAAATTTTATTTAACAATATCCACAGAAGCTCCCAAATTTTTAAACAAAGGTGGATATTTATATTTGGAATGCGGCAAAGGTCAAGCACAAACTGTAGTTAGCTTGCTAGCTCAAAACTTTAAAAATATAGAAATAATAAAAGACTTTAATAATATTGAACGATTTATAAAGGCGGAATTAAAATAATGTTAATTGATAAACTGCAAAAAATAAATGAGCGCTTTGAAGTTGTTAGTGGCGAAATTATTAAGCCAGAGGTTATTAGCAATCAAAATGCATATAAGGAATTATCAAAAGAATTTAATACTCTTCAGCCTATTGTAGAAGCGTATAACGAGTATCTTGTTGCTAAAAACAGTCTGGAAGAAAATGCCGAACTATTAAAAACCGAAACCGATAAAGATATGATAGAACTAATTGAAAGCGACATTGAAGAAAACAAAGAAAAAATGGCAAGGTTAGAGGACGAAATAAAAATCATGCTACTTCCAAAGGACGAAAATGACGATAAAAGCGTTATTATGGAAATACGCGGAGGTGCAGGCGGAGAAGAGGCCAGCCTTTTTGGAGGCGTGCTGTTTAGAATGTACTGCATGTACGCTGACCGACACCGCTGGAAAGTGGAAGTGCTTGAAATGAACGACACAGAATTAGGCGGAGTTAAGGAATGTTCTTTTTTAATTAAAGGAAACGGAGTTTACAAACGCCTTAAGTTTGAAAGTGGCGTTCACCGCGTTCAACGTGTTCCCGAAACTGAAAGCTCTGGACGTATTCACACATCCACTGCCACTGTTGCGGTTTTGCCCGAGCAAGAAGAAGTGGATATTGAAATAAACGAAAAAGACCTTAAAATAGACCTGTATCGCAGCAGCGGAGCGGGTGGTCAGCATGTTAACACCACTGATAGTGCCGTGCGCATGACCCACTTGCCAACCGGCATAGTTGTGGCTTGTCAGGACGAGCGCAGTCAGTTAAAAAACCGCGAAAAGGCTATGAGTATTTTAAAAAGCAAACTTTACGATTATTACAAAATGCAAGCGGATGAGGAATACGCAAAAACGCGTAAAAATCAAGTGGGTAGCGGCGACCGAAGTGAGCGCATAAGAACATACAACTATCCACAAGGCCGACTAACTGACCACCGCATAAACTACACGGTTTATAACCTAGACGCATTTTTAAATGGTGATTTGGATGACCTTATAGATAATTTGATAATGGCAAATCAAAAGGCACTTTTAGAACATAGCGAAGGTTAAAATATAAATGCTATTTTAATAAGTAAAAAGCACCAGTAAATGGTGTTTTTTTATTTGAATATTCCCTTTCTAACTGGGCAAATATTTATTTGGGATTGCAAAAAAAGTATTTTTTAGTTATGTATTTTAAAGCTTAAAAAACAATAATTGATTTGTGTATTTTAAAACAACTTAATGCGGTTTATCCACAACATCTTCTGCATCTACAAGAGTTACAACTATTGCATCCGCAACTATTTGATTGAGTAGAAAGTACAAGTAGTAGCAGTAGTAAAAAATTTGCATTAGTGTTTAAATTAGTATCCGTGCCAGTAGTTAAAATTGAAAGCAAAAGCACCAATAAAACATCACTCGAAAAATTCATATTTCCCCCTAAACTACAAAATTTTGTATTATAAATCAATATGATACAAAAAAATTTTTTGTTAATTGTTGGGCTTTTAATCACGCTTTAGTAAAATATATAAAAATATCAAGTAATAGGGGATATTATGGATAAGGTGTTATTTTTAAAAGAGAAGCAACAACAAGACATTTTAAACTATATGCCAAAGGACGCCACACTGGTTAAACTTGCTGATTTTTTTAGTGTTTTTGCAGACGCAACGCGTATTAAAATACTTACTGCACTTTGTATGAGCAAAATGTGTGTAAATGACCTTTCGGTTGTGCTAAATCTTAACCAAACCACTGTTAGCCATCAGTTAAAACTACTTAAGCAAAACGGCGCTGTTACAAGTGTACGAAACGGAAAAATAATTTACTATTCCATAACCAACGAGCGCATTAATGATGTTATGCTAAATGGCGTGGATTGTTTGCTTGCAAATTAAATAAAAACTAAACTTAACTAAAAAAAACTTTTAATAGTTAAGTTTTTGTTTTATAATGATAATATGAATAAAAGGATTGAGTATTTAAAAGATAAAGTTTCGCGCCTACCACAAAACCCTGGCGTGTATAAAATGATGGATGAGTTTGGAAATATAATTTACATTGGCAAAGCAAAAAACCTTAAAAACCGCGTATCATCCTATTTTGTTAACACATACAAGCCAGAAAAAGTAGCACAAATGGTGCAAAATGTATACGATTTTGATTACCTTGTAACTACAAGCGAACTAGAGGCATTAAATGTTGAAAGTAATCTTATCCACAACGAGCAACCTTTTTACAATATTTTGTTAAAGGATGGAAAGGCATTTCCGTATATTAAAATAGATATTAAAAACCCTTTTCCTAAAATTGAGATAACCCGCAAGGTTAAAAAGGATGGAAGTTTGTATTTTGGCCCATATGTGGGAGGGATTAACGGAACGGAAATTTACAAAATAATTAACAACACTTTTAAACTAAAGGATTGTAATATAACCAAGCCACAAAAGCGCGCGTGCCTAAATTTTTATATTGGAAATTGTCTTGCGCCATGTATAAACGCAGTTAGCAAAGATGAATATGCCCAAGAGGTTAAGCGGGTTATTGAATTTTTAAAGGGTGACCTTACTTATGCTAAAAAGCTGCTATCTGAAAAGATGATGGCTTGCGCTAATACCGAAAATTTTGAAAAGGCGCTGGAGTACAAACAATCGCTAAAAAGTATTGAGGTTTTACAAAGTAAAATTATTACGCAGTTGCCTAGTTTAATAGATATTGATGTTTTTGGGTTTGCATCAAATGGTCAGGCTAGCATTGTAACCTTGCTTACAGTGCGTGGCGGAAAACTGCTTGGGGTAAACAACTTTAACGTAATTGATGCCTCAGGCGAGGAAAGTGATATTTTAAGCAACTTTATTACGCAATATTATTTGCAAACACCCGCAATTCCACCTAATGTTATTGTACCTTTTGAAAGCGAAAGTCTAGCACAGTGGCTTTCAAAAGAGCGTGGACAAAAAGTAAATCTTATTTTCCCAAAACGGTCAATAAACAAAAAGCTGCTAGATTTAGCCGTTCTAAACGGTAAACAGGATTTAGAAAAAAGCGTTACTAAAGAGGCTGTTTATAAACAAAAAACTATGGGCGCAATGCAAACTCTGCAAAAAGTTTTACACTTAACCCGCTTGCCTGTTAGAATAGAGGGATATGATATTTCTAACATCAGCGGAACAAATACCGTGGCTAGCATGGTTGTTTTTACAAACGGTGTACCAAATAAAAAACACTACAGAAAGTTTAAAATTTCCACTATTGGTCCAAACGACTTTGCCAGCATGCAAGAGGTTATTACACGAAGGTTTAAGGAACTGCAAAGCGGAGATGTTAGCTTTAGTTGTATGCCCGACCTAATTTTGATTGATGGTGGAAAAGGACAGCTAGGCTATGCCGTACAAGTGCTGAACGAATTGGGTGTTAACACAAACATTGTTTCGCTAGCAAAGCGCGAGGAAGAGGTGTTTTTGCCTAACACAAGCCAGCCTGTTATTATTTCCAAAGATAGTTATGCACTAAAACTTTTGCAAGCGGTTAGGGACGAAAGTCACCGTTTTGCAATAACTTTTCACCGTTCGTTAAGGCATAACAAAACACTAGAATCGGAATTGCTTAAGATAAATGGGGTGGGTAAAAAGACTGTGGATGTGCTTTTTAAACACTTTAAAAGTTTGCAAAAAATTGCCTCCGCTAGTTTTGCCCAATTAATAGAGATTAAAGGCGTTTCAAAAACCCAAGCAGAAAATATTTTAAAGCATTTTCAGCAAAAAAAATAAACCGCTGTACACCATTTTACAAACACTTTGAATATATTAATTATAACTTAATATATTTAAGGTGTTTTTTTATTTGCGTTATTAAGTTATTTAATTGAAAAAAATATTATTTTAGGGTAAAATATGAGTAGTGATTATTGTTATGTGTTCAGAAAACTAAAAAAGTGCCTGCCAAAAGGTGCAGTTAAAAAAAATGAGCCAATGGCAAACCACACATCATTTAAAATTGGTGGCAAGGCAAAAATTTTTGCGCAATTGGCCAGCCTAGAACAAATAATTTTGGCGCTTGAAATTGTTAAACGCAAAAAGGTTAAATTTTTTGTTATGGGTAAGGGTACAAACTTGCTTTTTAGCGATAAAGGATATGACGGTGTGGTGCTTAAAATTTCGGAAGACTTTAACCACATATATCACAAAAACAATATTATTGTTTGCGAAAGTGGCATTAGCATTAACGGGCTATGTGCCTATGCGTGTGAGCACGGTATATCCGGGCTAGAGCATGCAATAGGCATCCCGGGCAGTGTAGGTGGCGCTGTGTACATGAATGCGCGCGCTTTTGACTACGAAACCGCTAATTGTGTTACAAGCGTTTTGGCACTTATTGATGGCAAAATAACATTACTAAACAATAAAGACTGCAACTTTTCTTATAAACATTCGGTGTTTATGGAACACAAAAATGCAATTATATTGCAAGTGGAATTTACACTGGCTAAGGGTAATAAAGAGGATATCCAAATGCAGTATTTACAAACTATGGCAACTCGCAAAGAAAAACAGCCCTTAAATTACCCCTCAGCAGGATGTATGTTTAAGCAACACGAACAAATTAATGTTAGTAAGGCAATAGATGATGACGGGTTTAAGGGATATACTGTTGGTGGAGCGCAAGTAAGCACAAAACACGCAAATTTTATTGTAAACATTGGTGGCGCAACAAGTAGTGATGTGCTACAAATAGTGCAGGTTATAAAACAGCACTTTAAAAACAAATATAGCATCGATTTGGAATGTGAAGTAGAATACATAAATTAAAAAGGAAAAAAGATATGATTTTATTTGGTGACTATCATACACACACAATATACACACATGGCACGGGGACAATTGAAGATAATGTTAAGGTTGCAATAAAAAGAGGCTTAAAGCAAATTGCAATAACCGAACACTCATTTTCGCACATGGGCTATGGTGTGTCCCGCGGGGAGTATAACCTTATGCGTGTAGAAATTGAGCGCTTAAGAAAAAAGTATGGCAAGCAAATTGATATTCTTTGTGGGCTAGAAAGCAACATCCTATCTTTAGATGGTCAAATTGACCTAGGCGAGGACGAGCGTGGCTTGGTGGATATTTTGGTTGTGGGATTTCACAAGGGGTTTAAGTGCCCAAATATAAAAAGTTTTTTTAATTTTTGGTTGCCTAATGTTGTGGGCAATAGCACCAAAAACAAAAGACAAATAGAAAAAAACACTATGGCGTACATAAACGCACTTCGCCGTTATAAAATAGATATACTTTCTCATCTTAACTCCAACAGATGTAAAGTAGATCCTGTTGCAATTGCAAAAGTTGCTAAAGAGGTGGGTACTTATATAGAACTAAACGGCAAGCGTATTGATTTTTCGGATGAAGAAATTAGGGGCATGATAGAAACGGGCGTTAAGTTTGTAATTAACAGTGACGCACACAAGGCTTGCAATGTTGGCAGATGTCCGGACGGACTTGCGATTGTAGAAAAGTATAATATACCCGTACAACAAGTTGCCAATTTGGACAAACTTCCTAAACTAAAAACTTACTAGAGGTAACAACAATGGATAACATGCCCATTTTGGACGGATTTTACAATAGCCCATGTTTTTTAACTGCAGAAAAAAGCGAAGGCGAGCACATGAGATTTGCCAAGGAATATGTAAAAAAACACAACATAAGCACTGCAATTTTGGTGTTTAATAAAAACATCAACAAAACGCTTTTTAAGGGTATTAAAAAAATAGGCGAAATAAGGTCGGGCGAAGATACACGCCCAATTTATGCCTACAAAGGTGTTTTGATTGTTGCACCATTTGTTGGCAGTGCAAATGCAAGTGCTATTATGGAAGAGCTTAATGTTTTGGGGCTTAAAAATTATATTGCAGCAGGCAGTGCAGGGCTAATTGATACAAATCTTGACGAAAGCAAGTTGCTTGTTGTAAACCGCGCTATTAGGGACGAGGGCTCATCATACTTTTATGCGCCACCTGCCCTTTATGCCAGCACCAGCCCCCAACTAACTAATGCCATTACAAACACGCTTAAAAGCCAAAATATTCCATTTGAAATTGGAACAACATGGACGGTGGAATGCTTTTATAAGGAAAGCAAGGCACGAATTGAAAAACGACGCAAGCAAGGTGCGGTTGCTGTAGAAATGGAGTGCGCAACTTGGTGTGCGGTGGCAGAACATTTGGGTGTTAATTTTGGGCAAATTTTATACTTTTCGGATAAAGTAATAAACGAAGATTGGAACAGAAACAAAATTGGCAGGGATAATGTGGATTTAAAAAACAAAATAACCCTGCTTTGTGTAGAAATATCAAAAAATTTATGAGGATAATATGAGTTTTGCATATGACGCAAAATTAGAAGTGCTAAAAGAGGAGATAAGTAGCGATTGCTGTGCAATAGCCTTTTTAAGCGCAATAATTAAATGTAGTGGACAACTTAATATTAGTGATAAAAAATATGTTGTGGAAATATTTACAGAAATCAAAGAACTTTACGACAAAATAAACCACATAATTGTTCAATATTATGGCGAGGAATGCACGCTTGAAATTGCGGAGGATACAAACATTGCAAAAAATATTCGATATCGCATTACTTTGCCCGAAAACATAACCGACCAGCTTTTGGTGGACTTGGGCATTATGGGTGTGGATGAAGAAAATTGCAAGTGCATAAACAACGGCATATCCAGCTTTTTAGTAATTGATGAGTGTTGTAAAAAATCTTACATTAAGGGTGCGTTTGTTAGTTGTGCAACCAGCAACATTGTTATTAAAAACTATAACAACGAAAGCAAAAACACAAGTGGATATCACCTGGAATTTGTGTTTAACTTTGAAAATTTAGCAGAGGATTTTATTAAATTACTTGCAGAGTTTGGCATTACGGCAAAATTTACTGTGCGCAAAAATTCGCCTCTTGTTTATATTAAGGAATATCAATTAATTTGCGACACACTTGCGCTTGTTGGTGCTTCTAAAAGTGTGTTGGCGCTTCAGAACGAAGCTGCAATTAGGGATGTAAGAAACAATGTCAACCGCCAAACAAACTGTTTTAATGCAAACCTTAACAAAACGGTTAAGGCCTCTGTTAAGCAACTTAATGCTATTAAAACAATTCAGGATACCATTGGGCTTGAAAGCTTGGATGAAGGGTTAATGGAACTTTGCCTTTTACGCCTTGCCAACCCTGAGGAAAGTTTGGACAAGCTAAAAAACTTGTGCAGTTTTCCTATAACAAAAAGCGGAATAAATCACCGCTTTGAGCGCATTATTAAAATTGCGGACGAAATAAAAAAAGAAAAATTTACTTTTACAAACAGAATTTAAACTAACAAATTTAGGAGAAACACTATGGGAAATTTTGTTCACTTGCATGTTCATACCGAATACAGTTTGCTTGATGGTGCAGCGCGCATTGAAAAACTGGTTAAGGTGTGCAAGCAGTATGGCATGCCTGCTGTTGCAATAACCGACCACGGAAACATGTATGGTTGTGTGCCATTTTATGACGCGTGCAAAAAGGCGGGAATTAAGCCCATTTTTGGTTGCGAGTTTTATGTTGCGGATGACCTTAATGTTAAGCATGGCAAAACAAAATTAGCGCACTTGGTTCTTCTTGCAAAAAACCGTGAGGGCTATTTAAACTTGGCAAAATTAAACACAATAGCCTTTAGAGATGGGTTTTATTACAAACCCCGCATAGACTATAAAACGCTTGAACAATATTCTAGCGGTGTGGTTTGCCTTTCTGCATGCTTGGCGGGCGATATTCCACAACTTATTCTAAAGCGCCAATATGAAGAAGCCGAGAAACTTGTGGTGTGGTTTAAAAACTTATTTAAGGATGATTTTTATTTAGAAATTCAAAACCACCTTATAGAAGAGCAAATCGAGGTTAACCTTAAGTTAAAAGAGTTTGCTTTAAAGCATAATATTAAACTTGTTGCAACGAACGATGTACACTACATTTACAAGGAAGATAGCGAATTTCAGGATGTGCTTATGTGCGTGCAAATGGGTAAAACTATTGACGACCCTGACCGCTTAAAGTTTGCCACAAACGAGTTTTATTTTAAAACCTACGAACAAATGGCGGAGATGTTCCCAAACGACCTAGAAGCGCTTGAAAACACGATGGAAATTGTGGAAAAGTGTAATTATGATTTTAAGGAAGACCATATAGACGAAAACAAGTATATGTTCCCTAACTTTATTCCGCCTGACGGAAAAGACTGCGTAGAGTACTTGCGCGAATTATGTGAAAACGGGCTTATAAAGCGCTATGGCACTGTAACTCCTGTTATAAGAGAGCGTGTTGAACATGAGTTATCGATTATAAACCGTCAAGGTTTTGCGCAATATTTCTTAACAGTGCAGGATTATATTAACGCTGCAAAGCGCATGGGGATACCCGTTGGCCCTGGTCGTGGAAGTGGTGCGGGTTCTGTTGTGGCATATGCAATAGGAATAACCAATATCGACCCTTTTAAATACGACCTGCTTTTTGAGCGTTTTTTACACACCGAGCGTGTTACTGCGCCCGATTTTGATGTGGACTTTGCAGACGACCGCCGTCAAGAAGTTATTGACTATGTGCGCAATAAATACGGCGCAGACAAAGTTGTTAAAATATTAACATTTGGCACTATGGCTGCTAAAAACGCAATTAAGGATGTTGGGCGTGTGCTAAAAGTGCCATATTCCGAAATGGATAAAATAACAAAAGCTATCCCTAACATTTCGGCAAAACATCATGACGTAATTCAAAAGGCGTTTGGCTTTTATCACCCTAAAGAGGGCGACAAGGATTATGGCACAGATTATAGTGTACCAGAGCTTGTAGAGGCTTATAATAACAACGATGATGTTAAGCGCGTTGTGGATATTGCCATGAAGGTAGAGGGTATGCCTCGTCAGACCTCTACACATGCTTGTGGCGTTGTTGTTGCCTGTGATGACCTTATGCGCTTTATGCCCCTTTCACGCAATGGTGACGACCTAACCACTCAATACTCATTTGCGGATATTGAACGTTTAGGACACTTAAAAATGGACTTTTTGGGGCTTCGTAACTTAAATGATATTTCAAAATGTATAAGTTATGTTAAACAAAATCATGGCGTTGATATAGACTTTGAACATTCAAACTACGACGACCCAAATGTTTACAAACTAATTTCTACAGGAAACACAAAAGGTATTTTCCAAATTGAAAGTGGTGGCTTTCAAAAGTTTATGAAAGAGTTGCAACCAACCTGCATAGAAGATATTATTGCGGCGGTGTCGCTGTATCGTCCAGGTCCAATGGATAGTATTCCAAGATACATTAAAAACAAACATAATCCTCAAGAAACTACCTACGACCACCCAATCTTGGAAAACATCCTTAATGTAACCTATGGCTGTATTGTATATCAGGAGCAAGTAATGAGAATTGTACAGGATATGGCAGGATATACATTAGGTCAGGCCGATATGGTGCGTCGTATGATGGGTAAAAAGAAGATGGACGCCATGATAGCCGAGCGTCAGGTGTTCCTATACGGCAAACCCGCCGAAAACGGCAAGCCTGCTATAGATGGTGCAATTAAAAGAGGAGTTAGTGAAGAGGTTGCAAATAAAGTTTGGAGCGAAATGGAATCTTTTGCATCTTATGCTTTTAACAAATCACACTCTGCCGCTTATTCATATATAACATATCAAACGGCATATTTAAAATGCTATTACGAGCCCGAGTTTTTAACCAGTTTGTTAAACAATCGAATTACAAACTCGGAAGAAATTAAAAACTATGTTACCTATGCTAAAGAAGAAAAAATTGAGGTTCTTCCACCAGACATAAACAAAAGCGAAACCTATTTTTCGGTTAAAGATAACAAAATTCGTTTTGGCCTTGCTGCACTTAAGAATGTTGGCATTGGTGTTGTGGATTTAATTATTGAAGAACGCAACCGCAATGGCGAGTTTAAGGACTTTTACGATTTTATTAACCGTGTAGATACTTCTGCACACAACAAGCGTTGTATTGAAAGTATGATTTTAAGTGGTGCGTGCGATTGTTTTGGTATTAAGCGCAGTGCACTTATGATGGTTTATTCGCAAATTATTGATCGCGTTGCAAGCGACCGCAAGCGTGCCTCAACGGGGCAAATGTCGTTGTTTGGCTTGGATGCTTTTACCGATAGTTGTGATGTTAAAATAGAGTATCCAAATGTTAGCGAGTATGATAACGCAACTAAACTTAAACTAGAAAAAGAGGTTGTTGGTGTTTACATTTCGGGTCATCCATTAAGCAACTTTGTAAATAAGTTTAGTTCTTATAACCTTACTAGCGACATGCTAACTTATGATGAAGAAGAAAAAGACCAACTTATGGATGATGACGAACAAGTAGAGCAGGAGTTTGATGGCTTAACTGATGGCATGGAAGTTACATGCGGTGGTTTGTTAACGGATGTGCGCAAGTTGTTAAGTAAACGCACAAACAAAGAAATGGCTGTTGCAAAACTAGAAGACTTGTATGGCACAATGGAAATAATGGTGTTCCCAAATGTGTATCCAAAGGTTAAGGATGTTTTAAAGGCGGATAATTTAGTAACAGTAAAAGGAAAGTTAAGCATTCGCTCGGGCGAAGCACCTATTGTAATTGTGGATAGTATTAGTGTTTGGGAAAAAGAAGAACAAAAAGCAGAAGAAACTCATAAGCTTTATTTAATGTATGATTTGTTTAATAACGAAATTAACAAAAAAATTGTAAGCGTTTTAAGTTGTTATCCTGGCAAGCTAGAAGTTGTGGTTAAAAATAGCGGAGATGGAAAACCTTATAAATTGGGCATATGTGTTGAAAATAACAAACAAATGCTAGATGAATTACATGCTTATATAAGTGATGAATATATAAAGGTTAGGTAATTAATATGGAAAGAATAGCAATAATTTGTAGCGGTGGCGATTGCCAGGGCATGAATGCATGTATAAAAACTATTGTTCGAACTTGCGAAACGCATAACATCATTCCAATTGCGGTTAATAGAGGATATGCGGGGTTAATTGAAAACGATATGAGCTTTTTAAACCATGATATGGTGGAAAATATTGACAACCTTGGCGGGGCATTTATAAAAGTATCTCGCAGTAAAGAGTTTACAACCCCTGCAGGCCTAAAAAAAGCGGTGGCAAACTTGCAAAAAAACAAAATTGATGGTGTAATTATTTTGGGCGGAAATGGCTCGTTTAAGGGTGCTGAAAACCTAGTAAAACACGGGATTAACGTAATTGCTATTCCTGCAACTATAGATAACGACTTGTTTTACACTGACCGCTCGTTGGGTTTTGATACTGCAGTAAACAATGCAGTTAATGCAATAGATAGCATTCGCCAAACAATTTCGGCTACAGATCGTGGTCTTGTTGTGGAGGTTATGGGCAGAGATTGTGGTGCAATTGCACTAAACACAGCATTTGCCACTTGTGCCCACGCGCTTGCTTGCAAGGAACTAAACACCACAATAAAAGATGTGGTTGCGGATGTAAAAAAGATTATGCAATACGGCATAACCTCACCCGTAGTTGTGGTTAGCGAAAATTGCGATTTTAGAGTTGCAGATATTCAAAACGCCTTAGAAAAAGAACTTAAAATAGTAACTCGCTCGTCTGTTTTGGGCTATTTGTTAAGAGGTGGAGCGCCAAGTGTTTTGGATAGAATTTTGGCAATTAATTTTGGCATAACGGCAGTTGAATTGCTAATTTCTGGGCAATATAATTTGGCTTTGGGAACAAATGACAACAAGGTTTTTGCCTGCCCACTTGCTCAAGCCAACAAAGTTAAACAACATTTTGACTATGCATCAGTTAAAAAGCTGCGCAAGCTGTATAATTTAGATTAGTTTGTATGGTATCAAGAACAACAAAAAGAACTTGCAATATAGATGTTTATATGATAAAATAATATCATATAAAAGGTGAATTAATGACATCAGATAAGTATTTACTAAACAAAAAAGGAACTGAAGTAATTTTTAAAGAGCCAATAGAAAAAGCAGGCTGGGAGCATAAAGATTATGAAACAAAAACTGCTATGATTATTGATTTGAATAATTACTTTAAGAATATTAATGAAATTTGCAATAGCACCGATCATCAATGGTGCATTAACGAACATGCTGTTGGCGCGCCAGGTCGGTGGGAAAAAGAGGCCCAAAACAACCAGAATATAATGTTAAACGGTTGCTATTTAGATAGATATCCAAGCATTTATAGCACTATGACATACATGGGTAATCTATATGATAGGGATATTGCTACAAAAGTAGTTAACTACATTTATCCTAGTTCGGGCAATCTTGGGTTAAATAATGTATTTCTTTTACCCAAGACTATTGAAATATATGGTCAGCAAGTGCCATTTGCGGAAAGTTTATTTGAGCTAACCGGCACATATAAGGAGAATAATACAGAAGAGTCAATTTATTCATGTCCTTTTGACTATTTAAAAAAAGTTATGAGGCTTATAAGTCTTCCTGCAGAATTTAATCTTGCGTCTTTGCAAGTTTTAGATAATGCTTATGAAAACAGGTATCAAGCATTTTTTAACTCTAATCATATTGCTCAAAAATCAAAAGAAGAGCAAGATGCATTTTTTAAACCTTATAAAGATAAAATGATTAAGGAGTTTAATTTAGAACCAGAAATGTCATCTGAAGAAATAACTAACAGCATAAAAACTCAACTTAAAAAGTTTGAAAAAGAAAATTATGCTGATACAAAAGATGATTTTACGGTTTACCATAAAGGTTTTGATTTTGACTAAAAAAAGCACAAAAATTGTGCTTTTTTTAATTATCATGTGCTTGATTTATCAATTGTTAATGTTCAGCCTCATGTATTTCGTGCTGTTTGTGACTTTCGTGCTGATTTTTTTGATAGTCGCTTCCTGCTTCCGTATGAAAATGCTGCTCATGTGTTTGTGTTGGGGTGTAGTCGCTTCCTGCCTCGCTTTGTGAGCTTTCTGTTTTGGCGTTATCCTGTGCACGTTCTATGTTTGTATGAAGTTGTGTGTTTTCTGCCTTGGCATTGTCTTGTGCACTTTCTGCCTTTGCGGGCATTGCGCTAACCTCTGTTTTTGGCGCTTTCTTTTTTATTTTAAAAAATAACTTACCCTTGTTTTTAATAAGGTTAACAACCATAATCACTGCAGCAACCCCAATAAGAACATATACAATCCTACTAAAAATGTTTGATTGGCTTCCAAATAAACCCGCAACAAAATCGAATTGCAATAAGCCTATTGTAAGCCAGTTTGCACAACCGACTAGCACTAAAATAAATGATGTAATAGATAGCATAAATCACCTCTTAAAACTTTATTAATTTTAGTGTGTGATAATGTGTAGAAAATATACAAAAAAACTTACACTGTGGTGTAAGCTTTTTAACTCTTGATTATTTCTAATACAAATTTATCTTCAAAAAATTTTTCTACAAAGTCGTCTTTAGTAAAAAAGGTGGAATTAAATAGTAAAAAATTCTTAATGTGCTTAGTTAAAATAATTGGCACGGGTAAATCAAGTTGGGCACATATATCGTTTACATAATCAAAAAAATTATGTATAACAAAATCACCCTTTACCTCATACACATAATCTTTAACTACCTTATTGTTTGTAATGATTTTTGCTAAAATTTTCACATCAAATTCCTCTGAAAATAAGAATACAATATTTTTATAATTAATACAAGCAAAAAAATAAAAGAGGCGAATAAAATTGTTAAAAAAAATATAATATATATAACAAAAATATAATTGACAAACTTTAGTAATTAATATATAATACGCTGAAATCAAAAAATCAGACTTTGCAAATACTAGGAGAATAAAATATGGATAATGTTACATATTTAACAAAAGAAGGATATCAGGAATTAAAGGATAAATTGGCATACCTAAAAAAGGAAGGCCGTTTAGATATAGCAAACAAAATAAAGATTGCACGCAGTTTTGGCGATATTAGCGAAAATAGCGAGTATGACGCTGCTCGTGAAGAGGAAATGGCACTAGAACAAGAGATTATTGAAATTGAAAATACCTTAAGAAACGCTAAAATTATTACTAAACTAAAAGTTGATAATGATGTAGTAGGTATAGGATGCACAACTGTTGTTAGAGATTTGGACTTTAACCAAGACTTTACATTTATAATAACAGGCAGTTACGATAATGACCCTACAAAAGGCATGATTAGTAACGAAAGTCCAATTGGCAAAGCACTAATAGGCAAAAAGAAAGGCGACCTTGTTGATGTAGATATTCCTGCAACTGGCGCAAAAATGAGGCTAAAAGTTTTAAGTATAAAATATTAAAAAATATAAAAACGACCTTTTGTAGGTTGTTTTTTTTGTATGGTCTTGCCAACATATCACTACTTGACACAACCAGTGTTTAATGGTATAATATAGGTACATTTTGAGAGGATAATATGATAAATAATTTAGACTTTAAAAATAAATCAATTAATAATCTTATAAACAGCAAATTAGGTATAAAAACGCATAACGAGCCAACTAACAAGTTTGAAAAAATAAAAAACACCCTATCAGATGTTTCTGTTGAAATATTGGATAAGGTTGATTCAGTGGTGAACAAAAAGAATCACCTTTATAAGCATGCAATCCAAAATGCAGTGATAAATAAATACTCCAAGGCGTTTAATATTAGTAAAAATACACTTATTTATATGTTTGCTAAGGAAATAGCAAAATTAAGCCCATATAACGCCGACCAACCTGACAATCTTTTTAAAGTAGGACACATAACTTTGCCAGTTGTAAACGAACAAACAAAACAATGGGATGCTAAAAAATATGACTGTGTGTATTTTGGCGGAATTTTTCATGTAGAAAAATTGCAAGATGAGTCTGAGCAAGATATATACAACAATGTAACAAAATATATAAACTCAAACAATGTTTTTATTTTTGGCGAAACACAAAAAAATGGCGCTGACGAGTTAATTAATGTAAACGAAGATAATTCGTATTATAACCAACAAATAGTTAACCAAAAATACACTTATCCAACCGTTCATTTAAGTGATAACGCGTTAAGTCACCCTATTCTTAACAAGTGTATTTTAAATCTCGTGGCTCGCAAGCTTATAAGTATTAGCGAAGAATTGTTTAATAGTGATTATATTACAGAAAAAAACGTAATTTCTCTAGAAGATGTTAAACAAGCATTGGGTGACGATTTTATGGAAATTCCATCAGAAGAACAAATTACTAGTGGCAAAATCACTTACAATAAAAGAAGGGGAGATATTTCTTTTAAACTGCCAAGAGTAACAGATGAAAAACACGACATAATGAAAACTTCACCTAAAATTAAGTCAACTATTTTTAATAATTTTGGAAGAGGACCTATTCAATAGGCTCTCTTTTTTCCTTTAAAAACACGCCTAGATGAGGCTTTGTATTTAGCAAATACTTTTAAGGACACTAATTTTTTTGAGGCGCGCAAAATGCATTTTGCAGGAATACCCACTAGCGTGCAATTTGGCAAACAACTTTTCAAAACAACGCTATTTGCACCAATTTTGCAGTTGTTTCTAATTTTTATATTCCCTAAAATCTTTGCTCCTGCACCCACAATAACATTGTTACCTACAGTTGGGTGGCGCTTGCCAGATTGCTTGCCTGTTCCGCCCAAAGTAACTCCCTGATAAATAATACAGTCGTTGCCCACAACCGCTGTTTCTCCAATCACAACGCCACTACCGTGGTCAATAAATAAGCGCTTGCCTATTTTGCATGCTGGGTGAATTTCAATTCCAGTAAAAAACCTTGAAATATTGCTTATTATTTTTGCAATAAACTTAAAATGTATTTTATAAAAAAAGTGTGCAATCCTATAATTAATTACTGCGTGTACGCCCGGATAAAACAACAAAATGCTCAGTTTTGAGCCACTTGCGGGGTCAATTTGCTTAATGCGTTTCAATAGTCCCATACTTCATATTATGTTGCTTAGTGCTATTTTGACATAATATTTACTTGCAGTATTTACAAACCAAACAAATGCTGTTATAATTATTTTATAGGATTTGTGCGTATGAATTTTTTAGATATTGGTGGAATTGTTATAAATATAGACCACATAACAAGCTTTAAAATTACAAAAAAAGGTAAGGTGTTTTATCTTAAACTTTATATGCTAGATGGCAGGGGTTATAATATTTCGTACGAAAATGTAGAACACCTACTTTATGATGTTAAGCAAATAGGAATGCGAACGAAGGGCAACTAAACCCTTCTTTTTTTAACACAAAACGGCCGTGTATCATATATACTTACTAGTTTCAAAAAAAAGGGAGATAATATGATAATACACACCGTAAGAAGTGGTGACACACTTTATAAAATAGGGAATATGTATGGAGTTAGTATAGAAAAACTGGTGGCGGATAATCAAATAACTAATCGTGATGCCTTAACAATAGGTCAGGATATAGTGGTGGATGTGCGTTCGTTTCCGCACACAGTTAGTGCTCGTGAAACCATGTATACAATTGCACGCCGATATGGTGTATCACTTGCCGAATTAATTGCGGCAAACCCTCAAATTTCAGACCCCAATAGAATTGATATTGGGCAGATAATAAACATTCCCACACCATATAAAGAATACGGCGATATAGAGGTAAACGGATATGCTGTTGCAAACATTAGCCAAAGTGTTTTAAATCAAACCCTGCCATATCTTACATATCTTGCAATATTCAGTTATCAAGCAAAGGAAGACGGCTCGCTTTACATATTATATGAAAACAACCTTATAACATCCGCACGTCAAATGAATGTTGCGCCACTAATGGTTATTACAAACATTGGCGAAAGTGGTGGGTTTGACTCTGACCTGGCGCATACAATACTAACCAACGAGGCAGTGCAAACCACATTTATAAACAATGTTGTTAGCATTTTACAAGAAAAAAATTATTACGGCTTGGATGTGGATTTTGAATACATCTATCCTTATGACCGCGAAAGTTACACGCAATTTTTGCGTAGACTTAAAAACACAATAACACCATTGGGTTTTCGTTTAAGTGTTGCTGTTGCACCAAAGTATAGAGATAATCAAGCGGGAATACTTTACGAAGCACATGATTATAGGGCAATTGGCGAAATTGCAGATAGAGTTATAATCATGACCTACGAATGGGGATATTTATATGGGCCACCACTAGCCATTTCGCCCTACGACCAGGTAAGGCAGGTTTTAAAATATGCAACAAGCGTAATTCCTTCCAACAAAATTCTTATGGGCATGCCAAACTACGCATATGATTGGACGCTTCCGTATACAGTAGGCTCGGCAGCAATGACGCTAACAAATAACCGCGCCACCGAGCTTGCAATAGAAAAGGGCGCAACAATTCGCTACGACAACACCTCCCAAGCACCTTACTTTAACTATACTGACGAAAACGGCAGAAGTCACGTTGTGTGGTTTGATAACGCGCGTAGCACACAGGCGCGCTTGGAACTTGTTCCCGAATTTAACCTTGCTGGCGTTAGCTATTGGACTATTAACAATTTCTTTAAACAAAATTGGCTAGTTTTGGATAGTATGTTTAATATTGTAAAAGTTTTATAAAACATTATGCCTTGTTATAAAAAATAACATGGCATTTTTTATTTTTAACTAAAAAAATGCGCTGTAAATTAAAATATAATTTTACATACAGCATTGTTAATGATATAATTAATGTTAATAATTGGCTTAAAATATTGCATTTTAACTAATAATATGCTATTTAAACATTAAGGAGAAAGTTATGAGTACACCAACCCCACATATAAGTTGTAAATTGGGCGATTTTGCAAAAACAGTTATTATGCCGGGTGATCCTTTAAGAAGTAAGATGATTGCGGAAAAGTTTTTGCAGGATGCAGTGCTAGTTAATAATGTAAGAGGTGTTCAAGGATATACTGGCTATTACAAAGGCAAAAAAGTTTCTGTTATGGCAAGCGGAATGGGTAACCCTTCCATGGGAATTTACTCGTATGAACTTTTTAGTAAATATGGTGTAGAGAACATTATCCGCGTTGGCTCAATAGGCGCTATGCAGAAGCACATAAAGCTAAAAGAAATTATTGTTGCCCAGCGCACGTTTAGTAACACAAACTATGCAAATTTTTATAAAAACAATGGTGAGGGCTTTATAAATGCCAGCGAAACGCTTGTTGAAAAATGCAAAAAATGCGCAAATGCGCTAAAACTCAATGTTTATGCGGGCGCAGTTTTGTGTTCGGACACCTTTTATTCAGATGAAAACGAGGTTGAAAAAGCACAACAAAACAACTTGTTGGGTGTAGAAATGGAAAGCGCTGCGCTATATATAAATGCACAAAAACTTAACAAAAATGCACTTGCGATTTGCACAGTTTCAGATAACTTAATAACGCACGAAGTTACAAGCAGTGAAGAGCGTCAAAATGCTTTTACGCAAATGATAGAACTTGCGCTAGAAATGGCATAAAATTATCATCGGGAGAAATTATGGAAGAATTTTTAAAAGATATTAAAGGTGAAAACTTTATTGAGGATATTATAATAAACGACCTTAAGGAAGGCAAAGCAAATCAGGTTATTACGCGTTGCCCGCCTGAGCCAAGTGGATATTGGCACATAGGACATTGTAAAGCGTGGATAATCAACTTTGAAACAGCCAAAAAGTTTGGCGGTTATACTTATTTGCGCATGGACGACACAAATCCATCAAAAGAGGATGGCGACTTTGCTGACAGTTATATGCACGATCTAGAGTGGTTAGGATACACTCCTAAAAAAATGATTTATGCAAGCGAGGCATATTTTGAAAAAATTTATGAAATTGCCGAACAAATGATTTTAAATGGAGATGCATATGTTTGCGAACTAACTGCGGAAGAGATGTCAAAAACTCGCGGTACATTAACCGAGCCGGGCATTGAAAGTCCTTATCGTAATCGTCCAATAGCCGAAAACTTGCGTTTGTTTAGAGAAATGCGTGCGGGTAAGTATCCTGACGGAAGCATGACTTTGCGTGCTAAAATTGATATGTCTCATCCTAACATGAATATGCGTGACCCCGCAATGTATCGTATTCTTCGCGTTAATCACTACAAAACGGGAGATAAGTGGTGTATATATCCAATGTACGATTTTGCACATCCTATGGAAGACGCGCTTGAAGGCGTAACCTTTAGTTTGTGTGATATTTCCTTTGAAGACCACCGACCTCTTTACAATTGGTTTATTGAAAAGGGCTGGAAAAAGCCGTTTGCACCACGTCAAATAGAGTTTGCAAAACTTAATCTGGAAAATGTACTTTTAGGAAAAAGGTTTCTTAAAAAACTTGTTAATGACGGCGTTGTTATGGGTTGGGATGACCCAAGATATCTTACAATTGTTGGCATGCGCCGTAGAGGTTATACTGCCAAATCTATTAAGGATTTTATAATGTCGGCAGGCGTAACCAAATCAGATAGCACCATTCCTTTTAATGCGTTAGAGTATTTTATAAGAAACGACCTTAACAAGGTTGCAACACGTGCTATGGTTGTGCTTAACCCACTTAAAGTGGTTATTACAAACTACGATAAAGATGGTGAGGTTATATACACACAAAATAATCCTAACGAGGAAAATGCTGGCGCTCATGAAAGTTATTTTTCTAAAGAAATTTATATTGAGCGCGATGACTTTAGTGAAAATCCACCGCCAAAATATTTCCGTTTAAAGCCAGATGGCTATGTACGCTTAAAAGACGCTTATATTATCAAGTGCAATAAAGTTGTAAAAGACGAAAACGGGAACATTGACCACTTGGAATGCGAATATTTGCCAGATAGCAAAAGTGGAAACGATAATTCGGGAGTTAAGGTTAAGGGCACAATACACTTTGTATCTACTAAAAACTGCTTTGATATTACAATTCGTAACTTTAAAAACCTTGTTAAGGACGAGTATGTAGACCCAACTCGCGAACTATCAAAAGGAACACCTGTTGAAGAAATTTTACAGCCAAATTCGCTTACTGAATGTGTTGCAAAAGCCGAAAACTTTTTAAAGAGCGCACATGTGGAAGATAAATTCCAGTTTGTTCGTAATGGCTATTATTGTATGGATAAAGATAGTACTCCAAATAATATGATTTTTAATAACACTATTTCTTTAAAGGATACTTTTAATAAAAAATAAAAACATTTTCATTACTGCAAAAAAAGAACATTACCACTTATGTGATAATGTTCTTTTTAATTCAGTTTACAAAATTTAATTAATTTAACACTATTGCTTTAATTTTAGTTATTCTTCATTGTAAGTTATATTTACTTTATTATCTTCCATCGCGACCTTTAGTGCTCATAATTTTCACAAAATTTTCAACACGTGGATTTTTTTGTTCATCTTGCTTAATAGGTTTTTCTTTTTGAATTTTCTTTTGGAATTTTGCATTATTTTTGCACTCTTCTAGGCTATCAAGACGTTGTTTAAGTAATTTGTTTGTTTCAATGATAATTATTCCTTTAATGTTCTCGTTTTCCAATTCTGATTGGGTTAAGTTTGAATCTTTAATAGCTTTTTGAGTTTCTTCTTGTACAAGTGCTCTAGTGGCTACAACAAGCTTTTTGTAAAAACTTGGGTTTTTAAGTATATTATCAGACAAATCATTTAATGCAATTTCACCATTTTTATAAGCAGAATATTCCATATATAAATTTTTGGAATTCACAAAAGCTTCTTTATATACGCTAAATTCATCAGGCAATATTGCTTCGTCAACAATTTCCATATTCATAAGTTTTACAAAATTATTAAACAATTTTACACTTTTAAGCAAAGTATTTAATTCTAACTTTTTAGATGGATATCTGTTCATAGTTTCAGAAAGTTGATACTTTTTAAATGCAAAATAAGTTTCTGTATTGTTTGGATAATTCTTTTTTGATAGAGAAGGGGTGTAGTAAAATGGCTTATAAAGTTGTTCAGCTTGTTTCATTCCATACCTATTAACAAATGCACTTATAAATTTTGCATTTTCTTTAATACTGTATGGTGCAAGCTTAAAAATTGTTTTTGCTGTAGGTGGTTTAAGACCATATTGCTCAAGATTAAAATTGCTTTCATTAATAATGTCAATAAACCATTCCACTAATTTATTGTTTTCTTTTGAAGCATTTAAAACAATAAAATTAGATAAAACTTTATCTGAAAGGGGAACAAGTTTTGCTAACGTATTTTGCACATATGTATTGGATGCAAACTGTGGATATGATGTAAACATCTTCCAAAAATTTTCTATACTAATATTTCCACGATCAAAAAATTTAACTACAGTCTGTTTATCTTTTCCTGATGTTTGTAAGGATATTCCAGATTGAAGTTTTTCTACAATTAGTTTTTGTATAGTTTTTAAATTGTTATTTGATATTTCTAATGTATTTTTTGTCAATAAATTTGAGTTTAGAGCACTAATAGCACGTGCGGTATCTGCAATTAAATCACCAATTTCTTTCCAAGTGCTAAACTCGTTTAGTTTATATGCTCTTTCAAAAAGTCTTTCAAGGTGTTTTTGATATTGATCCGAAATCTTTTCAATTACTGCTTCTTCATAAACAATTAAATTTCCATTTAAAATCAAATCAAGAATATTTAAATAACGACCTTCTTTATATGAAAAGTATTTTCCTTTATTAATAATTTTGTTGTAAATCTTTTGGCTGTAATAATCCATGATGTGTCTCCCTCGTATTTTTTCTAATGGTATGTATATTATATGGTCAAAGATACGGTTTGTCAATATCAAAAACTTCGAAAAAGAAAAAAAACCCAACTTTTATTTAGTTAGGTTTTGTTTGTTGTTTGCTTTAGTTTTAGTTCCTGTATTAATAAGCTTGTGTACATGATTTATTAACTGCTTTTTTATATTGCTTTCTGCATTGGATTTAGTATTAATTGGTTTGCCCGAAGTTTCATTATGTGCTATGGTAAGTTCGTCTATTGCTATTATATTTAAAAATTTAATTAATGTACCTAAGTCTGTTTCGTATTGATTTACACCATATTTTTCACAAAGCTTTGATGTCGTTTGTTGCATTCCGTTTTGAATTGCTAACTTAAAGCAATTGAAGTTGCTTGGATTTTTAAGAGTTTCCTTGTTTATTTGGTTAATTGATATGTCGCCATTAATAAGAGCGCTGTATTGTTTAAAGTCCTTAGTAGCTTTATCGAACTGTTTAAAATATGGTTTGTATTCGTCCGGCAAAAGCTCTTTATTTTTTATGCCCAATTGCATTAAGTTTTTAATGGAATAAATAGGACTTTCAGATAAATGCTCTAAATTATACATAACCCTTGTTCTATATTGTGCATTGTTCATAAGCTGTTGAATTTTGTATTTTTCAAATGCAAAATGATCAGATCGTGAATTGCCATAATTTGAAAACATATCTTCAATGTTTTTGTAGCCAAATTTGTCCACACAGGTTGAAATAAAATTAACATTGTTTTTAACATGATTTGGTGCATGCAAAATAATTTTTTCTTTTACGGATGATAAATCTTTTATGTTCTTGGCTCCGTAAGCGTTATTCACCACATTAATAAACCATTTTAGGTCTTCCGATTCATTGCCTGTTCCTAATTGTTGCCAAGGATTAAGACCTTTTAACATTTCCTGACATGGTGGAATCAAGTTACTAATTTGCTCGCGAATTTCGGGGTATGATAGAAAAAATGCGGGATTATCATTTAAAACAATATTCCAAAACGTTTCTATATCACAACTACTATTCGACCCAAACCTAACACCATATCCACCATTGTTGTTAGCCTCCAATCTGATATTAGCATTGTCAAGAATTTGATGTTGTAACGCCAACAACTTTGCATTTATGCTGTTTTCGCCTTGCCTGTTTTCGTGTTCGGTCATGTATGTATTAAAGAAATGTTTTGTGCTTTGCAACAAACATTCTGTTTGGCTAACAACATCTCTAAATAGCTCTAAATTACACCTTCTTGATTGTAAAAGCTTGGATTTTTGCGAAATATCGGAAATTATGGCGTTTAGGTGCTTAACCATAATGTCATAATTAACATCTGTAGTGCAGGTTCTAAAAAACTCCTTGCTTTGTTCATTTGCTGAAAATTTTTCATCAAGCGCACTAATCGCATCCAATATGTTATAGTTTTCATTTTCGCTGACTTTGTAATATGTACCTCTTTTAATTAAGTGTAAAAGCTCTTGTTCTTGTTTTATTGCTGGCTTCATTATTTACCTCTTATTTTTTGATATTAAAAATTATAATTAAAACTAGTATTGTTGTCAATAATGATAATTAAGAAAAAACCTTAAAATAAAGGATTTTTGTGTGTATTTTGTAAAAAAATGTATAAAATTGTAGCAAAATAAAAAAATTTATTGACAAGCATTATTTAGAATGTTAATCTTATTCAAGTAAAATGTATTTTATGATATATAAAATATGTTGTAAATTTCTTAGCTATACTAATATGGGTCCTTTGCTGCATTGTAAGGGACTTTGTTTATTTTAAAAAATGCGAGGTGGATAGATGAAATATAAACAGAAGAAAATGTTCAATAAGTTAAGTTTACTTAATTATTTAAAACCATATAAACCTCAAATTTTTCTATATTTGCTTATGGCAATAATATCATCAGTTTGTTCGGTCTTATACACAATCATGTTAGGAAACACTATGAGCGAGTTAACTTTACAAGACTATAAAGGTGCAATTACGTTATTGCTTGTAACAATAGGAATCCATACATTACAGCGTTTGTGTTGGTGTTGCTCAGAAATGATTTACATAAAATATTCAAATAAAATTATGTCTGATTTAAACTTGGATTTAGCAAAACAGGCGTTTAAACTAAATTCAAAAACATATAATGACCATAGCACAGGAGTATTTGTTCAACGAATAGTAGAAGATCCAGCAGAAATTATTAGTAGTTTAACAAATGTTGTTGATATGCTGTTTGAAATCATAACAGGCTTGGCAATGATAATTTATATTTTTACACTAAATCTTTGGGTATCAATTGCATTATTAGGAATATTAGTTGTAGCTATTATTCTAGAATACAATCGTGTAAAAATTCATCGCAAAGATAAATGGAGTGTTCGTTTAAAGCGTGATAAAGTGCACTCGTTAACAACCGAAATTGTGCGTAGTGAAAAGGACATAAAATCACTTGGGCTAGAAACAAAATTAAGTGAAGTTTCTAAACAAGGATATCAAGATTTTTGTAATCAACGCTATATGTCGGATAAAAGAAACTATAAATTTACATTTGTGCGCAACTTTTTAGTGGGTATTGGAACATTGTTTGTAATGGTGCTTGGAGTTGTACTTGTAGATAAGGCGCTTATGACTGTTGCTGCATTTATGATAATTTATTCCAATCGTTCATCACTATGGAGTGTTGTGTATAGCGCGGGAAATCTGGCAAATACATTTATAACTGTTAAAGTTTGCCACAAAAGAATGTTTGCACTTTTTGATGAGGATGAATTTATAACCGAAAAATTTGGCACAAAATCTGTTAATAATGTTGTGGGTGCAATAGAGTTTAAAAATGTGTCTTATACCTTTAAAGAATATGAAATTGTTGATAATAATAAAACAAAACCATTTGCTGAATCAGAAAGAAAACTTGTTAGCGAAAACCAAATTTTTAACAACCTAAGCTTTAAAATTCAGCCAAATACTACTGTTGCGTTTGTGGGGAAAAGCGGAAGTGGAAAATCTACTATACTTAATCTTATGTCTAAGATGTATGATGTTGATAGTGGTGAAGTGCTGATTGATGACATTAACATACAAGATTTTGACAAAAACTCACTACGTTCCACTATTTCTCTCGTAAATCAATTTCCGTATATTTTTGATATGAGTATTAAAGAAAACCTGCTTTTGGCGAAAGCGGATGCTACGCAGGAAGAAATTGATAATGCAATTAAAAAAGCATCATTATCCGAGTTTGTAGAAACCTTGCCAAGGGGTATAAATTCGCAGGTGGGTGAAAGTGGCATAAAACTTTCTGGTGGACAAAAACAAAGACTGGCAATTGCAAGGGCACTTTTAAGAAATTCTGCAATAATTATTTTTGATGAAAGCACAAGTTCGCTTGATAACTTTGCGCAAGAAGAAATCAAACAAAGTATTGATGCTTTAAAAGGTAAAAGCACAATAGTAATTGTGGCGCACCGACTTTCTACAATTAAAAATGTTGACCATATTTTCTTTTTGGATAATGGCAAAATTGAAGATGAAGGAACATTTGACCAATTATTTAGAAACAATCCTAAATTTAAAAGTATGTTTTTAGCAGAAAACATTTAAACAAACACACAATTAAGTATTGCTACTGTAATTCATAAAAAATATTATAAAATAAAAACTAAAACTAGTTAATTTATTAAAAAAAGCATTATCGGCAATAATGCTTTTTGTTACTATAAGTGTAATATCTTAAAGGTTGTTTAAATTTTTTTGTCGTTCATCTTTGTAAAGTTTCTTTCTAAATAACGAAACAATCCGAAACCAAATTCCGCCTATTAAAACACTTATTCCATTAAATATGATATCGCTTAATTGAACGCTTCGATTGACTGGAAGAATAAACTGTAATGTTTCAATAGTTAATCCCACAGACAGCCCTATCAAAAACGCGTAAACAAGCGGAAATTTTAAATCTTTGCGTAAAGCAATTACAGTGCTAAATGCTCCCAAAGGGAACAGCATTAATAAATTTATTATCACATCCGTCTTGGTCAAATTACTAAAAGAAAAGTTTATGTTTTTTGCACACCATTGGCCGTTTGATACAAATTTAATTGTAACAACATCTTTTGTAATGGCCACGGAAGAAAGCACGCATATACATAACGCGGCAAAAAACAACGCGGCAAATACGCACGCAACTATAAATAATGTTTTTTTGTTTTTTATTGCAAGTATTAAAATGGTAGGAATTAACACAAAACAAAGTATAGCAATTATTACTGCAAAAGTGGTGTTTATTGTAAACATTTATATCCTCAATAGTTTGTTAGCTTTTGTAAAAGTGATTATATTTTACCTTAATAACCTGTATTTTTCAAATCATTTATAATTATTTAACAAAAAAACACTTATATAAAACAAAATAGTTTAATATAAGTGCATTTAAAAGTTGATTATAATTAAAATAAATTGTTTGACTTTATTTGTATAAATCATAAATTATTTTAATTTGTTTTATTAGTCTATGCTCCACCCGTCGTTATGTGGCTTAAATTTTTTTGACAAATAGTGATAACTTAATGTCAAATACTAGCGTATTATAAGGTTTTTCTATTTAACTTCGTAACACAGTTTGCTACAATTTCCTAACCGTATCCAAACAAGATTATTGTCCTTAGGCAAGCCAGTAAAATAGGCGTTAAGCACATATGCCATACTGCTGTGTCCCACAATAACAATATTTTCGTTTTTAAGTTTGTGTTCGGCAATTATCCTATCCAAAAACTTAAAAATGCGCTCGCAAAATTCTTTACAACCCTCGGGATTTTTATTGCTAAATGTGTAGTTAAGGTAGTTTGCATTATACTTAATTATTTCGGGGTCTTCAACAGTTTGGTTTTTAGGCTGTTGTCGCTCGGTTATTTCGCTACATATCTCAATGTTTTTAAGTTTTAAATGCTTTGCTATTATTTTTGCAGTATCCATAGTTCGTTGCATTGGTGAACAATATATCTTACTTATATTCTCGTAGCATAAGTCGTTACAAACTAGCTTAGCTTGCTGTTTTCCAAGTCGGGTTAGCTTGTCGTTTATGTTGTCGCCGTGTCGTACGAAACAGATTTTCATTGTTCACCTCTATTGCTTATTGCATAATATCAAAATCACTATTTTCAAATAAATAACTTTAAAATATTTAGTTTTACTTGTTATTTAGTTAGTTTCTATTGTGTTAACTTGTTTTTCGTTTTTTAATAATACCATATATAAAATAAAAAGCACAAATATAAACAGCTATTAATAAAGCATACAATATTTGATATGGAAAGTTAAGATTAAGTTCTAATGGGTCGTTAACCATATACATATAGTCGCTTCCTGGAAAGATTACAAAGTTTAGAAGAGCACCCCAACTAAACATTAATGTAAAGCAAACAAAGGGTTGCCAAATTTTTTTCCATTCAAACTTAACAATGCCCAATGTCATAAGTAAAAAACAACATATAAATCCAAGTGAATGAGAGAATGTACTGTAAATGCAAGTAAAACTCATATAAACTCTGTTTAATCCTACTGCTGGGTATAATAAAAATGCAGTGGTTGCAAGTATTCCACCAATAACGCTAAAGTTTAATAGAAATTGTTTGTTTGTAAAGATGCTAATAATAAATATCCAAACCATAACGGAACAAATATGCATTGGTAAAATAATTTTAGCAACAGATTCAACCGTGTAATTTTCGGCTATAATTAAATTAACAAGCCTGGATAATATTTCAAAAAATAAAAATATCCAACCAAACACTTTCAAAAGTATTCTTTTTGTTTTTTCGCTTTTGTTTTTAAAGATTAATGTTAAAATCACACAAGAAAGCAAAATAAGTGCTAAAACAATAATATGTCGTGCATTGTACAGATATTCAGATTTGTTTAGTTTGGGATTGTTTTCGTCTGTCCAAAAATCTTTAAATGACATTTTCTTTTTTATTCCTTAATGTAAAATCTATTAAATACAATATTCCCACTGGCAAGTTAAATACCAATGTAAGTACAATTAACAAATAGTGTTTCCAATTTTTGTTCATATTATCGTTTAAATATTTGTGATGATGTTCTGCAAATAATAACATCATAACCATGTAAGCTAATCCTAATAAACATAATAGTCCTAAAAGAGTTTTATGGCCTAATCCAATAAGAGATGCTATGCCTAATAAAATAAGAGAACCAAAAATTATTCCGCTTGCATTTGCAACAATAATAGTTGCTTTTGTTAAAATGTGTCCAGATTTTATTGTTGGAGTGGTATGTGGGGTTTTTCTTCCTTTTATAAATCTAATCAATTCAAAAACGCCATAAATCAGTGCAGATATAGATGTTAAGATAATCATAATCACAGGCAAGTGCCAAGGGAAAGGAAGTCCCAAATCAATTAAATCAAATTCTAAAGAAAATGCAAAGTTGTTTCCACTTATAATAGAAGCAGTCATGGCCACAGCACCAACATAAACATAACCGACAAAAGCTTTCCAAATATTTTTTAACTGTACTTTAAACTGTCCGCTAACAATTAGATATATAGGCACAAAAATTAGCAAACTATGCACTAAAATTGTTTGAAAGTTTATAAAGTGCAAAATAGGATAACTTTCAGAAATACAATCTGGATAACAGAATGTTAAAATTCCGCCAATCATTGCACAGCCGAAAAGAATATTGTACAATAATTGTAAAAACTTATTTTCCTTTTTTAGGAATGCACTCAATATTAAAGTGATAATAGTGGTCCAACACATAATTGCACACATTTGAAAGGAAATGTTCCACCACCAATTAAAATTTTGTGCTGTGCCACCATGTGCTGTGTGCATTAAATATTTGTATACTGTTCTTGAAACTTCAAAAACAAAAAGAACAATTGCCAAAAAAATTCGTGTAATTTTCTTGCCCTTTTCTGTTTTTGCGTGTAATAGGAATGCGCTCATTACAATAAATGTTGCTATTCCTAAAATAAGCATTAAGTGGTTAATGTTAAAAAACCAATCAACCTTGTTTGTTATAATGTTATCAAAATCAAAAAAATAATTCATACTTCCTCCTAAGTGTAATATTAGTATCTATTATATAAACAAATTTACATTTGTCAAATATTGGAAGAATTTATAAAAAATTAGTTTTAATTGTAGAAATTTTTTATTATATCAAAATAACAAAAAAGACTAGGTTTTAACCTAGTCTTGCAATTTATTAAGATATAAACTTACTAAATAAAATATATTTTTTTAATTCAAAAAACAATTTGTTTATAACAATTTGATTATAAAACTTTAAACTAATATTTAGTTTAGTGTGTTATTTGTTCTTTTTAAAACATAAGAACCAATCAAGACAATATTGGTCTTCATTTTGATTTTCCATACGTTCTTTTGCTGTTCCGCAAGAGCCGGCAGTAGGAACAATAACATCATCTCCTGGTCTCCAGTTTGCTGGTGTTGCACAATTTTGTTTGTCTGCAGTTTGAAGTGCAATTACAATTCTTTTAATTTCATCAAAGTTTCTGCCCAAACTTAATGGATAATATAAAATTGTTCTAATAACGCCTTGTGGGTCAATAACAAAAACCGCTCTTACTGCTTGTGTGTTTGATGCACCAGGCTGAATCATACCAAATTTATTTGCAACTTCCATCCTAATGTCTTCAATAAGTGGGAAAGTTACTTCAATATTTTTCATTCCATTCCATTCAATTTCTTGAATTTTTCTTAGCCATGCAATGTGTGAATAAAGCGAGTCAACAGAAAGTCCAATAAGCTTTGTGTTAAGGGCCTCAAATTCTTTAAGCATTGATGCAAAAGTCATAAATTCTGTTGTACAAACCGGTGTAAAGTCAGCTGGGTGTGAAAATAAAATAACCCATTTACCAGAATAATCTTCCGGAAATTTAATTTTGCCCTGAGTTGTTACAGCTTCAAAAGCGGGTGCTCTTTCTCCAATAAGTGGCATTTTGCTAGTTGTTTCTTCCATAAAAATCCTCCTTAGATAACAAAAATAATTTATCATATTCCAGCTTTTTTATCAACCAAATTAAAATAAGTTGACTAATTTTTAGATAACTATTGTTCAATTTTAAATTGCTTTTGTTTGGTTAAAAAAAGAGAAATATGATTTTGGCTCTAAAAAGAAAAAGTCATTAAACGTATACTGTATAATGACTTTTTGAAATTTGTTTATTTGATAAGTATAAATAGCACAAAATGCTTTATCGCACACTATTTTCCTGTTTTTTCACCGCAATTTGCACAGAATTTTGCATCTGCACTTAACTCTTTTCCACATTTTTTGCAAACTAATTTTCTACTCATGTTGCTTCTTGCAAGCATATTTGTGCTATCAGTAATTTGCTTAAGTTTAATATTTAGCACGCTAAAAAGTCAGATAGCCACTATATTCTGTGATATGTTAACAATCGTTTTGCCAATATTTATTTTAACCATGATTAATGTGCAGGCAACGTCAGTATTATTGCAAATAGTATTATATTGCTTCCCAGTTGTTCCGTTTGTAAGCCTTATGAATGCTATGATGTTTAATGGTGTAGTTTTGTGGTGGCAGGTAGCAATTTTATTACTACAGGCAATAGTATATTATTTAATAGCCATGGTGATTATGAAGAAAAAAGTTAAAGAATAATCAAATAAAAAATAAGCCAAGAGTACAAACCTCTTGGCCTGTTTTTTATATGTTTAATTTTCCTAAAAATTATTCAAAATACTAAAGTTTAAGTTTTTATTCTTCTTGTTAAAATGTATCACACGAAACTTTTAATTAAAGCTAGTTTACAAGCTTACATTATAGACACGTCATCAACATATATTCCGTCAGCCCCTAGTTTTATTGCTTTTGCAACATCATCTTCTGTTACAGCAGTAAAAATAAAAATCTTTTTGCCTGCAGCTTTAAATAGATGTATTTGTGATTTAAAATACGAATCGCTATCTATTGAAAAGGCTATTCCATATATTCGTTCATCATCAAAATTTTTTAAAATATAATTTACAGAATAGTAAACTTTATAGTGAGAAAAAAAGTATTTATCAAAAGTCGTTGTTTCTTTTACGATATCCCACATTTCTTTGCTAAAAACTTCTGGAATTATATTTGAAGAAATGTCACAATTATATATTTTTTCTAAAGTTTCTAATCTTTGCAACACAAGCGCATCTTGTTCAGTTGTTGGCATTTTAGCATCAACTACAATTTTAACGTCTGGGTGTGCAATTATTGTTTCCATTAACCACTCTTCGTTAACAGGAGTAAGTCCATTAGATAATTTTAATGCCTTAAATTCTTCATAGGTAATCATCTCACTATTTTGGATATTTAAATATTCCCAGCAGTGTGTTCCTATAATTCTTCCGTCAGAAGAAAGTTGTAAATCGTATTCAAAATATCTGTATCCTTGATTATAATAGCCATCAAATGTTTCTTGTGCATTAAGGTAAGTTAAGCCATTATAAGCGCCACCAGCATGTAATATAGCTACTACCTCATTTTGTTTTTCACTACAGCCAACACAAAATAAACTCATTGACACAATCAAAAATACAAGTGATATCTTAAAAATTTTATTTATTGCTTTCACGTTTACCTCTTTACGGCTTATAATAACACAATTTTTGTTTTTAAGTCAAAAGTATTACTTACAAATATAATTGAATTTAAATTCAATAATGCATACGTTGTCAGTGGAGAAACCAATATTCAAAAAAAGTAGTTTTGTGTTTGTGATTTTTAATTTTAGAATTGCTATAAAATTTGGTCAATAGATTTTACATACTTATTCCGCCAATTCAATAAAAGAAAAAAAGTAATTACTAATATTTAAAAAAGTAATTACTAAAGTTAACTTTATGCTTTTTTACATTCTTTTTTAATTAAAAACATATTTGCAGCAGGAATTATTTCAAAGCCAATTTTTTTATAAAATTTAAGAATGGAATCGTGTGTAACATCTGCATAAACAGTTTGATTTACAAGAATATCAAAAGAACCTTGGAGTAATATTATGCCAAGTCCTTGACCACGATATTTTGCATCAACAGCAACTCCATAAAGATATGTTGATGAATTATCTTTAAGCATTATTTCATTAAATTTTTCAACACCTTCTCTAAATTCTTCATTTTCAACGCCTAAAACAAAATCAAATGTATCAGCATCATCTTTAATTTTATCAATATCAATAAAAACGGCAACACCACAAATATTTTCTGTTGTTTTTTCGTAAATTGCTATAATACTTCCGTTCTTAACAGCAATGTCATATATTTCATCATATAAATCATATAAATCTTGTTTTGGTGCAGAACTATAATATTCATCTTCATATAAAGAATCAACTAAAATCTTTAGTGCTTCTTTTTTGTTTTCCATTGTTAATTTTTTAAGTTGTGTTTCCATAATATTTCTCCTTTTTTTTTAGAATATCAAACAGACGGCAAACTTGCAACAAAACGAATTGCTTAATTAAATTAATTTGACAATTTTATATAATTTTGTTACCCTTATTAGAAGTAGTCAAACGTATTAAAGGGACCTATGAAAAAAATTAAAATAGTAAAATTGAATAGGCGAAATTTTAAACAAGCAATAAAATTGCAAGAAACATTATTCCCGGAAGAAAGTGGAGCTATGGATATTACTCTTGCAAGTGAGGGGAAAACTGCCGAAAATTATTGTTTGCTAAATTATTGGCTTGCGGTTTTTAATAATCAAGTTGTTGGCATAGTTGGTCTTTATTCCTATAAAATTTATCCTAAAGATGCATGGCTTGGCTGGTTTGGTGTTGACAAAAATTATAGGAAATTAGGAATAGGCAGTAAGTTATTTGATTTTGCATATAAAAAAACAAAAAAATTAGGTTTTAACACTTTAAGGCTGTATACTGACGATATTAGTAACGCAAATGCAATACCATTCTATCAAAAAAAGGGTATGATAAGTGAACCATATACAAATAAGCAAGACGAATGGGTTAGTGAAGGAAATACTTTAATTTTTTCAAAAAGTTTGAATTCTTTGCCACTAGAAAGCTGGAATAATAAATATTTAGCATTAAAAGAACACGAAAGTCTAAATCAACATCAATCACAAAAGGAGTAAATTTATGCAAAATAAAGGAGTATCTATTATAACAATCATTGCATCATTTTTAATAATTATAGGTTTTTTGCTTTCCACTGTTTTAACTAGTTATTCGGAAAACATAATTTCTATAATTACAACCTTAACAGCAATTATTGGTGCGATTGCATTATTTTTTCAGTTTAAAAAGGATAAGCAAATCAATCAGGCATCTTTCATGATGGATTATAGTAAATCTTTTTATGATACATACAATTGTCAAGACACATTTGCTTTACTTGATAAAGCATTGGATAATTATGAAATAACAGACAAAGATTTTGATGAAGAATTAAAAAAAGGCCTTGTTAACTATTTAATTTGGTGTGAGGGGTTAAGTTCTTTGATTTTACAAGGACTAATATCAATTAAACAAATTGACGCATTATTCAGTTACAGATTTTTCTTGATAACAAATTGTAAATTTATTCAAGATACTGAACTAGTACCTTATGCTGATTATTATGATGAAACAATAAAAGTACACGAGTTATGGACAAAATACAAACGCTCTAAAAACCTGCCTATAATTTTAGATGAAAGTAATTTAACAGATAGATTGCGAATTTCCATATAATGTTCCTATTGAATTTGTAGAAAAACTTTTTATTATCTTTTTTATGCTAACACAATTATTAAGTCTTGTCAATTTTTTCTAAAAAACAAAAAGCCTAAAGCAAACATCACTTTAGACTTCTCTTGGCGGAGAGTTAGGGATTCGAACCCCAGGAAGCTTTCACTTCAACGGTTTTCAAGACCGCCGCTTTCGACCGCTCAGCCAACTCTCCATAAGATATTAAGTTTTTGCAATGAGCGGTCGAAAGCAAGTTTCGTCCTAAGCCCATCATGTTAGTGCGTCAGGTTGAAATGACATTTAGTCATTTCTTTCCGCTCAACCAACTCTCCATAGAATACTTGATTAAAGCATAAGATGGGAGATAAATACCCTTTAATTGCCTTTATGGTTAAACGAAGTCACAAGCTAAAGTGGCGTAAGATGTGGTCAAGCCATTGCTATTTAAACTAACAAAAATAAGTATAATACAAATAAACATAAAAATCAAGTTATTTTTGTAAATAAAAATAAAATCAGTCATTTATAATAGTTAATACCATAATGATGTTTTATACAAATTTAAAAAGTGGAAAAATAAAAAATCCTTATTTAAAAGGACTTGTTAATTAATTTAATAAATTTTCTTTAGAGATAATGAAATCACTATGCTCAATTTCAATAAGTTTAGGAAACTCAAACTTAAGTAATTTAACTAGCATATCATAGTCATTCTTAAGATTTATAGTAGAACTTTCGATTTCGAACAGTTCCAAACGAGTTTTTCTGCGATTAAGCGAAGTGGAATATTCTGCCTGCGAAAAGAAGAACATGCATTTAAGACCATTTATGTGGATAACCCTGTAACTTTCGCGTTTTTTCAGAATTTTGAATACAGGCGCGCATTTGTGTAAAAACTGTTCGGCGTCAACCTCAATTCCATTAGGAAGTAAATTACTAATAGCCTCCGCAATAAATTCGGAGTAGTTTAAAATATTTGCTTTTGCTGGGATAGTTATGGCAAAAGTATCTGGGATGTTGCTTAAAAATGCAATACGCTTTTTTTCGCTTTCATACCTAACCACCAGTTCGGCGTTTGATTTGCCTTTAAAGGAGTTGATATTAACCACAATTCCGCGATTAAATAAATAAAAATCGGGCGTATCATAATACACCTTTTGCAAAACATCTTTTCCAACCAACTGCACGCTATAACTTTTAAGGGTTGGACTGTTTTTCATTATGGTTAATTTGTCTTTTTTTAAATTGTCTAGCGAAAACTTTGTTCCTAGATAATTGCTTTTAACCGCTTTATCCATACAATGTATTATAATATAACAAATATTTTAACGCAACTTTTTAAAGGGATATCTTTGCATTAAAATAACAAATAACTAGATTTTTGTCGGAAGTAATTTGCTATATTTACTAAAACTTATTGAAAATAAAAATTTTATAATGTATAATTTAATATGCTAAAATTATATACGGCTAACAAATGGAGATATAATGAAAATAAAAAAACTACTATGTTGTATAATTTTGTTGCTTTGTACGTGCGTATTTGCGGGTTGTGCAAATGTGGAGTATCAGCGCAGAATAGACGACCTGGGGCAGATATTAGACAAGATAACTGTGGAACTTGATTACGACAAGCTTTCTTCTAAAGGCCTTTCGGACGAGCAGATAATAAGCTTATTGGATGTGGTTAAGAACGATATTGATGATAACTTTGCGAATATTGTAAAATCAAATTTAAGTTTTATACAACAAACCAATCCCGCCTTGTTTTATGCAATACGACCATATATTCAGTTAAATGATAGCGTAACAAGAATAATAGACCCTGCAACAAAAACATACAAAGTATCGTACGAAATATTGTTTAAAAATGGCACGCAATATACTGCCAGTGAAATAATGGAGTATGCTTATGGCGCAACGGGTGATGACGATGATTCGGAATCATCTGGCGGAATGGAGACCCAAAAATCGGATTTTTTAACCAAATATGTGCAAAAATCAAGTAACTTTTTTGGTGATGTAACAAAAACCACTTTTAACGGACAAAATGTTTACGAAAAGTATCAAACCCTATGCCCACAATTTGGAGAGGACGATATTACATTAACACAAATTTACGGCAGCACAAACTACCGGTTAAAATCCAATGCGGATGTAGTGGACACGATTGAAGGTTATAAATGTCACTTGTGGGAGATGAGTATAAGTAAGGCAAAGGAATTTGAGTTAGAGTTTTACTATCTTTCTCCTACAACCAGTAGTTGGTACATTTTGGCATTGGCGTTATCAATGAGTTTGGTTGTGGCACTTGTAGTGGTATTTATAGTAAAAATTCACAACAAAAAGAAGTACTCTGAAATTGTAAAAAGCGAAGATGAAACTGAACAAATGGAAGAATAAAAATGACGGATAGATATTTTTTTGATAAACGACAAATAAAACATGGGTTAATTAAATATGGTATAGCATTTTTGGTGGCTTTTCCCCTATTAATTTTGGTGGGCGTTGTTTTAAATAACGCAAAATCGTGGATAAGAATTTTAATTTATATTGCAATTTTGTTAACAGCTGTGATATTATCTGATGTAATAGATAAAAAGCTTAAAACCAAAAAGCTGGAGCAGAAACAAGAGATTGCTTTACGTGAAAAACAACAACGAACGAAGCAACAAACCATAAAATCTACTCAAAAAACCAAAAAATAAGAGGGAGTATAATGAACAAAAGCAAAAAAGATGTAAGAGTTTTGCCACATAGCGTTGAGGCAGAACAAAGCGTTTTGGGATGTGTGCTAATAGACCAAGATGCTAGTTATAATATTTTAAGCGAGTTAAAAGATACAGATTTTTATGTGGAAGCGCATAAGATTATTTTTAACAACATGTTTGATGTTCAAAAACGCAACATGCCCATAGATTTTGTAACTTTATGTGATGAATTAGAAAAGAACGACATGCTAGATGCAGTGGGTGGCTTGGAATACATAACAACATTAACAAACATCGTGCCATCCGCTAGCAACTACAAGCACTATATTGAACTTGTAAAAAGAGATAGCGTTCTTCGTAAACTTATTTCTGCCTCGCAGGACATAATTGAAAAGTCATTTAGCGGTGGTGATAAGGAAGATATTTTGGCGTATGCTGAACGCAACATTTTTGAAATTGGCCAAAACGAAGAGCGCAGTAATTTAACCCCAATTAACGACGCATTAGATGAGGTTATGGATAAGTTTGAAACCATCCAAAAGGATAAAAACAGTTTGCGTGGAATTTCTACGGGTATTTTTGGATTGGATAAAATTACTAACGGACTGCAAAACTCTGACCTAATTTTGGTGGCAGCGCGTCCTGGTTGTGGTAAGACCAGCTTGGCGATGAACATTGTTAACCACGCTGCAATTCACGGCAAAAAGAAATGCGCAATTTTCTCGCTGGAAATGCCAAAAGTTCAGCTTGCTCAACGTAGTTTGTGCTCTATTGCATATGTGGATATGGAACGAGCATTAAAGGGCGAAATGAGCGTAAGGGAATGGCAGGCTCTTTGGAGCGCCAAGGAAAAACTTGCAGGTGCGGATATTTTTGTAGACGATTCTTCGCTAAATACACCAATGGATATTTTAAGCAAATGCCGAAAGCTAAAACGCGAGCAGGGCTTGGATCTTATTATGATTGACTATTTACAACTTATGAGTGGCTCAGGCAAGGCAAAAGATAATCGCCAACAGGAAATTAGCGAAATGAGCAGGGCGCTTAAGGTTGCTGCAAGAGAACTTAATGTGCCTATAATTGTGTTAAGTCAGTTGTCGCGTGCGGTTGAAGCACGTAAGGACCACCGCCCAATTCTTTCTGACTTAAGAGAAAGTGGCGCGATTGAACAAGACGCAGATATTGTTATCTTTATTTATCGTGGCGACATGTACAATGATGTTCCAGAAAGCGAAAAAGAAGGCAATATTGCCGAAATAATTATTGCTAAACACCGTAATGGTGGCTTAGGCACAGTTAAAGTTAAGTGGTTGCCATCTATTACAACTTTTGTTAACTTGGAAAAAGATGCCAACGCACAAAGTTTAGAAGCAACTGAACCAATTGCACCGCCTACTTATATGCCAAGTGATGCTGATATTCCACCTGTTACATCAATTGAGGAAAGTGATATTGTGGACGATATATTTTAAAAAAAGGCTAATTTTATTAGCTTTTTTATTTTTATTTTAGTTTTAAATATAAAATTGTAAATTTTTATCCGTATAAAACAACAAATAAAAAATAAAATTCCTTAAATTACACAAGGTATATTTAAGGATTTTTTATGAAACGAAAAAAAGCAAACAAGTTTGTGTATGGAATAGGAAATTTGGGTTATAGCGTAATTGGTCAAACTATAACCAACTTTTTTATGTTCTATGGAACAAGTGTGCTAAAAGTCCCAGGAACGCTAGTTGGTGTGGCAATAGCAATTTCTACATTTTGGGACGGCTTTACTGACCCTATTGTGGGTTTTATTAGCGACCACTATCCCATAAAGGGGTTTGGAAATCGCACAGGCTATATGTTTTTTGCAACATTTGGCATGGCGCTTGTTAACCTTTTTATTTGGTTTGTGCCGCTTAATATTTCTACTGGAATTAAGTTTTTATGGATACTTGTGGGATTAATTGCCATTGAAACTTTTAACACCCTTTATTCCACACCATACATGGCGCTTTCGTCAGATATTGGTTATGGCTATCACGAGCGAACGGTTGTGCAAATTAGCAAAACTATTTTTTTGCTTTTGGGCATGATAATTTCTTCACTTTTGCTTTATGTTTTTTTGCCCAACACAGAGGCTTTCCCTGTGGGTCAGCTTAATCCAATGGGATACAGGAATATGGCAATTATCACCAGCGCAATTTGTATTTTATGTGGATTGATATGTGTGTTTGGCACAAGAAAATGTGTAAAAATTCATAATTCCGCATTGCCTACAGAAAAATTTTCGTTTAAACAGATGTGGAAGGATTTTGCTTCTTCGTTACAAAACACGCAACAAAGATGCATTATACTAGGATACTCAATCTCTTTGTTAAGCGGCGTAATTTTAACCAGCGTGGGCATGCATTTTTTTACCTACTGTTTTAACTTTGCAAGCAAACAAATAACTATTTTATTGGCAAGCCTTATCCTAGGCACAATAAGTTCCCAGCCACTTTGGTTTTATATTAGCAAAAAACACGACAAAAAACCCGCATTGCTTTCGTCAATGTTTGTATCTGTAGTGGGGGTATTTTGCATAATAACGCTGTTTTTATTACGAAAGTCGCTAGGCAAAGTTGCGTTCTTTTTAATACTAATATCCGTGTTTGTTTGCGGATTTGGAAGCGGTGCGCTATACTCCTTGCCCACTAGCATATATAACGACATTATTATAAAACAAAACAAAAAGTTAGGACAAAATAAAACCGCCACCTATAGCGGAATGCTAACTTTTTCGTGTAATATTGCAAACTCTCTTGCATTGCTTGTAATAGGTGGGCTTTTGGATGTTATTAAGTTTGACCCCAATAAAACAACCCAAACACTTTCTGTTCAAACGGGTTTGGCACTAATTTTGTTTGTTGGTGTGCAAATTGCGCTTATTTTGGGATATTATATTTTTTCTAAATATAACCCGCGTAACATAGCCAAAAAATATAAAAATAAAAAGGATATTTTACAAAACTAAAAGCAATTAAGTTGAAAATAAAGCAAGCTTGTGGTAATATATACTCGTAAAAAAGGAAATGTTATGACAAAACTTACAACTAAACAACTTAAAGATTTATGGATTAAATTCTTCACTGAAAAAAATCACACTCAAATACCTTCATCTTCACTTGTTCCAGATAATGATGGTTCGGTGCTTTTTACTACTGCTGGAATGCACCCAATTGTTCCATATTTGTTGGGGCAGGAACATCCGCAGGGAAAACGCCTAACCGACTATCAAAAATGCGTACGTACTAACGATATTGAAAGCGTGGGCGATAGTAGTCACCTTACTTTTTTTGAAATGCTTGGCAGTTGGAGTTTGGGCGATTATTTTAAAAAGGAAATAATAAAATATTCATTTGAGTTTTTAACCAGCAAAGAATATCTAAACTTGCCAGTTGAAAAACTTGCCGTTAGTGTTTTTGCGGGCGATGATAACCTGCCTTTTGATAAAGAGGCGTATGACACATGGAAAGAATGTGGAATAAAAGAAGAAAACATTTTTGTGCTTCCTAAAGAGAACAACTGGTGGGCGTTGGGTGAAGTTGGACCATGTGGCCCAGATAGTGAAATGTTTTATATAACGGATAAAGAAAAATGTTGCGAATCCTGCTCGCCTGCGTGCGATTGTGGCAGATATTTGGAAATTTGGAATGATGTATTTATGGGTTACGCGCGCTATGAAGAGGGTGGCGAACTAAAGGAATTAAAACAAAAAAACATTGATACAGGTATGGGGCTAGAGCGCACAGTTTGTGTTGTAAATGGCTATAAAAGCGTGTATGAATGTGATGTTTTTGCAGACGCAATTACAACGCTTGAGAAATTAAGCGGAAAGCAATATAATGATAACGACGAATACACCAAGGCGTTTAGGGTTATTTGTGACCACTTGCGTGCATCTACAATGATTATGGGGGATGAGATTCCTACAACACCTAGCAATGTTGGCAGAGGATATGTGCTTCGCCGTTTAATCCGCAGAAGTGTAAATTACTCTAGAAAACTTGGCATAAATGCCTTTGACCTTGTAAAACTTGTGGGGGTTTATGTAAATTTCTTTAAAGATTACTACCCTCGTTTGGTAACCGCACAGTCCACTATTGAAGAAGAACTTACTAAAGAGATTAAAAAGTTTAACAATACAATTAATCAAGGTTTAAAGGAATTTGATAAAGCCGTAAATAAAGCGCAAAACAATGTTTTGGATGGTGCAACAACATTTAGGCTTTACGATACATTTGGCTTTCCGTTAGAGTTAACTTGCGAATTGGCAGAGGAACGCGGTGTTAAAGTGGATGTTGAGGGCTATAAGGAAAGTTATAAAAAGCACCAAGAGCTAAGTCGTGCAAGCAACACCCAAGTATTTAAGGGCGGACTTGCTGGCAGTGACTTTGGCTATGCAAAATATCACACGGCAACTCACTTGCTTAACGCATATCTGCGTAAACATTTTGGAAATGATGTACATCAGCGCGGTAGCAATATTACACTAGAACGAATGCGTTTTGACTTTAATTTTGACCGCAAACTAACACCTGAAGAAATTAAGATGTTAGAAAATGACGTTAACAGCGCAATTAAACAAGACATTAGGGTTGTTAAGGAAGAAATGAGCCTTGAACAAGCGCGTAACAGCGGAGCAGTGGGTATATTTGATAGCAAATATGGCGATATTGTTAGCGTTTATACAATTGGAGACATCAGCAAAGAAATCTGCGGTGGTCCACATGCCGAACATACTGGCCAACTGGGTACATTTAAAATTGTTAAGGAAGAAAGTTCGTCAGCTGGCGTAAGAAGAATTAAAGCAGTATTACAATAAAATATAACATTTAAAAAAAGAGCATGTTTTCAAAAGAAACTTATATTAGTGCTCTTTTTTTTTATTGCATTTTGTTAACTTAAAAATAACTAATTTAATTTGCTAATTTTAAATATTAAAATACAAGGCTATTTTATTTAAGTTTGCCCGTATATATGACGTATTGTTGGCACAATAATGAATATTAATGGCTATCAATATTTGATTTTTGTAATTTTTTATATTATAATTATTATAACACCTATGAATTCTAATGGTATTTTTACATAGTGTTAATAAATTTCAAAGGATAAAGTTATGAAAATTATTAAAGGAATTGCAGTTTACACTTTGATAATACTTGGCGCGTTAGTTATGTTAGGGCTAGTTTTAATGGGTTTGATGTTTATCTTCCCAAGTTTTAGCTTGTTTGGATATAACTTTCAGTACATAAGTTACAAAGATGTAATATTTGAGAGCTTTGATTTATCCGATTATAGCGTAAATTCTATGGGTAGTACTCCTTCAAAAATTGATAGCAACTATCCTGTTGTTAATTTTTATATAAACAGCGGAGATTATAACCTTAACCTTAATTTGCAAACAAAGAACGATAAAATATCATCGTACGTAACAAATAACTATGTTGGTTTTGTGAAAACCACCGGTGGAAAATTTCAGGTTACAACTACACCAATTGTATCGCTAAAAAAGATGGCACTAAACACCGTTATGGATACTACTAGTACTCAAACGGTTAATGTTTTAGAATACCACTTAACCTTAAATCAACCAAATGGCGCAGTTGCCTTTAGAGATAGTAATGCTTTTTATGTTTCTATTCCGCACAAAGTTTTTGATAAAGAAATTAATTACAATATATACATTACAGGCGGAAACGGCAATATTAACATAAATGGTGAAAGTCAAAATGATAGTTTTACAAAATTAAATGTTTCAAATATTTCTGTTTCAACAAAACGTGGAGATATAAGTATTAAGGGTATCGCAAATGTTGAAGACGGAAAGGAATTAAAGGATGTTAAACTAAAAAACCTTAATTTATATACCGAAGGTGGCATAGTTGACTTTACTCACTATGATAGTGTTACGTTGCTTGAAAAAGTTATATTAAATTCCACTCGTGCAGATTATAAATTCAAAACACTAAATGCAAACGCTGGAATAGAAATTATAGGTACAAATGTTCGTTTTGATGCAGATATAGTTAATGTTAATCATGAAAATGGATTTGTTTTTAAATCCACTACTGGTGGCTTAAGCATAAACAAATTAAACGCAACAAACGTTAATGTTTCTGGCGAAAATTATACCTATAACGACACTACTACACTTGTTGGGGATGACCTTGAGGAGTTTAAGGCTTACGAATCTACAATTATAACCGAAAGTGCAATAATAGAGATAAATGAACTTTTAGGCAAATATGGAATTAAAAACACCTATGGCGATATAAAAATAGGTGTTTGTACAAATTCTGGCTCTGTTACCAATACCCATGGGGATATCGAAATTGGCACAAGCGGAATTTTTAATGATAGTAGAAATGCGCTTTCAGCATCATCTTCGCTAAACTTGTTTAATGATTATGGCAATATTACTGTTGGCGAATATCGCCAAAACGGCTTATTTATAACCAACAGCGGGGATGTTAACGTAAAAAGCCTGGATGAAACCAACAAATATAAAACCGAAATAACAACTAAAAACGGAAGCATAGAAGTAAGCAGCAAAGGCGCAAGCGTTTATGCTACCAGTACTGGAAAAGGTAACATTAATGCAGTGCTTTATGGTGTGAAAGAAACTAGTCAAAAGAAAACTTTTGAAGAAGAACAAAACACAAATTATGGCTTTAAAACCGATAAAGGCAAAATAAGGATTACTTTGCCAAGCAATCAAAGCAGTGGATATTATGTGTTGGCAAAAGGAAGTGTTTTGGGATATGTAACCGCTAGCAATCCTATTGTTGCAAATCAAAAAACGCCAATTTTAAGCGTTACGGAGAACAGTCCGCTTGTTTGCCTGTTTGGAGAAAATGTGGAAATTCGTCCATCAGTTTAATGTGTAGTAGTTTAATTATAGTGCAAAAAACACCTACTAAACACTACTAAAACTAAAGTTTTTGTAACAATCTAAAAAGAGTATATCAACATACGATATACTCTTTTTATTTTTAAAAGTGCTATTTATTATTAGAAAAGTGTGAAATTTTATAATTTTAAGCATTTTTTATCTTAATTACTATTTTAAGTGAGCATGCTGATACATATCAAGAACGCTAATAAATTAAATCTTGAGTTAATGAAACAATGTCAACGAAATTAATTGACATATTTAATTTAAAAGTGCATTATTGTATTAGTTAAGTAATACAGTGAGATAGGATATGGGACTTAATTTTGAAAGTGATTTGCCAATTTATTTACAAGTAATTGACAAAATTAAAATGCAAATAATAGGAAAAAAATATTTACCAAATCAAAAATTACCATCAGTTAGGGCTTTATCGTTAGAGTATGGAATTAATCCAAATACTATACAAAAGGCGCTTGTTGAGTTGGAAAACATGGGGCTAATCTATACGGAAAGTACGAACGGAAAATTTGTTACAACTGATGAAAATTTAATAATTAACATAAGAGAAAAAACGATAAAAAAAAGTATTGATAAATTTATAGAATCAATGGCAGAAATTGGGCTTAATAAGTCGCAATTGCTTAATGTTTTAAAAGGGGAAAAATAAAAATGGATATATTAGCAATAAATAATGTTAGCAAGAGTTTTGAAAATAAAAAGATAATTGACAATGTTTCATTTACTATAGAATCTGGGAAGATTGTTGGGCTTTTAGGAAAAAATGGCAGTGGAAAAACAACTATACTTAAAATGATTAATAGCTTATTAACTATTGATGAAGGAAAAATTTTAGTTTGTGGAGAGGAAATTGGTGTAAAATCAAAAACACAGGTTTCGTTTTTGCCAGAAAGAACGTATTTGGAAAGCAACCAAACTGTATTTGATGTGTTTAAATTTTTTGAAACATTTTATGCTGATTTTGATAAAGAAAAAGCATTAGAACTTCTTGAAAAATTGGATTTAGATGTAAATGCAAGTTTATCAAAAATGAGCAAGGGTATGAAGGAGAAACTTCAACTAATTTTAGTAATGAGTAGAAAAGCAAAACTTTATGTTTTGGATGAGCCGTTAGGTGGAGTTGACCCATCCACAAGAGATTACATATTGCAAACAATTTTATCAAACTTTGATGAAAATTCAAGTTTGCTTATAACAACACATTTAATTTCGGACATTGAGAATATATTAGACGAAGTTGTTATTTTAGATAAAGGGAAAATTGTTCTTAATGGAAATGCAGACAAACTTAGAGATGTATATGGTAAATCGATTAACAGTCTTTTTAGAGAGGTGATAAAATGATAAAAAACTTAATTAAATACGATTTAAAAAGAATGTTAAGATTTCTTGTGTATTTTTATGCTATAGCAATTGGGTTAGCTACTATAGCAAGAATAATACATATTGGTAAAAACATTCAATTTATATACATACTAGGTCAAGTATTTTTATCATTATGCATTTCTGCAATTATTGCAATAGTTGTAAATACTTTTGCTCACATTATTAGGGCATTTATTTTTAATTTTTATAAAGATGAAAGTTATCTTACTCACACTCTTCCCGTAACAAAAACTCAATTGCTTATATCCAAAATGCTTTCTGCTTTAATTGTGATATTATCAAGTGTTATTGTATGTGTTTTAAGTGTTTTAATATTGTTTTATAGCACATCACTAAAAATTACATTAATTGCGGTTTTTGAAAATGTTGTTTCAGGCTTCAATATGTCGGCACTGGGCTTTATATGCTTAATAGCGTTGGTTGTATTTTCTCAAATATGTGCTAATTTGTGTATGTCTTTTAGTGCTATCGTTAAAGGAAATAGTTACAATTCTAAACGTATAAGTAAAGGACTTGTATGGTTTGCCATTTATTACCTAGGTGCATTATTTGTTACGCTTTTGCTAGTGATTTCAGTTTTCACAATTTTAGGCAAATTACCAGAATTGTTTGCCATTAAAATGATGCAATCTTCATTTATTTTAATATTAATTATTGCAACAATTGCCTACTTTGGCATTGCCATATCACAATTCTTTTTATGTAAAAAATTATTTAATAAAGGTGTTAATATAGATTAAATCAATTTGAATTATGATTGTTGCAAATTCAGCGAGTTAAATATTTTTTGATTTTATAAAAAAAAGACACTATATTGTTTTGGGTGTATCCAAACTTCTAAAAAAGTGTCTTTTTTTTATGAACTAATAAATTAAATTTTGAATGTAGTTATTTTGATTTTATTCAATTTACTCGTTGTTAAGCTGTTCTTTAGGGGTAATTCCTAAACACTGTAGCGCGCTGGCAATAACAGTTTTTACACAAGTTACAAATGCCATCATACTTGCAGTGTGCAATTGGTCGTTTTTGTCAATAAGTTTAAAATTTTCGCCCCATAGCGAGTGGAACATTGAAGCAAGCGTTTTTAAATAGTCTACAATAAGGTTAGGTGCTTGCTTTTCGGCAGATGTTCTAACAACGCCATAAAATTTTGCCATAAACACAATTATCTCTTTGATTGCTTTTGGGCAAGTTTCAATAAGACCGTTTAAATCTTCAGGGGAAAATTGATATTCTGTTCCAAAAGTTTCGGCATACTTTTTAAGCAACGAGTTTGTGCGAGCATGTGCGTACTGGATGTAATATACAAGGTTTTCCTTGGATTTTTCCTTTACTTTAACTAGGTCAAAAGTCATTTGTGTATCGGCACTTTTAGAAAGCATAAACAGTTTAAGTTCATCCACATCAACTTCCTTTGCAACGTCTGAAAGTAACACAAATGTGCCCTTGCGTTTAGACATTTTGAAAGGCTCGCCATTGTTTTCAAGACTGACCATTTGGCAAAGTAACACATGCACTTTAGCATGGCCGTCCGAAATTGCCTCAACTGCGCTAGATAAACGCTTTACATATCCGCTGTGGTCTGCACCAAAAATGTTAACAAGATCGGTGTATCCGCGGTCTACTTTGTCCTTATGATATGCTATATCCGAAGCAAAATAGGTTGTTTGACCGTTTGCGCGTACAATAACGCGGTCCTTGTCGTCTCCAAAAAGTGTAGAACGGAAAAGTGTTTGAGGAAGCTCAGAGTAATTAGATTCTTCCTCGTCATCCATACTGGCACTTCCGCCTTGAGGGCGTGGCAGACAACCCTCGTAAACGTAACAAAGTTTTTCCTTTGTTCCGTTCTCGTTCTCAACTGTTTGAAATTTGGTTTTTAAATAGTTTATTGCGCTTTCAATTTTACCATCCTCAACAATTTTAGTTTCAGAAACAAAACTATCAAATTCCAAGCCAAGTAGTTTGAGGTCAGACTTAATTATCTCCATCATTGCATCCACAACTTCGCTTTTTAGTTGGGTGTAAAAGTCTTCTTGCGAAAAATTTAAAAATTTATCTTTATATTTTTCTGCAAGGTCTTTTGCACAATCAACAAGATAACTACCTGGGTAACAACCCTCGGGCACCTTTTCATTTATATGCAAGCCAAATTGTTGTTCGTAGCGGAATTGTACCGATTTTAAAAGAGTTGCAATTTGCACACCATAATCGTTTACGTAATATTCTTTTGTAACTGAATATCCGGCTTTTTGCATTATCTTGGATAGGGCGAGTCCTAAAATTGCACCCCTGCAATGTCCCACATGAAGTGGACCAGTTGGGTTTGCAGAAATAAACTCTAACAAAACCTTGCGGTCGGATGTGCCGTTTCCAAAATTTTCACCTTGCACCAAAATGCCAGTAAGAAAATCCTTCCAAAGGTCGTCCGCAAAAAGTATATTTATATATCCACCCAGAACATCAACTTGTTTAATGTAAGGAATTTTACTAATTAGTTCGCCCAATTCTCCTGCGCAAATTGCGGGATTTGTGTGTAATAGTTTTGCAAAAATCATAGAAGCGTTTGTGGAATAATCCGCACCCGTTTTTATCGGAGGAATAACAAAGCGAATATTTGCCAACTGCAAAACATCCTCAATTCCGTGTGAAGTGGCGTAATTAACCATTACTTTTTCTAAATCGGAGTCTACCTTATTAAATATATCCATTATTTTCTCCTTGAAATGTAAATGTCGTTAGTTTTTCGAGTAAATTATATAGTAAAAACTTCTTGTTGTCAACTTGATACATCTTCCATTAGCGTTTAATTTACAAACAAAAAGCCCTTATACAAGCATAAGGGCTTAATCAAAGTATTCCTCGGTGTTAGGTTGCATTTTCTGTTCGTGCTCTTGCTCCTTTTGCCTTAGTGCCTTTTGCAAACCTTTTAAGGCATCAAAAGGTGCAAATTGCTTGGCACGGCTTTCGCGGGACATTTTAATTCGTTTCTCCACTGCTGTGTCCTCCAATTGTGTTGTTTCTTTCGCGCTGGGTGGCTTTTTGGCTTAGGTCCAAACCTTTTAAAAGAGAGTTTTTGCCAAACTTTTCTTGCACTTTCAACACGCTTTCTACAAGTTTTTTTTCTTTCTGTATTTTTGCCATATCGGTAAAAAAGTCATACTGTTCGTATTCCATTGTCATTAAATCTCCAAACTCATAACCTAGTTTGCGGATGGGTCTATTCTTGTCAACTATTTTTTCAAATAGTGCATCAGCTTCCTTTCCTATTATAGAATAAAGGTTGGTGTTAACAGATAGTCGTGCCAACCCCTTGGCGTTGTTTTCTCGCGAGTTACCATATCCAATAAATAGACGCAGATGATTTGTTACATATTCTTGCTTATATAATTCATAACACCCATTTTGCACCATTTCGCGCATAACAATTTTAGCATCCGCATAGTCGTAGTTGCAAGGGAGTATTTGTGAGGACGATATAGACTTTGCTTTTGTAGTGTAATTTTTAATGTCCTTCATAAGACATGTTTCTTTACCCCAAGCATGGTCAATTAACAATTCTGCATTTATTCCAAATTCTTTATACAAAATATCTTCGTTAGCTTTAGCAATGCCCTCCATATCAAAAATTCCGTATTTAGCAAGGCGAGTTACTGTTCCGGTGGAAATTTGCCAAAAGTCGGAAAGTGGCTTGTGCTTCCAAAGTGTTTGTTTATATTTTTCTTCAGTAAGCCAACCAATACGGTCGGGGCTGTGCTTTGCCGTTATGTCTAAAGCAATTTTTGCTAAATATAAGTTGGTGCCAATACCTGTGGAGCTAGGAATTCCCAAAGTATTCCAAATTTCTTGCATAAGCTTTTTTGCAAAATCTTTTGCTTTAATTTTGTAAATTTTAAGATAGTCGGTTACATCTAAAAAACATTCATCAATAGAATAAACATGGATGTCGTTTTTATCTACATACTTTAAATATATACCATAAATTTCGCTAGCATATTCAATATACTTTTTCATGCGGGGTGGGGCAATTATATAATTAAGGTTGGATGGAATTTCAAATAGCCTGCATCTATTTTTTACCCCTTCTGCTTTTAAGGCGGGAGATACAGCTAAACAAATTGTTTTGTTGGTGCGCTTTTCGTCCGCAACAACAAGTTTTGTTGTCATTGCGTCAAGCCCGCGCTCGGCACATTCTACAGAGGCAAAAAAAGATTTCATGTCTATAACAAAATAAACTCTCTCCATGGTAAACGCCTCCTAAATTTATTATATCACGAAAATATTTAACTAATCCGCTTTTGTGCCAAAAAATTTAGTGAGTTAGCTTGTAATATTTTTCTAAAATTTTAGGATATGTGTAAAGGCGTTCTAGATATATGTATTTATAATACAAACTTAAAGCATCTTGTTTAGCGCTTTCAATATCTTCAATTGTAGCGTCTTCCGTTTGCCATTTTACGCTATCAAAACTTATGTACACCTTGTTGTTAAAGTATGGCGTTCCACTAATGTTTGGTTGAAAAATTTTTAAATAATTTTCATTAGTAAATATTGTTGTGTTTAAATAAAAGTTAGGATTATATGTAATTCCTAATATATCTAACATTGTAGGCAAAAGGTTGTATGTTGTACTGAATTTGTCTATTTGTATAATATTGTTGTCAAGCTTATTAATATTATTGTCAGAAACAAACAAGTTATTGGCATTTTCTAAAGCAGTTTTTAATTTAACATCATATATTGTTGCTGGAATATGATATAGTTTTGTGTTGTGCTCGTGAACATTATATTCCAATCCCTTTACTGTATTGCTTAATCCATTGTAGTAGGCGTTGTGGTCGGCAAACAAAAGTATGGTTGTATTGTTAAGTAGGTTGTTTTGCTTTAAATAATCCATCATAATTCCAATGGCATTATCTAAATCCATTACCTGACTTTTATACCAATTAAATATATCTAGCATTTTTTCGGTTTTGGGTTTAACATAGCCTAAATTAGTTAAGAACTCCCACATGTTGTTATATGTGCCATTTTCTTCCTCAACGCTAGCAGTAAGTAGGTTGTAATATTGCAAAATATTTTGTCGTTCTACATATCCACCATGGCTGGAAATTGTAGAAAAGTGTGTATAAAATCTTGTTGTTAAAGGAAACATCTCTTGCTTGTAATTGGCTACAACCTCGCTATCTAATGTCCAGTTATAAAAATTATAAAATTCATTATTTGGGTCACTATCAAAATCCACCCAATTATCCAATTTATCCATATTTTCCAAACACAACAAATCATTATATCCAATTGTGTTTTTGTTGTGTGTTTTATCACGATTGTAAAACCAACTAACATTGTTGTGTACATAAAGTGTTTTGTAGTCTTGCGCATTAAGTTTTTGTGCAAGTGTAAACTGCTCGTACTCATTTTGTAAAACATTCATAACATTGTCATTTGCAATGTTAATAGGGTTTTCTCTAGGATAGTGTCCAACAAGCGCAAGCCCTTCGCTGATGTTAGTACGGTTATTGGCATAAAAATTGGTTAGGGTAATGCCATCTGTATAAAACAAGCTGTAAAGGTTGGGCGTAAAGTAGGGGTCTATTGCAAACCACTCTAAACTTTCCAACAAAATAGTTATTACATTATTTCCTTTGCTAACACCAAATACCTCACTTGATGTTTGCTGACCACTTGCCAAATATTTTGCTGTTTCGATAATCATGTCTTCTGTTAGTGACCTGCCAGTAATTAAGCGAGCAATATTTTTTGCATAAAGTCCGCCTGAACCAAATCTTTGCAAGCAATCCCACTTGGATGAAAGATTATCGTACAAGTACTTGTCGCTTTCAAACATATAATATGTACCTGTTGCTTCTGTTAAACTAACTTTCTGTAGAGCGTATCCACCAAAGCCCAGTGCATTAAATCCCATAAAAATTGCAAGAACTAATGGCAAATTGTAATTTATATAACGCAAAGGTTTTGATTTAAGTTTGCTAATTTGCATAAAAATAATAATTTCAATTATCAGCACACCAATTAACATAAAACATTTTGGAAAATCAATAAAAGAGATGTCAAAGGCTTGCAAACCTTCGCCCGCCAAAAATAACATTTCAAACGAAAAGATTTCGTTTGTGGCGCTAACAACAACAATGTTAGTAAGGTTTAAAATAAACTGCAGACCTATAGCCAACCACAAAAAAATAGTTTTACTGGTATAGCTTGGTAAAGCAACACAAATACCAACACATATTGTAACTACGCAAACATCAAACCATACATAGCGTGGTAAAAATCCCAGCCCTAAAAATAAAAACAACATTATTTCGTTAACAATAAGCGAAAGCGCTAAAAACAATGGTATTAAATTATTTCGATTTTTTATTGTATTAAATTGCTTCATATGTAATCTCCTTAAAGTTAGTGTTTGTAATTACATTTAATTAATGATAAAATTAAACAAATAAATAGTCAAGCTTATTTACTTTTTAATGCTAATTTTTTTACTTTTAAGCATATAATTTGTTTGATTTTATGTGGTGAAAGCTTCTTAATGTATTTACAATTTATTTTAATAGTGCTAATATATAAAGCATTAGGAGAGTTTTATGGACTTTAAGAGTATTGAAAAGAAATGGCAGAATATTTGGGAAAAGGAAAAACGCTTTGCTGTTAACAACAATCAAGAGGGTAAACAAAACGCATATATTTTAGTGGAGTTTCCTTATCCAAGTGGAAAGGGCTTACATACTGGTCATGTAAGAAGTTATTCTGCTATGGATGCAGTTGCGCGCAAAAAACGCATGCAAGGTTATAATGTGCTTTTTCCTATGGGATGTGACTCTTTTGGGTTGGAAGCTGAGCGTACCGCTATTAAGGAACACAAGTTGCCACAAGATATTGTAAAACGCAATATTGCCACTTTTAGAGAGCAACTTTCAATGCTAGGTTTAAGTTTTGATTGGGACCGCACAATTTCAACAGCTGACCCTGAGTATTATAAATGGACGCAATGGCAGTTTTTGCAGTTTTATAAACACGGCTTGGCAGAAAAACAGGAAACCACTGTAAACTGGTGCCCTAACTGTGGTGTTTTGGCAAACGAAGAAATAGAGGGAGGATTTTGCTGTCAGTGCCATAGTGAGGTTCAGCCAAAAAGTAAAGCGCAATGGATACTAAAAATGACCAAGTATGCAGATCGCCTTGCAGAGGATTTAAAAACAACCGAATACATGGAACATATAAAAACCAGTCAAATAAACTGGATAGGCAAAAGCGAAGGCGAAAAGGTTACTTTTAAAATTAAAGGTGGCGGAAAATTTGATATTTTTACAACTTGTATAGAAACTATTTATGGAATAACCTTTATGGTCTTAGCACCCGAGCATCCTATCGTAAACGAGCTTAAGTCTAGGATTAAAAACTGGGACAAAGTTCAAGAGTATGTGAACAAAGCAAAACGCAAAAGCGATTTTGAACGAAGCGAGTTAAATAAGGATAAATCAGGTATAAAACTAGAAGGTATTATTGCAATAAACCCTGCAAACAATCGCGAAGTTCCCGTTTATTTGGGAGATTTTGTGCTTGCAAACTATGGTTGTGGTGGTGTTATGGCAGTGCCTTATCATGACCAACGCGATTATGAATTTGCAAATGCACACAATATTCCTTTAATAAAGGTTATAGAGGGCAAAAACGAAAAAGATGGTTGTGCTTATGAAAAGAACGACTACTTGGGCGTTAACGCACACCTAGTTAATAGCGAAGAATTTAGCGGGCTTATTGTAGAGGAAGCCAAGGTAAAGATTGCTGAAAAATTGGAAAGAATGGGCGTTGCAGAAAAAAAGGTTAACTTTAAAATGCGTGACTGGATTTTTAGCCGTCAGAGATATTGGGGAGAGCCTATTCCTATGATATACTGCGAACATTGTGGCTGGCAACCTGTGCCTGAAGAACAACTTCCGGTTACTTTGCCAATTGTAGATAGCTACGAGCCAACAGCTGATGGTGAAAGCCCTCTTTCTGTTATTGATAACTGGGTTAATGTATCATGTCCTAAATGCGGAGGTAAGGCAAAACGCGAAACCGACACTATGCCTGGTTGGGCAGGTTCTAGTTGGTACTTTATGCGCTATTGCGACCCTAACAACAACCACGAATTTGCAAGCCAGGATGCACTTAAAAGTTGGCTTCCTGTAGACCTGTATAATGGCGGAAATGAGCACACCACAAGACATTTGCTTTATGCAAGGTTTTGGAATAAGTTCTTGTATGACATTGGTTTAAGTCCTGTTAGCGAGCCTTTTAAATCACGCATAGGGCAGGGTATGGTGCTAGGTTCTAACGGCGTTAAGATGAGCAAAAGTTTGGGTAATGTTGTTGACCCTAGAGATATAATAAACAAATATGGTGCAGACAGTTTGCGTGTTTGGGAGGCGTTTATGGGTGATTATTTCCAAAGCGTTAACTGGAGCGATGACGGCGTTAAGGCTTGCAACAAGTTCATAACCAAAATTTACAACATGCAAAATATTTTGGTGGAAGGTAACGAGTATTCTAAAGAACTTGAAGTAGCTATGCACACCGCCATTAAAAAGGTTACAAACGATATTGATGGTATTAAGTTTAACACAGCAATTTCTGCGCTTATGATTTTGGTTAACGAAATTACAAAATTGGGAAAGGTTAACCATGCAGAATATAAAACGTTATTGCTTCTTTTAAGTCCATTTGCCCCTCACATAACCGAGGAAATTTGGACTTTACAAAACTTTGCACCTCAATTTAAAGACGCTGTTTGGCCAGTTTGGGACGAAAGTAAACTTGTTAAGAATGAAGTGGAGTTCGCCCTGCAAGTTAATAGTAAAATTGTTAACCGCGCACTTTTCCCAGCAACTGCTTCTAACGAGGAAATTCAAAAACTAGCACTTGAAAATGATGTTGTTAAAGAAAAAATTGCCGGAAAAACACTGGTTAAGGTTATAGTTGTTAAAAATTCACTGATAAATATTATTGTAAAATAGAAAGATGCTTTAAAGCATCTTTTTTTAATGCAAATAAAATAAAAAATTAGTGTTACACATTGTTTTTTTTATTTTGATGTGTTATACTACATTGGTTTTTATAATAATATTAAATGCTTTAAGGAAAAATTTATGGAAAAAAGTAAGATAAGAAACATTGCAATAATCGCCCATGTAGATCATGGTAAAACAAGTTTGGTTAACGAAATGCTTAAACAGGGCGGTGTGTTTAGAGATAATCAAGAAGTTCAGGATAGGATTATGGATAGTAACGCCCTTGAACGAGAAAGAGGAATAACAATTTTAAGCAAAAATACTTCAGTTAACTTTGAAGGTTATAAAATTAATGTTATAGACACCCCAGGCCACGCCGATTTTGGTGGCGAGGTAGAGCGTATTCTAAAGATGGTAGACGGAGTATTGTTGGTAGTTGATTCCTTTGAGGGTCCAATGCCACAAACACGTTTTGTGCTTCAAAAAGCTTTGGAACTTAACCATAAGGTTATTGTTGTTATAAACAAAATAGACCGCAAAGACGCTCGTGTTAATGAGGTTATTGATGAGGTATTGGAGTTGTTTATGGAGCTTGACGCTACTGATGAACAATTAAATTCGCCTTTTGTTTTTGCATCTAGTCGTTTTGGTTACTCTTCGCTGGATAAAAACCAAACCGGCACCGATTTTAAGCCTTTGTTCAAAACGGTTATTGATTATATTGACGAGCCTAAAGGAGATGAAAACTCGCCTTTTGCAATGCTAGTTAGCTCTGCAGAGCAAAACGATTACTTGGGTAAGCTGGCAGTAGGTAAAATAGAAAGCGGATGCGTAACTGTTGGTCAAAATTTAAACATTACAAACTATCATAAAGCGGATGTAAAAAGTTCGTTTAAGGTTACAAATTTATTCTTGTTTGAGGGATTAAAGCGTGTGCCTGTGGAAAGTGCTAGTTGCGGAGATATTGTGTGCGTTTCCGGTAGTGATATCGTTACTATTGGTGATACATTAAGTGATATAGATAATCCTACAACTATTCCATTTGTTCAAATAAGCGAACCTAGCGTTGAGATGACGTTTATGGTTAACAACTCGCCATTTGCTGGCAAAGAGGGCAAATATCACACCTCAAGACATTTGCGTGAACGTCTATTAAAAGAAGCAACAAAAGACCTTTCGCTTAAAGTTTTGGAAACTGATAGCCCGGATATATTTAAAGTTTTGGGCAGGGGCGAAATGCATATTTCTATATTAATAGAAAATATGCGTCGTGATGGCTACGAATTTGCAGTTAGTATGCCAAAAGTGCTTATTAAGGAAATAGATGGCGTTAAACATGAGCCTTTTGAACGCGTATATATTGATGTTCCAGAAGATTGTTCAGGCAGTGTTATGAATGCAATGGGTATAAGAAAAGGCGAGCTGGTTAACATGAGCTCAAATAAAAACCGCATTAAAATGGAGTTTATTATTCCAAGCAGAGGTTTATTTGGATACAAAAGCAATTTCTTAACTGATACCCGTGGTGAGGGTATTATGAACTCGATTTTTGAAAAATATGCACCATTTAAGGGCAACATAGAGCGTAGAAACGTGGGCACATTAATTGCTTATGAAAATGGCGAGGCTGTTCAGTATGGTTTATTTAATAGTCAAGAGCGCGGTCGTTTGCTAATAACTCCTGGCGAAAAAGTGTATGCGGGAATGATTGTTGGAATAAACCCTAAAGGCAACGATATTGTTGTTAATGTCTGCAAGCGTAAACAGCTAACAAACATGCGTTCTTCCGCTAGTGATGATGCTTTAAGGCTAGAACCTGTAAGAGCCTTAACCCTAGAAGAATGTTTGGAATTTTTAAACGACGACGAACTTTTAGAAGTAACTCCAAAAAGTTTACGTTTAAGAAAAATTATATTAGACCATGTTCAGCGTGGTCGTGCCGACTTTAGAAAAAAACATGAGGGCGAAGAAGAACAGATTTAAATTTGTTTACAATAAAAAAACACTTGATATTTCAAGTGTTTTTTTCTTCTAAAATAGCGCAGGGAACGAAAATGCAACTGCTAAAACCGAAAATATTACAAAAGGCACAAACAAAATAATTGAGCGTTTACATGCAAAACCCATACCTACTACAATTAATGTAAACAAAACCATATACTCTTTAATTGTTTTTAGTGTGGTTAATATATCTGCAGGTAAAAATGAAACTACGCCATCGTTTAAAAATATAAGACCTATTATTCCCACAGTTACAAAGGCCATTATGGAACCTAATATAGAAAATAATTTACTAAAATTTCTTAATATTATCATGTTTTTGCTCTCCAAAATTTTTTTAATTATACATTTTTTCTACTTATTACACAATTTTTTAACTAAATTTTATCAAATTTTTTATAAAATGCAATTTACAATCTTGCCTTTCTAAAAAAAATGTGTTATATTACTATTGCAATTTTAATATGCTCCCATAGTCAAGCGGTTAAGACGTTGCCCTCTCACGGCAAAGTCAGGGGTTCGATTCCCCTTGGGAGTACCAATTACGTTGTACAACCACCTTGATAAAGGTGGTTTTTATATTTTATAATAAAAATTTGCACCTTTACGATATAAAAATTTGTTTTAAAGTTAATATATTAGCAAATAAATGGGTATTTGGAATATAAAAAAAATTAAAAATCATGCAATTTAGCTTTATATCAAATAAATTTATATGTTATAATGAATTATGATATAATCATAAAATTGTGTGTAAAAACAAAATTTACAAGTGATTAAAGGAAAAATTATGAGTGAAATAGTTGAAAAAGAAAAGCAGACAACAGTAAAATCCACAACAATCAGGAAAAATAGTAGTTCAAGTTCTAAAACTAATAATGCTAGACCTAAAAAGCGTGTTGTAAGGCGTAATATAGATGATGTTATAAATGAAATAGAGGGCATTACTGAAAGTGCGGATGTTAAAGATACTAAAGACGCGAAAGTTCAAGTTCCACCAACTGATGAACTTAAAAGCGTTGTAACAGAAATGCAAAATGACCCAAACGTTATTGTTCAGGATGGTGTTACATACAAAGCTCCAAGGATAATAGAAAAAAAGGCTAAGCCAGAAAAGGTTAAAACACAAGCTGAAAAAAGGAAAGAGAAGAAAAACAAAAAACGCGTGGATATCTCTAAAATAACGCGCTTTAATCCCTCTACAAAAACCGGCTTATCACAAGGACAAGTTGAACAACGTATGGCCGAAAATTATGTGAATGTGATTGAAAATAAAAATGTTAAAACCTATGCTCAAATATTTTTAAGCAATATTTTCACATTTTTTAACATGCTTTGTTTTGGTATCGCAATTGCGCTAATTTGTGTGGGTGCACCAATTTCAAATATTTTCTTTATGTTAACTTTTTTGGCCAACTTAGCAATAGGAATTATACAAGAAATTAAGGCAAAGAAAACAATTGAAAAAATAAGCCTTGTTGTTAGCCCAACAGCAACCATTGTTAGGGATAAGATTGAAAAGGAAATCCCTGTTACAGAACTTGTTTTGGATGATATTATGATGCTTACAAGCGGAAAACAAATATGTGCAGATGCAATTGTTGTAGAGGGCGAAGTTGAGGTTAACGAGGGGTTGCTAACTGGTGAAAGCGTTGCCGTTAAAAAGAAAAAGGGTGACCAACTATTTAGTGGCAGTTATGTTGTTGGCGGAAAATGCTATTGTAAAGTAGATAAGGTGGGCGAGGATAGTTATAGCTCACAACTTACTGCAAAAGCAAAGAAATATCAAAAACCAAAAAGCGAACTTTTAAATTCGTTAAACCTTATCATAAAGTGTATCGGTATAATTATTATTCCGCTTGCAGTACTTACATTCAAAAGCGTTTATAAAGACCTTGGGTTAAGAGAAGCAATTTTAAACACCGCAGGCTCTGCAATTGGCATGATTCCTGCAGGAATGTTCTTGCTAACGAGTGTGGCATTAGCGGTAGGTGTTATAAAGTTAGCCCACAAAAGAACGCTAGTACAGGACCTGTATTCAATAGAAATGCTTGCGCGTGCGGATGTTTTGTGTTTAGACAAAACAGGAACAATAACCGATGGCACTATGAAAGTGTTTAGTGTTATCCAACTAGAAGCTGGAGTGAATAGTGATGTTAGAGAGATTATGGGCTCGATGCTAACTGCCTTGGACGATAACAATCAAACCAGCCGTGCATTAGCCACGCATTTTGGATATAGTAAGGAATTAACCCCCAAAACCATTTTGCCGTTTAACAGCACGCGTAAATTAAGTGCGGTTACATTTAAAAATGGTGAAACTTATTGTTATGGTGCGCCAGAATATGTTATAAAAGGCAAAAATCATGAAATTGACACTATTGTTAAACAAAACGCTAAAAAAGGATTAAGGGTTTTGCTTCTTGCAAAATGCAATGGTGAGATTGTTAATGATAAACTGCCTGAAAAGCGTGAGGGCATTTGTATAATTGTTATTGAAGACCATATAAGAGAAGACGCTTCTGCAACCATTAAGTGGTTTAAGGAAAACGGCGTTAACATAAAAATTATTTCGGGCGATAACCCAATCACCGTTAGCGAGGTTAGCCGTAGAGTGGGTGTGGATAAAGCCGAATTGTACATTAGTTTGGAGGGGTTAAGCGAACAGCAAGTTATTGATGCGGCAGAAAAATACACTGTTTTTGGCCGAGTAAGTCCCGAGCAAAAAAGTATATTAGTAAAAGCGTTAAAAAGCAAAGGCCATAAAGTTGCTATGACAGGTGACGGCGTAAACGACATTTTGGCACTTAAAGAGGCCGACTGTTCAATTGCTATGGCAAGTGGAAGCGAAGCAACCCGTAATGTTAGTCACTTGGTGTTACTAGATAGCAACTTTAGCAGTATGCCAGATGTTGTTGCCGAGGGTAGAAGAGTTGTTAACAACATTCAAAACACATCCTCGCTGTTCTTAATGAAAACTATTTATACAATTTTAATTACAATTTTCTATTTATGCTTACCAAACACCAGTTGGCCATTTAAAACTTCTCACTTAATGTTGTTAGAATTATTTGTAATAGGAATAGCCACATTCTTCTTGGCAATTCAGCCTAATAAGGATGTTATTAAAGGACATTTTCTTTCAAACTTGCTTTCAATGGCTCTTCCGGGTGCACTAATATTTACAATAAACGCCATTGCATGTTATTTATTTGATTACATTGTTGGAACAGGTGGTCAATATGTAACAATGACATCACTTGCCATAACCTTTGTGGGTGTGATGGTATTATATAGGTTATGTAAGCCATTTAATGTTTATAGGGGAATATTGTTTTCTGCAGTATTACTTGGTTTGGGCACAACGCTTGCGCTTGTTCCATTCTCATTCTTCCTATATACTCCGCTTACATTACAAAACACTTTGTTTGTTATAGTGTTAGTTCTTGTTTCTTATCCTGTTTACAACACATTTGTTTCGTGGTTTGCCACTATGAGAAACAATGCCTATATTAAAAAGAAAGAGGAACGTAATTTATAAATAAACAAAAAAATAAACAGCCACATATAATAAGTGTGGTTGTTTTTTTATAAAATTGCAATAATAATTTGGAAGCTAAATAGCTTGTGTGTTAAAATATACATGCAAAAATAGGAGTAAATATGGCTGAATATTTAAATACTGAGATTATTAATCAAAAAATTCAAACAAATGCAAAAAAACTACTTTTAGATGTAGAAAGTCGTTTTAGAGGGCAGTTGTTTACGGTTGCGGGCAAAATTTTGGATAGAAAGGATATTAAAGTAGTTCTTCTTGCTGGTCCATCTTGCGCGGGAAAAACTACTTCTGCAAAACTTTTAAAGGAAGTTCTTGAAAAACAGGGAAAACATGTTGTTACAATTAGTATGGACGACTTTTTTATAGATAGAGACAAAACACCTTATTTAAGTGACGGAACAAGGGATTTGGATAGCCCTAACTGTGTTAACACAACTCAGTTAGAAGAGTGCTTTTCGCGCTTTTTTAGTGGCAAAAAAACTAAATTCCCCGTTTATGACTTTATAACAGGAAAGAACATCCCTGACAGTTTTGAGTTAAAAATGAAATATAACACGATTATTATTTTTGAGGGATTGCATGTTTTAAACCCTGAAATTACTGCACATTTGGGTACTGATAAATACTACAAGATTTATGTTAGCGCTTTAAGTGGATTTGAGCATGAAAACGAAAAAATGTCACCTACAAATTTGCGTTTATTAAGGCGTATGATAAGGGATGTTGACCGCAGAAATTTAACCCCTGAAACCACCTTGAAAACCTGGGATAATGTGTGCGAGGCAGAAACTAAATATATTACTCCTTATATGGATGGCGCTGATTATTTAATAAACACCACACACGAGTATGAGTTGGGTGTGTTTAAAAGTGCGTTTCACAAACTTATGAAACGCAAAAAAATTACCGCAAACAAATACCCATGTTACAATGTTCTAAACGCTAGCGAGGATATAAATCGTGAGGATTTACCAGACACTAGCCTTATGTGGGAATTTGTGGATAAACCTGAGGTAAAAAACGAAGAGTAAAAAAAAGGCTATATGCCTTTTTTTGTTATAATTAATTAAGTTTTTTAGCTATTTAGTACCCGCCGTAACATTATCCTTTTTTCGGTTTTGTAAATCCTTAATTGGGTGTATTTTGTCCTCATAACGATAATCTTTCCCGAACTTTTTAATATGATTTTCCACAACAATATGGCTTGCAACTTCTTCGGGATTGCGATTTATTGTGTGTAGATGTGTAAAAAAGCGCGAGTTTGGTGGCAAATTGCTTGCCTCTACATATTCTTCCTTAACCGATGTAATGTTCACGGTTTTCAAAACCTTTCTTATATAATCCTTGTTTTCGCCAAACTTTAAAAGTTTAGGAAATTCGCCATCTGGAATAACTGATTTTACCGCTTTCTTCTCATATTTTTTTAATAGCTCAGCCACGCGCTTTAAATGTGAAACTTCCATGTAAAAATGGTCTTCCCAAATAGAGCGAATATACTCGTCGGTTTCGTCCTGCATAACCGAATAATACAAATAACACTCGGTATATTCGTGCATTAACCATTGCTCTAGCCAAGTGCAATTAGGATCTTTTAAACTTTCGTATTGGCTAACATGTTCTTCTTCCACCATGCCAATTTCTGCAAACAACTTTCTACCCGTATGATTTTTATACATTTGCGCCATGTTCATATAAAAGTTCATGGTTTGCTGTTCTGCGGCAGTAATAATGTTGCCAACAAGTTTGGTGTAAGGGTCGGCCTTTTTGCTATCCATGTGCATTCGGATGTTGTCTATTGGGTGGCGATGCTCGTTAATGGTTGGTCTGCCCGGCATAATTTCAGTAAACTTTCCCACCATCATGTCCGCATCAATGTTAAAGTCGGTTTTTAGCAAATTAGCAAATCTGTAAAGGTGGTCAAAATCCTCTAAAAGTGCAAAGTCCAACGCAGCCTTTGTGTTTGGGCATTTTTCGTTTTGTGCTAAAATTGCAGTTAATTCAATTGCCAGTTGTTCATAAGATATTGTAGATTCTAGCATGTTTTCGTTTAGTGGTTTTAAACAACTTATTCGTTTTTGCTGTTGTTGTTCTTGGTTGCGGATTAATGCTATTTCTCGCTTTAGGTCGTTGTCGTTGCAGTTGCGCGCAAACTGATGCAAAAACCAGTTGCTTTCAAACTCTGTGCCATTCATTAGTATAACTCTTACCTTTGTAAAAGGTGATGTGGTCTTTTTGTTGTACGGTTTTGGATACATTTTTTTCCAATCCATAAAATATTCTTCCACATTTTTTACTGTTAGTTCAAAAGGGTTCATAAGTTTTCCTCCAAAAAATTCAATACTTAAGTTTGTCCCTTTTATAACCTTTAATACAAAAAAGTTCACCATTTAGGTGAACAATTTTTTTACTATTCTAATTTTTCTAATAGTTCTTCGTAACTATTTTCAAAACGATACTTTACACATCCAATAATAACAAGACATTCTATTAAATATCCCAACTCGTTTATCATGTCTTCTGCAGAAGTGTTTTTGTATAACTGCTTATAGCTTCCGTTGATAACATATATTTGCGTGGCTAAAGCGCCCAGTTCATCAATTTCGCTGTGATATTTGGTGGTTATGTATGTTATAACCCGTTTTGAAATCTCTTCGTTAAAGTTATTTATGGCATTTGCCAAAATATCAATATCTTTAATTATATCCTGTGCTAAACGCAACGTTTTAAGTTTTAAATAATACTCGTTAATAGTCATTATTTATTAAAAACCTTTTCATAATTTTTAATATTTTCCTTAATACTTGCAATAGCGCCGTCTCTGCCATAGGTTTTTAAAACTTGGACCTTTTTGTTTTCTAATTGTTTGTAAACCTGTAAAAAGTGAACAAGTTCTTCCAAAATATGAACAGGCAACTCGTTAAGTTCCTTATAACCGTTGTATTGAGGGTCGCCAAATGGGATTGCAATAATTTTTTCGTCCTCTTCATTTTGGTCAATCATTTTAACCATTCCAATAGGGTAGCACCTAACCAAACTCATTTTTTCAATTGGCTGACTACACAACACAAACACATCAAGAGGGTCACCATCTCCGCTATAGGTTAGCGGAATAAACCCGTAGTTCATAGGATAGTGGGTGCTAGTATAAAGCACACGGTCAAGAATTATCAAACCCGTTTCTTTATCTAACTCGTACTTATTTTTGCTGCCTTGTTCAATTTCTATACATGCCACAAAATCTGTGGGAGTAATTCTTTGTTTGCTAATGTCCTTCCAAATATTCATAATAACATCTCCTAATAGTTAGTTTAGCACATTTAAGTTTATTTTGCACCTATTTAGTATTTAAATTTATATTTTTTCATATTATAAAAATAGAAGTGGAGGGGTTTATGGAAGCACTAGAGATGTTTATTAGAGAATTATTTAATTACAATCCATTTTGGGCGACCATATTTTTATCCATGCTACCTGGAACAGAGGCAAGGCTGGCTATTCCGTTTGGAATGAACACTGCACTTTGGGGAACAAGTGCGCTTAACGCAAAGCAAGCGCTTTTATGCGGTTTTTTGGGTTCGTCATTGATTGTTCCTATTTTGGCGCTTACTTTTAAACCTTTATTAAATTTTGCAAAACGCATAAAATTTATAAACAAGTTTTGCGTTTCACTAGAAAATAGGCTTAATAAGGAAGCAAACGATTTATCCAACAATGGACAATTAATTTATCAAAAAAACAAACGATCGTCTAATTTCAAACTGGTTTTTGGCGTCTTTTTGTTTGTTTTATTGCCAATGCCTTTAACGGGTGTGTATGCTGGTTCAATGATAGGCGTTTTTTTAAATATAGGCTTTGTAAACACATGTCTAGCCGTTATATTGGGCAATTTTTTTGCTTGTTTGCTTATGACAAGTGTTAGTTCAATTATTAACACTACATATGTTATTCTTGCGGTGTTTATAAGCCTGTTTATAATGTTGATTGTAGGTCGAATTAAAAAGAGGGTAAAATAAAAATGCATTTAAGTATGAATTTTGTAACTTTTTAAAAAGTATTTTTGCATTTTTGCTTTATAAAATTTGGCTGTTATAATATAATTAAGTTAATAAAAACTTAGGGAGTTGTTTATGGATGCATCAATGATTAACTTAATCTTGTGTTGTGTTATGGCACTGTTCGTAATATTTGGATTTTTTTGGGGAGTTAAACGAGGGCTTAAAGTCACCGGCTTAAGGGGAATTTGGCTAGTTGTTTCGGTAATTGCATTTGTATTTTTGGCGGGTGTGATTTCAAAAGCTTTAATTACATCAAATATTCTTTCGTACTTTAATGTTATGTATGAAGGACAAAAGGTTAACAGCATTGCTGAATACATAGAAATATTTGTATCTGACTATGGCATTAGTGCAGAAAGTAGCGCTGCTGTGGTGGGATTACTAACAGCAATTGCTGGGCTTGCATTAAATGCGATTATTTTCTTTTTGCTTTATTGGGTAGCAAAAATTTTACTTATGCCATTTTATTGGCTGACTTGCCGACTTGTATTTGGCAAAACTAAATACGAAAAAAGTATTGTAACCACCAAAAGTGGAAAGGAAAAAGTTGTTAAAACTAAAGTTAAAGTAAATAAACACCGCCTTTTGGGTGGGGTTGTTGGTGTTTTTGTAGGTTTAATTAGTTTTGTGGCAACATTTACACCTATTTATGGCTATATGAACCTTGCAAAAAGTATAGAAGAAGAAAGTTCTTCTAACGGCAACCAAGGAATGGTTTCTGAACTTGTTGGGCAAAAAAACTACGACCTTGTTATAAATGGGTTCTATGATAGCACATTTTATAAAATATCCGAATATACGGGCTTACAGTTCTTTTCTCAAGCAACCTTTAACACACTTTCTACTTCCACAATAAATGGTCAGCAAATACGTTTAAGCGACGAAGGCGTAAATTTAATCAAAATTTACGATAAGGTTAATGGATTAAATGTAATTAATATAGAAACCTGTACGCAAGAGGAATTATCGGCATTTATAAACGACATTGGCGAAATAGTTGATATTGCGTTTGAAAGCGATATAATCGCCTCGGCTAGCGAGGTTTTGGTGGACGTTGGCACAGATATTTTGAACTCTAAGGTTAATATTGATGATATACCTGTATATACACAGGCACTAATAAAAAACGCAATAAGCAATTTGGGTGAACTAAATAGTGAAAGTATACGTAGTGAACTTAAAGGCATTGTAGGCGTTGCAAAAGCACTAAATGAGTGTAAAATATTATTGCCGCTAATGCAAGGCAAAACAGATAACATGTTGGATTTGTTAAAGGATAATTTAACAAAAGAAAATACTTCAGAAGTAATTAACAAGGTGTTTGAACTAAAAATGGTTAGCAACCTAGCACCAGATATGGCAAATGCTATTTTGGGCTTTGTTGCAAGCAACATAAACGAAAGTTATACAAAAGTGAACACTTTAGAAAATGATCTACTAAAACAAACTCTTCTTAATATTACCTCTTCTACTGTGGATGTTTTGCAACATGTAGACACTAATAACAAATATTTCATTTCCGAAAACGGAATTGGCGCTGTGGGAAAAGTACTAGATGCGGTGCTATACAGTTCTATTGTTAGTAGCGATTTTGAGGCAAAAATAGTTAACAACATTCAAACACAGCTTAAGAAATATGTTAACGAATTAAATGATACCATGCCACAATACATCACTGATTTTGTTTTAGGCGCAATTGATAATTTGGGTTTAATTTCAAATTACACAACCGAATTTAACAATTTGCAGGTGGCTGTAACAAACTTTATAGAAAGTCTAAACGGACAGGATACTGCTTCTATTAATTTAGAAAATGTTGATTTTAAAAAACTGGGAACTGCACTAAACGTTTTACAAACAAGCACTTTAGTCCACAAGGAAACTGGCAATTTAATTAACGACTTGTTTGTGTCGGCTTTGGATGAAATTAAAACGAGCGACCTTGTAAGCGCATATACTTTAACTTGCTTGGATGAAATTAAAAACAATATTGGAAACAACGACATTAATTGGGAAAGAGACCTAGATAAAATAAAACCACTTGTAATAAGCGCAACTAATTTGTTGGCAGAAAACAGCATCTTGGATGTAATGCGTACAGATAAAACAAGAATTGTAGAGCTGGGTGCTAATTTGGATGCAGTTAAGCAAACCTTTATTAATAGAAATGGTGTTAATGCACTTGTTAAAGACTTACTAACCATTGTAAAAGATGGATTTGCAGAAACTGATACAGATTTTAAAGACATTATAAACGACATTCATACGATTGTAGGATTAAATACTAATTACACTTGGGAACATGAGTTTAATCATCTTTGCTTAATTATGGCGGATGACTTTAATAGTGTTAGCATTTCAGATATGCCAGCAATTGGTGAAAAGTTTGATAAAATTCTAGTTGGATATCAAGATGGCGATGTTAATTATAGTGCAAGCCAAATAATCACCAAAAAGACTTTGGATGCTTTTATTTTAACTTGTATTGATAGTTTATTTGTTGTTGAAGGTGCAACCGAGTTTGATATTAACATCATAAAGGATGCTTTTTCAGACAACATCGCAGAAGATGATGTTTACACTAATAATATTGTTAGTTACGAAACAGAATTTGATGTTTTTGTAAAAGTATATAATTTAACTGGCTATGATTTTACTGTAGGATATATAACGGCACAAGATATGGGTGAAGAAATTGATAGTATTATTTCATCCGGCAGTGTGATTATTACTAAAGATTTTGTTAACGACTATTTAATTAAGGAAATAAAAAAGCAACTTCCTGCTACAATTAACGACCAATTTGCTCCAATAGTAAATAACATTTTGGGTAGTGATAATGGCACACCTGAAGATGCTTCAGACGATACACCTAGCCGCTTATATAGCAACATTTGTTATAAAGACGAATTTGGTGCTTTATATAAAATGAATATTATATTAACCTATCAATCCGCAATTAGTCTAGACACCATTAACAATACCTATACCTACACAGGGGCAGGCGAAACAACAGGCAAAACACTAGGTGAAAGACTAGATGAAATTAAGGATAGTGTGTTAATAGGTGATGCGGGTAAAATTGTTATGCAAGCTGCACTTAATTCTTTTGATGACAACGATGGCAATTACACAAATATCATAAATGAACTTAAAGCAAATGTAAGCAGCCTAAACTTGTCAACACAAACGCCTTATTCAACAACCTTTAGTGAACTTGAAACATTTAACATCAAAATTAACGATATAAAAACACAAGTAGAAGGCGAAATAACTTTAAGCAGCCCACTGTTTACAAACAAGGACCTTTGGACTGAACTTGACACCACAGTGGCTAATTTGCAAAGTTTAAATATTATAAACTGGAACACCACAGCATGCATTACAAAATATGCGCTAGAACAATTGGATGAGCGCCTACTAACATTAAAAACCGAGTTAGATCAACAATTACCAACAACGGCAACTTATGTTGAAAACATTACAAATGCTCGTGCTTATATTGCTAATTACGTAGCATATTTATCATCAGTTAATGGTGAAATTCCGTATACTAACGCAGGTGATTTGGCAGATTACAAGGTTGAGGTGAATGGCGAACAGATTTATATTAACACACCTTTCACACGTATTTACGACCTGCTTAATCCTAGCAATTAACGATAACTATGAAATTTAAAAGGATACACAAAAAACCAATAAATGCCGATAAAGTTACTACAATATTGGCAATTATTACAACGATAGTGCTTATTATCGTTGTATCCTTTTTTAATATGAGAGATAACTTTAATAAAGAAAAAGAAAAATATCAGGAAACGCTTAATGCTATAAATAGTTTAAACGCACAATATTCGGTTAGCGCGCTTGTAAAAAATAAAATAACTGAGGAAGATTATCTAAGTTTACAAACAAAGTGCGCCTATTCCAATTGGGATTTGTTTGAAAATAATGCCTTCAATGAAGCAAAATATAACCTTTTAAATAATAGCGTAGCAACATTAGAGCTAACAGATAGAGAGTACGGCAAACTATTGCAGGGAATATTAAACATAACCACGGCCAACACATACAATATTGTGTTTGACGAAATATCTATAAACGCACAACAAGGCATAAATAAAGTTGATTTACGTTTTGTGTTCTCATTTTCGTTAAAAACAGTACTTTCTATAACAAGCGAATTGGAAGAAATGCTAAACAAAATTAACATAACCCTTCCAAATTATGTTTATGCTGTTAATAGTTGTACTTTAAATTTACTTAATAACAGTTTTGAAAACAATATTATCACATACAATTCGCTAAACGAACAAGATAGTAAGCAAATAACAGCACTTTTAAATGCTGGCAAAGAGGGTGAAAACAATAATTTTGAAACATTTGCATCCCGACTTATGCTTGCGTTTAATAAGGAGATAACACAAAAAACAGAAGCGACTGTAACATTTTTTCAAGGTGGCTTAAGTTTTGTAAAGTAAAAAAACATCTGCTAAGTTGCAGATGTTTTTTTATTGCGATTTCTTTTCTTTTTTATTAAAATATTGTCTAACAAATATCTTTATAATTTCTGCAATAGGAATAATTAAAAAACTTACACCAATGCAAATTAGCCATTCTGTTCCCGATAGATAGGTTATGCCTAAAGCGAGTTTAAGCTTATCGAACGGGAACACAATAAGCAAGAAAGTTAAAGCAATTGATATTAGCGCACCCCAGTTAAGAAGTTTGTTGTTAAAAGGGTTTGTTTTAAATAAACTTTCGCGGTCATTTTTAAGGTTGTAGGCCTGAAAAGTTTCTAAAAAGCATAAAGTTACAAAACACATTGTTGTGGCTGTTACTTCGCTAATTCCAAATGAATAAATGCCAATAAAGTAAACTGCCAACACCAAAATTGCCTGTGCAATTCCATAAGCAATTATGTTAAAACCCACCATGCCCGAAAATAGGTGTCCGCGGTGCGTTTGTGGCTTTTGCTCCATAATATTTGGTGCACTTTGTTCAATGCCTAGTGCCAAAGCAGGTACTGTGTCGCTAACAAAGTTAAGCCAAAGTATAAGAGCAGGAGTAAAGAAATTATTTCCGCATATTACAATAATAGTAAAAAGCATTATTAGTTCTGCAACGCCAGTGGATATAAGATAAGAAATATTTTTAAGAATATTTGAATATATTTTTCTGCCTTCTTTAACAGCGTCAATAATTGTGGCAAAGTTGTCGTCTGTTAAAATAACATCCGCAACTTCTTTAGTTATATCCGTTCCGTTTATTCCCATGCCTATGCCAATGTCGGCGGTTTTTATACTTGGTGCGTCGTTTACGCCGTCGCCCGTCATTGCCACAACCTTGTCCTTACTTTGAAATGCCTTAACAATTCTCACTTTGTGCTCGGGATTAACCCTTGCAAACACACGGCAGTTGTTTATGATTTCCTTTAACTGACTATCGCTCATGGCGTCTAGTTCCTTGCCTGTAACAACTTGGCTAGGGTTTGAGGCTATTTTAAGCTCTTTAGCAATTGCAAACGCTGTGTCCTTGTGGTCGCCAGTTATCATAACGGTGGTTATGCCCGCGCGCTTACATGTTTTAATTGCATCATAAACCTCGTTTCGTGGTGGATCAATTAACCCAACTAATCCAATAAAGGTTAAGCCGCTTTCGGTGCTGTCGTCCAAATTGTATAGGTCACCAGTAATTTCCTTATTTGCAAACGCCAAAACCCTTAATGCGTTGTTTCCAAACTCATGATTTTTTGCGGTGATATTTTGAATATCCTCTTGCGTTATTTCACGCTTAACTCCATCCTGCAAAATATGTGTACAGCGCTCTAAAAGACTGTCTATCGCGCCTTTAGTATATGCTATCGTTTTGTCACCAACAGAGTTAACTGTAGTCATTAACTTTCTTTCGCTATCAAACGGAATTTCGTTTATACGAGGGAACATTCCGTTAAAGCTATCTTTGTTAAAATTAAGGCTGTAGCCATAATGAACTAGTGCTGTTTCTGTAGGGTCGCCAAGCGTACTGATAACGCCCTGGTCATCTATTTTTAATTGTGTATCGTTGCAAAGCAGCATGCAATTCATTAGTTCCAAAAAGTTTGGATTTTCCTCTTGCTCGTATTTATCTTCATCCAAAACATACAAATCTTTAACCGTCATTTTGTTAAGGGTTAGTGTGCCTGTTTTGTCGGTACAAATAATTTGCGTGCTTCCCAAAGTTTCAACTGCGCTTAAGTGTTTAACAATTGCTTTGTTTTTGCTCATTCGCTGAACGCCCAATGCCATGGTTAGCGTTAGGCATGTTACTATTCCTTCTGGCACAATACATACCGCAAGAGCTATTGCAACCATAAAACTTTCGCTTATAGACTTGCCTTGTATCATATCGGCTATAAACACACACATGCTAATTACAAGAATAATATAGGTTAGTATTTTAACCGTTTTGTTAAGTCGTTTTGTTAGGGGAGTGGGCTCAGTTTTTGTGCCATGAATAACATCTGCTATTTTGCCCATTTCAGTTTCCATTCCTGTGGCAGTAACAACTCCATATCCTCGGCCATATGTTACCACGCTACCCATATATGCCATGTTTGTGCGATCGCCTAGTGGCAAGTTTTTGGCCGTAATTACTAGTGTGGTCTTTTCTACAGGCATGCTTTCACCGGTTATGGCAGAGTCTTGTATTTTAAGGCTTGCCACCTCAATTAAACGCATATCAGCAGGAACGATATCGCCTGCTTCTAATACAACAACATCACCAACAACAATGTCCTCTGTTTTTACCTTAACAACCTTGCCATTACGCATAACTTTTGCATAGGGTTTGGTTAGCTCGTTCAAACTTTTCATTGAAGTTTCAGCTTTATTTTCCTGTACTAGGCCAATTATAGTGTTTAAAATTATAATTAACAATATTAGACCAGCATTAATTAATTCGCTAGGATTATCTTCCATAACAGCAACCACAACACTTGCCAAGCACGCAAATAGCAATATAATTATTAATGCGTTTTTAAGCTGGTTAAATATTTTTGCAATTAAACTTTTTTTCTTTTCTTTTTTAATTATATTGGCCCCATTGGCTTCCAAACGCGCCTTTGCTTCGCTAGTGGATAAACCTTGTTCCGTGGATGCAACTTCTTTTAACACTTCATCTACAATTAAATTATACATACACAATTTTTCCTATGATAATATAATATCATACCAACATTTTTGTAGCAAACAAATACAAGTTTAAAAAATAAAATAATTAGAATAATTATTTTCTTATAAATGTATTGCACGAAAATTATATAAAAGAAATTAATTATTTGTAAAAGCCTTGACATGTTTATAAAGTTGTTATAAAATAGCTATGTTTTAACGTAAAACACATTTGCGCCGTTAGCTCAGCTGGATAGAGCGTTGGTCTACGGAACCAAAGGTCAGGAGTTCGAATCTCTTACGGCGCACCAAATAATTTCAGCCTTTATACAAATGAGGGCTGATTTTTTTTGTTTTGCTATCAATTACATGGCTTTCAATTTCGATAGGTCTATGATTTTGTATGATAAATGCGGAAAACTAAAATGATTGCAAAATTTTACTTTATAGAAATATGATGGTGAAATACTAAGGCGGATGAACAAGTTAAATTGAAACAAAATTCAATTGAAATATCAGACTGGAAAAGTCAAAAATATCTTGTTTTAAGAATAGTGGAAACTTTCATTATTAACATCATTTGACAATAGAAAAAAAGAAGGCTATACAATAATAATTAAAATACTGTATTATTGCCTGTCTTAAATATTAGAAGAAAAAGTGTTAATTAAGAAATATGCATTGTTTTTTACGAGAAATAGATATACAAATAATATATTTATTTTCTCTTTTTAATCTTCAAGACCTAATAAATAATCTGTGGTTACGCCAAAATAAATTGCAATAACTTTTAAGTATGTTATTTTTGGTTCATTAATATTATTTTCCCAATTCGACACTGCGGCATCAGTTGTGTTTAGCTCTTTTGCCAACTGCTTCATTGATAATCTTTTTTCAGTACGCAGTTCTCTCAATCTTTCAGCAAATACTTTCATATATAAATATTTTACTAAATTTTCTTAGTAATGTGCTTGACACTAAGAATTCTTAGTGATAAAATGTGCATGTAGATTTATGAATATAAATTTATAAAATTAAAGAAAGGAGTAGTTTTATGGTGTATAACAAAACAAAAAGAGGTTTGGAGATGGCTGCTGGTATTGTAGGCATAGTCTATAGTGCTATTGCATTTATTGGTGCTATATACTACTTAGTTTTGCAGTTTATAGTATATGACATCATCACAACAGGATTTGCGTTTGGTTTATTTTCGATTGTCATGGCATTAATTACTGTTTGTTCATTAATATTTAGTGCAAAATTAATAAAATCGCCTTTTGTTAAAGATGACATTGTTAAAAATACAACAACAATAAGAGTGATTGCTATGGTTTTTGCTGGTTTAACAGGAAATATAGTTACACTTGGATTAATGATTGTGGTTGTTTGTTTGAAAGATTTTGTTGAAAAAAGTTCAAAAGTTAAACAAAAAACAATTGTTTTACAACAAGAAATCAAAAGACCAGATACAATTGACAGCAAAGTTGCAGAAATTAAAAGATTTAAAGAATTAGGAATAATTGATGACGAACAATATGCAAAAGCCATCAAAAAAATTGTTGAAGATATAAAGTAAAATATAAAAATCGGTTGAAAAGAGCTTACATTATAAAGTGAACCCCACAGGGTTCACTTTATTTCTTGCTTTTTCAACCGATTTTTATAAAACAAAACAAACTAATATAACTAATTTTTAAATATTTACGGCTATTGAAGTATAATAACCGACTAATAAAATTTGTATTTATAAAAAATTAATTTAGCCTATTTGAACAATAGTTAAATAGCCATTAATTCCATCGTCATCCAAGAAAGTAACTGCGTTATCGGTTACTATTTGAATATTTAGTGTGCTATTTGCGGTTGTTGTTTCAATAATTGCACTTGCATTTATCATTGTGTTGTTCTCCAAACCTCTAGCAGTACCTTGGATTTCGCTTCCGTTTAAAAACAAGGCAAGATAATCGCTTGCAGTTGCGCTGCTTGCTGCATAAGCACCATAATCTACAGAATAGAAACCGATGTTTGGCAATGTTACAACTCCGTCAGTATCAATTGTTAGTCCATTAACCGTTAATGTGTTTGTTAGTGGGAAAGAAGCATTATTTACTGATTGTTCGGCAGTTGTATAAAAACTTCCAAATGTTGCGGCTTCGGCTGTTCCAGTGGCACCAGTGGCACCAGTAGCGCCGGTCGCGCCGGTAGCACCTGTGGCTCCCGTTGCACCTGTAGCACCTGTAGGACCAGTAGCACCTGTAGCGCCGGTTGGGCCAGTAGGGCCGGTCGCGCCTACAATATTGTTAATTCTTTCAATTATTCTAAAATTGTCACAATCGCAATCACAACAGTTATTAAAATTAAAAAACATTTTTTTCACCTATTATAGTTATTATGGGGCAGTACCCTAATTCATAATATTTAAGTAAAAATCAAAATGTTACGCGCTAACTTACAAACAAACTGCAGCAGTATAAAAAATTGCAAAAAAAGTTACTATTAACTTAATAGTTTAAATAGTAACAACAATTTTAGACGCCCTTATGTTTAATTAATAATCACCATAAATACCGCCGTCTATTTTAATTATTTGGTTGTTTATAAAATTAGCGTCATCACTTGCCAAAAAGCAAACAAGTTTAGCCACTTCTTGGGGTTGACCGGCGCGTTTAACCATAACTTTTTCTTCTTCCAATTTTATAAATTCGTCATCCATGCCCTCAAGTTCGCTTTCTGTGGCAATAAATCCAGGTGCAACGGCATTAACAATTACATAAGGAGCAAACTGCATGCTTAAGTTGTGTGTTAATGAGTTTATTGCAGACTTACTTGCATCGTAATCAATACACATAGGGTAGTAGGTGTTTATGCCGTTTGTAGATGAGAGATTAATAATTTTTCCGTGTTTGTTTTTAAACATATCTTCGCCCACATACTTGCTAACTAAAAATGTCCCAATAACATTTACATTAAACGTGGTTTTAAATTCCTCTACACTTTTTGTATGGAATAAAGAATTAAGCGCTATTCCGGCATTGTTAACTAATACATCAATTTTGCCAAAGTGTTTTGTTGCGCGATACACCATTTGCCTAACTTCTTCCTCGTTAGATATATCGCACTTATAAATTTGACAATTCACACCCTTTTGTGTAAGTTCAACCTGCAGTTGTTGTGCCAAAAGCTCACTGGTGTTATAAAACAATGCAAGGTTATATCCATTATTAGCTAGTTCGTACGCAATTGCTTTTCCTATTCCTTTTGCGCTTCCCGTTATTAAAGCTGTTTTATTCATTTTAAAATACTCACTTTAAATAAAAATTAAAACACAACCAAAAATTTTGATTGTGTTTTTGTTTGTTATGCTCTGCTGTAATATTTTCCGTCATAAGATGTAACAACAATCTTTTCACCTTCGTTAATAAACATTGGCACTCTTACAACCAATCCTGTTTCACATTTAGCAACTTTGGTGGAGTTTGTTGCGGTGCTATCCTTAATGCCTGGTTCTGCTTCTACAACTGTTAGTTCAACTTTTTCAGGAACAGCAATTCCCAAAAGTTCAGAACCAAAGAAAGTTAAATCAACATTCATATTTTCAAGCAAATACAACTTATTGTCTCCAATTTGCTCTTCAGATAGTTCAAATTGGTCATAAGTGTTTGTATCCATAAAATAGTATGTTCCACCAGCCTCGTAAAGGTATTGAACAATCTTCCTGTCAATGCGCGCTTCTTCAAACTTAACATTTGTATTAAAAGTACGCTCTAAGGTAGAGCCTGTTCTTAAGTTTTTAAGTTTGGTTTTCATAAATGCAGAACCTTTACCAGGTTTTACATGCAAGAATTCCACAACTTGGTAGATATTCCCCTCAATTAATAATGTCATTCCGTTTTTAATACTATTTACATCAATCATAAATTTTCACCTTTTAATTTTATTGTTTTAATTTTATAATAGTTTTCACCTAATTGTCAAGCAATGGTGCAACATATTTACGTATTACTTGTTACATAGGTTTTTACTTTGTTTGTATTGGTGCTCCTGCTTGTGCGCGTTTTTTTATGTATTTATTCCACATAATTAAACCATAGGTAGTATTTGTTAGGTAGCCCACTTTATACACTAATAAAATCCATTGACCTGAAATAATGTTTACAAAAGTTTCTATTGCAACATACACGTACCAAATAATCCAAGCCTCTTTAAACCTGAACAACAACAAAATTCCGTCTATAATACTAATTATGCTTAAACAAGCATCGGCATAAGCAGTCATTTGCTCGGCAAGTGGAGTTTCAAAGAATGTTGTTTCAGGTCCATATGCTGCCATTATATAACCGATACCTAATGTCCATATTACACAAACACCAAGCATAACAAAAGATTGCCAAGGTTTTAAGCTTCTAACAACAGTTTTAGAACTTTCTTGTTTATCCTTGTGTTTATTCCAGTTAAAAAAGCTAACAGTATGAGCGGGAATCCAGAATAAAATTGCTACTGCCATAGATGCAAATCTTGCTTTAATCATAATAAGTACTGCAATTTCAATAAGTTCTACAATGTTGTAAAGCATAAAACTCCAGCGACTTTGTTTTGAGGTTAGCAATTCACACATGTTACCAAGAATAACATCAAAACAATAAAGTATGGTAATTGCAATTCCACTTATACCGTTTGCGTCTTCTTCAGGCAGTAATATACTCATAACTATGGCAAGAAGTGTTAAGCTTATAAACCAACATTTTTCATAGGTTGTAAAATAGTTAAATAATCTTGAAAATATATTTTGCTTTCTTAAGTTGTTGTTTAAAGGAGTATTTTGAATACCTTGTTCTTTGAAAATATTTTCGTTTACCATGTTTATTAATTCTCTTTTTTTTATTGTAAGTTTTTTAACAAAATAATTAAGGCTATTGTTTTAAGGGCTTTAGGGTGTGAAAAAGTAAATATTTTATTTTTTTGTAGCTTTCTGATAATAAAAAAATTTACTTTCCACAATTTTTACATAGTAACATATCTTAAATATAAAAGTCAATTAACTTGACATATTTTATTTACGGTTATAAACTAAAGTCTGTATAGGAGTTAATATGGAAAATTTTGAAATTGACAAAAGATTATTGGATTTAGTTCAACAGGCAGAGCAAGACTTAAAAAGCAGTTTTGATAAAGTTGAAAAAGTGTGCTTACATAATTCAGCAAAAGTTTTAAAGGCTTTTACTGAAAATAAAGTTGCTTATCAGGATTTTGAAGAAGTAAATGGTTATGGTTTTTTTGATAGTGCAAGGGATAAAATAGAAAGAGTATTTGCAGATGTTTTAGGCTGTGAAGATGCGTTGGTTCGCCCACACATAATGTCAGGTACAAATGCTATTTACTTAACATTATCGGGGCTTTTACATAATGGCGACACTATGATTTGTATTGCGGGTGCACCTTATGACCCTTTGCAAGAAATTGTTGGCATAAGAGGGGATAGTCCGCTTTCCCTTATAAAAAATGGTGTAAAATACGAGCAAATAGAATTAGTAAATAATGATTTTGATTATTCTGCCATAGAAGAAAGAGTAAAATTAGGTGGAATAAAGCTAATCGAAATACAAAGGTCTTGCGGATACTCTAACAGAAAAGGCTTAAACAATGCGCAAATTGAAAAAGTGTGCAAGTTAATTAAGGGCATAGATGAAAACATCATTATTATGTGCGATAACTGCTATGGTGAACTTGTTGAGGAAAAAGAACCTACTCAAGTGGGAGTGGATGTGATTGCGGGTTCGCTTATGCATAATCTTGGGGGCGGAATTGCAACTTCAGGTGGTTATATTGCAGGAAAGCAAAAATTAATAGAACAAATTGCCGACAGATTAACGGCACCAGGTATTGGAAAATATTTAGGAGCAAATTATAACCAAAACATTAAGTTCTTAAAAGGTTTATTTATGGCGCCTAGAACTGTTGCGAATGCAACAAAAACCGCAATTTTAACTTCTTATTTGATGGAAAAACTAGGGTACACAGGTGTTTTGCCTAGTTCTAAAGACGACAGAAGTGATATCGTGCAAACATTTAATTTTGACAATGCTGATGACATGGTAAAATTCTGTCAAAGTTTGCAATCTGCTTCACCTATCGATTCGTTTTACACGCCTATCCCTTGCGAAATGCCAGCATACCCACACGAAGAAATTATGTCGGCAGGTTGTTTTTCGCAGGGCTCAACCATAGAACTTACGTGCGATGGCCCTGTTGTTGCCCCATACAAAGTTTTTATGCAAGGTGGACTAACATATGAATATGGAAAATTGGGCATATTAATTGCTTTAAACAAAATTTTACACGATTCAAACAAATAAATTTTATAAACTTAAAATTTAAATGCTGTCTTGATTTTAATGAATGATTTTTTAAATATTGACAGAAAATAATACAATAATAGGAATTAGCGTCTGTAAAGTTAATTTGCAGACGTTTTTTAATTGTATATTTTGTTTTGTTTCTTTTTGCTACTTTCGCATAATTGTTGAGTATTTTAGCAAACTAATAAAAATATTATTTGTGGTGAATTAATATGAAAAAAATTGGTGAAATAGCAATAGTTGTTTTAATTATTGTAATTATGATTAGTGGAGGACTAACCTTTGTGTTTTTGGGCACAAGGGCGGATAATACGCATTATGTTTGTATAGAGGTAAATCCGCGTGTAGAGTTTTTAACAAACAGCAAAAAAAAAGTTGAGTCAGTAAAACCGCTTAACGACGAGGCACACACTTTGCTTATTGACGAGCAGTTTGAAGGGATGGATATTGTGGAAGCAGCACAAAAGTTTGTGGATTTATGCACGCAAGCGGGATATATTGATGTTAATGGAAAGGACAATGCGGTTAGAATTTCAGTGCTTTCGGGCTTAAACCAAAGTTTAGAGGTTAACATAAATCGTGCGGTTTCGGGATATTTAGTTAAAAACGAAATATTTGGCGTTGTACTAGATGGAACAAAAGATTTGCAACAATTTAAACAGGCAAAAAAAGAGGGTGTCTCTAGCGAAAAATACGACCTTATGTTGGCAGTTAAGGAAAATGATGATTCACAAGATTTTAAGCAATTAAAGAAAAAGAATAACAAACAACTTTTGGATATAATTAAAAAACAACATGAGGATTATGTTTTTGATTATACTCAAGAGCAATTAGAAAACAAGGTTAAGTTAATTGATTTTAACCGCACAAACTACAATGCTCATAAGCAGGGCATTACAAAGGCCACCACAAAGCAGTTTAGAGAAGAGTATGCTAAATACCTTAAAAAAGAGAGTGGAAAATACGAACAAAATTTCGATAAAACCTACGATATTTGGGCACAAAATGAGTAAATTTTAAAACCTTATTTAAAATGCTTGTTTTATGCTATTAAAACATATATAATATACTTACTTTAAAACAAAGGTGGGTTTTATGTCAAAAACTAGCATAACCGTGTTTATTTCAGGCAGTAGCGGTGCAGGCAAAAACACTATTATTAACAGGTTACTAAACGAGCTTGAAAATAGCGAGTTTATTGTTAGTAACACTACTCGCGCTCAAAGAGAAAGTGACCGCAAAGTGGGTCAGTATAAATTTATTACTAAACAAGAGTTTGAAGAAAAAATTAAAAATGGCGACATTTTAGAATATGACATTTATAACGGCAACTATTATGGGCTTAGCAAAAAAGATATTACTGAAAACACCGATAACAATAAGATTTTGTTAAAGGACATAACAGTTAAAGGTGTAATAAATTGCAAAGAGTTGTTAAAAGACGTTATCCCTCTTTGTAGCGTGTTTGTAACCGAACGCAAAAGAGTGCTAAAACAACGCTTGATTGAGCGAGGGGAAAATAAAAAGAACATTAAAAAACGATTGTCCGTTTATAAAGCTGAACAGGAGATTGCTCCTTTTTATGACTTTAAGGTTACAAATAACCAGTTAGAAAAAGCAATTGAGGAAGTTAAAGCAATTATAAACACTAGAAAAAACAATTTGCCAATTTTAACAAATATCTCTTGTCAAGAAATTAATCAGAAAAAAATTGATAAATATGTTAACAAACTAGAAAAAGGCAAAAAGTTAAAGCCAGTAGTTGTGGGCGCTTACAATAACCGTGTTTATATTCTAGAGGGTATTAATAGGTATTTGGCATATGTTAAGTGTAATAAGGATTTTTGTATGCATTTTTCTGCCAAAAACTACAAGATTAACCCTAAGGAAGATAATAATACAGAGTGGTTAAAAATAGTTTCAAATTACGACCAGCATAAATAAAAGCAGTTACTTAACTGCTTTTTTTGTTTTTGCTAATCTTTTTGCTTAAGTTAACAATGTATGTTTCTATTTTTTCTTGATACTTAACCGAAAGCACCATAAGTATTGCTATGCCAATTATTAACACTATCCAAACAGGAATTCCCCAGCCGCTAAACGGAATAAGCGTGCCACTACCCAAAAAACAAAGACAAAGTATTGAAAGGGGGCGGGTGATAATGTTCGTTATAAAAAAGAATTTAAAGCTCATGTTTGTTACACCAGCAATAAGGCACAACAAGTCGTCAGGGAAAATGGGAAATAGCATCATTAAAAAGAACACATATTTACCTTTTGAAAGTTTTTCTTCCAAATTGTCATAATCTTTTCCAACAATCCACCTAACCAGCCCTTTGCCCAAATATCTGCCCATAAAAAATGAGAATATCGAGCCCGCCAATATTGCTAAACAGGAAATTATAAAACATGTCCAAGCCCCAAATACAAGAACGCCTGCAATTGTTGTTATAAACGAGGGAATGGGTACAATAGTTGTTTGTAAAAACTGAATAATAAATAGCACCAAAAAACTTAACGAACCATAATCTCTAATTGTGGTTTTTAAGTCTTCAATATCGTCAATTTTATCTAAAATTCCGCTATTTTTCAGCAATAAAAAAATCCCTAGCGCAAAAAGTGCTATTATTAATACTGTTATTAGTAGTCGCAATAATATTGCCCACTTGCTATTGCTTTTCATATTAATATTATAATAACATATAGTAAAAATTATACCTTATAAAAAAGCCTATAATTTTATTTTTTTGGCTTTTATATACCTGCTATTTGTTTTACTACTTCGTTTAATTTTGTTATAATGGCTATGCATTTAAAAAAGAGGGAAATTATGAATATAGCAGAACAATTGAGTGTGGAATTAGGTATTTCGCTGTTTCACACAAACAACATAATATCTTTGTTGGACGAGGGTTGCACAATACCTTTTATTGCTCGTTACAGAAAGGAACTAACGGGCAGTTGTGACGACCAAACATTAAGGCTTTTTGATGATAGGCTTAAGTATTTGCGTAACCTAATCAAACGTAAAGAGGATGTTTTTAAACTTATTGAAGAACAGGGCAACATGACCGAAGAAATACAAATCTCGCTTGACAACGCAAACACCATTACAGAAGTTGAGGATATATATCGTCCGTTTAAACCAAAGCGCAAAACTCGTGCTAGCGTAGCAATTGCTAAAGGTTTAAAACCACTTGCCGAGCGTATTTTGGAACAAAAAAACGAGGATGTGTTGGAGCTTTCTAAAGAGTATATTAGTGACGAAAAGGGCGTTAACACAGCCGAAGAGGCTCTGGCAGGAGCAAAAGATATAATTGCTGAAATGATTTCGGACAACGCGGAATTAAGAAAAACATTAAGGACGCTCTTGACTGAAAAGGGCGAAATTAAAACCAAGTTGGAAGAAAAAGAGGGCTCGTTTACATATGAAATGTATGCAAACTATTCGTCGCCAGTTAAAAATATGCCAGGACACAGAGTATTGGCGATAAATAGGGGTGAAAAAGAGGGATTCTTAAAAGTAGAACTTGCGGTAAACGAAGAGTTTGCACACAATCAAATTTACAAAATGTTCGTGCGCAAAAATTCCCCACACAAGGAACTATTGGAGGAGGTTTGCGTTGACGCTTATGACCGCTTGATTTTTCCATCAATAGAGCGTGAAGTGCGTAATGAACTAACGGATAAGGCAAACGAGGGAGCGATTAAGATGTTTGAAATAAACCTTAAACCGCTTTTAATGCAACCACCACTAAAAAACAAGGTTATTTTGGGGTTAGACCCTGCCTATAGAACGGGCTGTAAAATTGCAGTTATTGACCAAAACGGAAAAGTTTTGGATACAACTGTTGTATACCCTACTCCACCACAAAACAAGATTGAAGAAAGTGAATTAAAACTGGCTCATATAATTGAAAAACACCAAGTTGATGTTATATCAATCGGAAACGGTACAGCAACAAAAGAAAGTGAAATATTTGTTGCCAACCTTATTAAAAAACTAAAACGCAAGGTTAGTTATGCTGTGGTTAATGAGGCGGGCGCCAGCGTATATTCGGCAAGCAAACTTGGAGCAGAAGAGTTTCCAAATTTTGATGTTGCATTAAGAAGTGCGGTTTCTATTGCAAGGCGTTTGCAAGACCCGCTTGCTGAGTTGATTAAAATTGATGTTAAATCTATAGGTGTGGGACAATATCAACACGATATGCCACAAAATCGTTTAACCGAAGTATTGGAAGGCGTAGTTGAAGACTGCGTTAACAGTGTAGGTGTAGATGTAAATACAGCAAGCCCAAGTTTGCTAACATATGTTGCGGGTTTAAATAGTGGCGTTGCAAAATCAATTAGTAAATACATTGAGGAAAATGGCGCAATAACGTCACGCGAAATGCTTAAAAAAGTGCCAAAACTAGGCGCAAAAGCCTTTGAACAATGTGCAGGCTTTTTAAGAGTTGTTAACGGAGAAAATATACTAGACAACACGGGAGTTCACCCCGAAAGTTATCCTGCAGTAACCCGCTTACTTAAATACTTTGGCTTAACTAAAGAAGATGTTAAACATGAAAAGCTTGTTTTACTGCCTAAAATGATTGAAAAAGAGGGAGTGGAAAAAGTGGCTGATACTATTAACATTGGTGTTCCTACACTAGAGGATATTGTTAAGGAACTTGTAAAACCAGGCAGGGATGTTCGTGACGAACTTCCTAAACCTCAATTGAAAAGCGAGTTATTGGATATTTCTGATCTTAAACCAGGCATGATTTTAACAGGCGTTGTGCGCAATGTAATTGATTTTGGTGTGTTTGTAGATATTTCAGTGCATCAGGACGGACTTGTGCATATTTCACAAATTAGCAAAGACTATATAAAACACCCAAGCGAACTGTTAAAAGTTGGCGATGTGGTTAGGGTTAAGGTTATGGATGTTGACCCTGCGAAAAAGCGTATATCGCTTACTATTAAGGACTGTCCGCCAGAGGATGAGTAATAGTTGAATACATGTAAAGAAGTTTTGATGGAGCATTCAAAACTTCTTTGTCTTATTATGGCTTTTAACATTGATATAAATTTATGAATATCTCAACAAGTTTTTAATTAAATTTTGTGTATTTTATATATTATTTGGTTCATTTAATTTAATAGAATTAATTTTGTGGTATAATAATCTTAGAAGTGAGGGATTATGTTTAGTTTAAAAAAGTATCTAAAACCCAACTCATGGCTTATTTTTATTGGCTTGCTGTTTAAGGCTTTGGAGGTGGTGTCAGAGATTTTAACTCCATACTTAATAAGTAAAATAATAAATATAGGAATTTCTAATAATGATACAAACTATATTATTAGAATTGTAATAATAACACTTGTTATCAACATCCTTGCAATGGCGTTTGCGCTTATTGCTCAAAAATCCTCAGCAATAGTCAGCAAAAGGGTTAGTAAAAACTTAAGACGAGATTTGTTTTTGCACATAAATACTTTTAGCCATGCCGAATTAGATAAATTTAATACAACCACACTTATTAATCGCTCTATGCAAGATGTTTCGCAAGTGGATAGGGCAATAGGAATGACGATTAGGCTTATTACACGTGCACCAATTTTACTTATTGGCTCAATAGTAATGTCGCTTATAATTGATGCTAGCTTGTCTATAATTTTTATAGTTGTGTTACCTGCTATTTGCCTTATTGTTTTTTTGATTATAAAAAAGGCAAGTCCAATTTTTGAAAAAATAAAGGTTAAATTAGACAATGTTACAAGCGTCACGCGAGATAACTTGGGTGGAATTAGGGTGGTTAGAGCATTTAACAAACAGCCCAACGAAACCCAGCGCTTTGTGGATGCAAATAATCAACTTACAGATGTTAACGTTCAGTCGGTAAGAATTTCTTCTATTCTACAACCTCTATTATATGTAACAATAAATTTTGCCGTGCTTGCAATTTTGTATTTTGGTGGAGTTCAGGTTAATATAGGTGATGTAAAACAGGGTGACCTAATTGCATTTATAAACTATTTTAGCCAAATTTCTATGGCGTTAGTAATTGTTGCACGTATAATTGTTGTTTACACAAAAACAGGCGCAAGTATAAAGCGTATTAAAGAAATTTTTGAGATTAAAAACACCATATATAGCCCTGAAAATCCATATGAATTCAATCCTTTAACTGCAGAGGGTAATGTGGAGTTTAAAAATGTAAGTTTTTCTTACAATAATGTAAAAAACGCGGTAGAAAACCTTTCTTTCTCAGCTAAAACAGGCGAAGTTATTGGTATAATTGGTGGAACAGGAAGTGGAAAAAGTAGTGTTGTAAATCTTATTCCGCGCTTGTATGATGTAAGTGCGGGTGAGGTGCTTGTAAATGGCGTTAATGTAAAAGATTACGACCCTAATCAATTGCGTGAACTTATAGGTATTGTTCCGCAAAACAACGTGTTGTTTGAGGGGACACTTGCAGAAAATTTAAGGTGGCGAAAAAAGGATGCAACGGAAGAAGAACTAATAATTGCTCTTAAAATTGCGCAAGCATATAATTTTGTTAGGGAAAAACCAGATTTTTTAAACACGCGAGTTTTGCGCAACGGCTCAAACTTTTCTGGTGGTCAAAAACAGCGTTTGTGTATTGCACGAGCACTTGTGGGCAACCCAAAAATACTTATTTTAGACGATAGCTCATCTGCGCTAGATTTCCAAACAGATTTTAACTTGCGCAAGTCTATACGAAAGTATCTTAAAAACACCACTTTGTTTATAGTCAGTCAGCGCACAAACTCACTAAAATTTGCCAATAAAATTATTGTTATGGATAACGGCAATGTGTTGGATATTGGTTCACATGACGAGTTATTAAAGCGCTGTGAATTATACAAGGAAATTTACAACTCTCAAAACAAAAAGGGGGTTAAGTAAAATGAAAGGCTATTTTAAAACGCTTAAAAAATGTTTAAAAAACACTAAAGAGTGCACGGGATGGCTGTTCGCTGCGTTAATATTTACAATTTTTAGCACCGTTTTAGAACTGCTTGTGCCAGTGTATTTGGGCAAGTGTTTGGACTTAATTGTTGGTGTAGGAAATGTTGATTTTAATAACTTAATAAAAACCATATTACTACTTATAGTTTTAGTTGCAGTCTGCGCACTATTTACGTGGCTTTCAAACTATCTAACAAATGTTTATTCAATAAAGACAACTCAGGTTATAAGAAAAAAATTTTTCGAAAAAATTCAAACTGTGCCTATTCGTTATGTGGATAGCAAAACACATGGTGACTTGCTTTCGCGTATGGTTAACGATACAGAAAACGTGACTGACGGATTTTTGGAGGGTGTTAGTACAATATTTAATGGGGTAATAACCATAATAAGCACACTAATATTTATGTTTGTTTTAAATGTTAGTATTGCGCTAATTATCACAATTTTAACACCTTTTTCCTTGTTTATCTCCTTTATAATTGTGAAAAAATCACAACGGCTGTTTAGGGCACACGCCAAGTCTCACGGAGATATGACGGGTTTTTTGGAAGAAATGGTCACCAGTCAAAGTGTTGTTAAAATGTTTAACCACGAAGACGAAAATATCAATGCTTTTGAAAAATTAAACAGTCACAACTACACAGTTGGAGAAAAAAGTGACTTTTATGCCAGCATTACAAACCCGTTAACACGCTTTGTAAATGCGTTTGTATATATTGCTGTGGCCTTTATTGGTGCAATTTTGGCACTTAACGGCCATATTACTATTGGTACTATTTCAGTATTTTTAAGTTATGCAAATAGCTTTGGAAAACCATTTAGTGAACTATCTAGCGAAATTACAGAGCTTCAAACAGCTTTTGCCAGCGCAGAAAGAATTTTTAATGTTTTGGACGAAAATGATGAGCCAAGCGATTTGGAGTTTGGTGAGTTGGGTTTTGTAGATGGCAGTTTAAGGGTAGAAAATGCTTCATTTAGTTATGTTCCAAAACAAAAACTGCTTCAAAACCTTAATCTGGATATTAAGCCGGGTCAAAAAATTGCAATTGTAGGCCCTACGGGTTGTGGAAAAACAACCTTTATTAATCTGCTTATGCGTTTTTATGATTTAACTGGGGGAACGATATATTTAAGTGGAACGGATATTAGCAAAGTAAAACGCAGTAGTTTACGTAGTCAGTATGGAATGGTTTTGCAAGAGAGTTGGATGTTTAATGCCACTGTTAAGGAAAATATTGCCTATGGCAAGCCAACAGCCACGCTAGAAGAGGTTATTCAAGCTTCTAAAATGGCGGGAGCGCATGAGTTTATTTCTAAACTTGAAAAAGGCTACGATACAATAATTTCTGAGGGCGGAAGCAATATTTCACAAGGACAAAAACAACTTATTTGTATTGCGCGTATTATGCTTTTAAATCCGCCAATGCTTATTTTGGATGAGGCTACAAGCAATATTGATACACGCATGGAAATGAAGATTCAGTCAGCTTTTGATGTTATGATGCAAGGACGAACAAGCTTTATTGTGGCGCATAGACTTTCTACAATAAAAAACGCCGACCTTATTTTGGTAATGAATAAGGGTAATATAATAGAGCAGGGCACGCATAACGAACTTATGAAAAAAGATGGGTTTTATTGTAAACTTTACAACAGTCAGTTTGCTAACGCCAATGATGAATAAAAAAAGCACTCGTTTTAATGAGTGCTTTTTTTATTTGAATTTGGTGGCGCAGGCGGTGAGATTCGAACTCACGTGCCGATTACTCGACAAACGCATTTCGAGTGCGTCCCGGTACGACCACTTCGGTACGCCTGCATGTTAAGTTCTGTTTTTTCACACAAATTACCTAATACGTGCTAATTTTATCACCAAACTTTAAATTTTGCAATAGATTTAGCAACTTTAAAAATTCAATTAATATTATTAGTTGACAAAACATATAAATTGAGATATCCTAAATACAACTAAATATTGTGATGATGTTATGAAAGTAGGTATTTTGTGCCGATTAAGAGAGGGGTTGGCTGGTGTAAAACCTTGCGGGCAATTTTGGCTGAATTACACATAGCGTAGCAAGCCTATGTTTTTGGGGCTTTCAAAAACAAAGAGGTCGCTTTTTGCGGCAAATTAAGGTGGTACCACGAACACATTTCGTCCTTATGTTATGGGAAGAAGTGTGTTTTTTTGTTAATTCATAACGAAATCACATTTATAAGGAGAGTATTATGACAAAAGTAGATACTAATTTGTTTAACACATTAAAAGAACGCGGTTTGTTGTATCAATGTACAGACGAACAGGCGCTAAAAGAAATGCTTGAAAGCGGAGTTCCTATTACGCTATACGAGGGCACTGACCCTACTGCGGATAGTTTGCACATAGGGCATTGTGTGCCATATTGCATTTTGCGTAGGTTTCAGCAGGCAGGTCATAAAGTTTTGTTGCTAATGGGCGGGGCTACTGCCTGTGTGGGTGACCCGAGCGGAAAAAGCGAAATGCGCAAATTATTGGATAAGGACACTGTTAACCACAATGTAGAAAAAATTAAAAACACCCTTAAAATTTTCTTAGATTTCGAGGGTGACAATCCCGCTGTAATTGTTAATAATATGGATTGGTTTAAGGGCTATGACTATATTGATTTTATGCGTGAGGTAGGTGTTCACTTTAATGTAAATAAAATGTTGGCTAGCGAAATTTATAACAATCGCTTAAAGGAGGGTGGATTAACCTTTTTTGAAATGGGCTACATGCTTATGCAAGCGTATGACTTTGTAAAACTAAACGATAAATATGGTTGTACGCTTCAGTATGGTGGAGGCGACCAGTGGGGGAATATTGTTGCTGGCGTGGACTTGGCACGTAAGATGAGCTTTGCAGATGGCAAAGAGCGCAATCTTGTGGGCGCAACTAATCCGCTTTTGTTAACATCAGACGGCAAAAAAATGGGTAAAACAGAACGCGGTGCAATCTGGATGGATAAAGATAAAATTTCTGCCTACGATTTTTATCAAGGTGTATATCAAACTCCGGACGAGTGTGTACAAATGATGTTTGCGCTGTTTACAGATATTTCAATGGATGAAGTTAAAAAAATAGTTAAAGAAGATATCGTGAAGGCTAAAAAGACTTTGGCATATGAAATTACAAAGTTTGTGCGTGGCGAAGAAGATGCAAAGATTGCCGAAGAGGCAACGCAATCGCTTTTTGGTTCGGGAACAAATAAAACAAATGTGCCAACTTTTGAGTTAGATGCAGGCGAGCTAGGCAACGTCACACTGTCAGATTTGCTATTTATTACAAAGCTTGTGTCTTCCAAAAGTGAAGGTAGAAGAATGTGTGAGCAAGGAGGCGTTAGCATAAACGGCAATTCTATTAAGGATTTTGGGCATGTTATAACAACCCAAGATTTTATTAAAAATGAACTACTGCTTAAAAAAGGTAAAAAGAATTTTGTTAATGTTGTTTTAAAGTAGGGAGTAAAAAATGGAACAAGGTGTTAAGGAAGGCTGGGTTCAGTCATTTAAATTTTTATTATTTTCTATTTCGGCTGGTGTAATACAAATTGGAACATTTACGCTTATGTTTGAGGTATTTGGTTGGGCTGAATGGATTTGTTATATAATTTCACTAACCCTTTCGGTGTTATATAATTTTACACTTAATCGAGAATTTACTTTTAAAAGTGCCAAAAATGTACCTTTAGCTATGGGACTTGTAGCATGCTTTTATTTGGCTTTTGCACCTCTTTCTACATGGTGGGTGGATGCGCTAACAAAGATTGGTTGGAATGGCTATTTGGTAGAAGCTTTAACAATGGTTGTTAATTTTATTGGAGAATTTTTATATTGCAAATTTGTTGTTTATAGAAATTCCATTAACACAAATAAACGCGCTTTAAAAAACGAAAGCGATGCCAACAAATCAAAACAAAGTGCAAATGCTTCTACAAAAGAAAGTGATGCTAAAATTTAGTTTTGTTTATTTAAATGACAATTAATATAAATAAATGCCATTAATGTATATGTTTTTTGACAAAAACAATATAATAGTTGACAAAAATTAAAGTAGAGCAATGGCTCTACTTTTTTATATTTTGCACTGTCGATACAATTTGGGATTAACATCAAATTTACTTTTAAACAATTTTGTAAATGTATTTGCAGATGTAAATCCACACTTTTTGGCAATTTCAGTTATAGGTAATTCTGTAGTTTCTAATAATTTCTTTGCTTCTAGTAATTTTAACTTATTTAAAAAGGCGTGTGGTGTTTCAAGCGTATATTTTTTGAATACTGTAATAAAATATTTTTCAGAAAGATAGGTTTTTGCCAGTATATCTTCAATATCTTTTATAGATTTGTAATTGTTGAGTATCCATTCGGCAATTTCTAAAATATGCTTCTCGGTATTAAGTTGATTGTTGTTTTTGTTATCCATATGCTTCACTTTCTTTTCTATTTTGGCTGTATTGGAAATTATAAATTTTTATATAATTATATTGACATAAATTTGTAAAAAAAGTATAATTCAAATACTGCAATATTTTGTTACTATTAAAATATGATAGGTAATATTGCAAAACATAGTTTTAATTTTATTTGGCAAACGATTTTTCTTTTTAGCCTATATTGTTATGTATTATAACATATAACTAGTAAATTGTTAACAAATAAATCTTAAATTTTATGCTGATGTAGCTCAGCAGGTAGAGCACCACCTTGGTAAGATAAAACCAACACAAATATTTATCAATAAAAAACTTAATATGCTACTGTGGCTCAGCGGTAGAGCACTGCCTTGGTAAGGCAGGGGTCACGGGTCCGATTCCCGTCAGTAGCTCCACTTATTAAAAGTCGCTAAAACCCTTTATTTTCCTAGGGTTTTGGCGATTTTTTTATTCTCATTTTTTAACAAAGATTTTAAGCCTAAAAAACATTTGCTGTCAATTTTTGGTGCAATTGTTGTCAATATTTGCTCCATAAAAAAGACCGATAGTCAAAAATCAACTATCGGTCTAATTCTTTATAAAACTACCTAAAACTGGTACATTTGCTGTCAATTGCTGTCAAATTAAAAACTTTAATGCTAAGTCAATTAAAGCCATGCACCTATTATAAAAATAATCATAATAATTATCATCTATTATTTCAATCTTATCTAATTCGTGATGTCTGATTCTATGTTTATTGCCTAAATCAGTCAGTTTTATAAATTCATCATTAAACAAAGTATAATATGCTTTATTGGAATGACTAATTTGTTCTATAATTTTTTCAACTGATTTCTTTTTATCTATCCCTTCTTTCATATAATAAGTTTTTAATCTTTCTAATGCATCCCACAATTTCTCTGTTGCTATCTTTTTATCTTTTTTATAATATTCTTGTGCTTCTTCAATTAATTCTTTCAACCCTTTTTCTTTTATGTCTTTAGTATTAGTTTCAAGAATTATACCAGAATGTTTTTCCAATATTTTAACACATTTTTCTTTATATTGTTCCATTAATTTAGGTTTATCTGAATACGAATCACATAATAATCTAAGCCTTGGGGAACTTTCTTTATAAACTTCATAAATTTCTAGTAAATCTTTTAATAATTTCATTTTTGTCTTTATATCAATTGAATTATCAGAAAAAAAACGATTTAATGATTTACCCTTTGATAAGCCATACTTTGCTTTTATATCTAAGTCTATACTTTTTAATGAAAATTCCGCAAAACTAGCATCTGAAAAGTCTAAAACATATCCACTATCATTAAACATTCTATCAATATACATCAATTCTGTAGCTGTTAAATCCATAATATCTCCTATTGTTTATAAGTATATCACAATAGAGATGATATTACAATAACAGGCAAGAAGTTTAAGATTACATCTCAAAATCTTTTTCTTTTCTTCTGCGTTTGCGTTCTTGCAATCTTTCAAGTTCACGAATTTGACGTTCTATTTCTTCATCAGATAAGTCATCATCAATTCCTTGCTCAGTTTCTCGTTCTTGTTCGTGCTCTTGAATTTTAGTGTTTAGTCGGTCAGTTGCTTCTCGCACATAATCGCTATTGACTGAGTTGTAAACTGTGATTGTAGTTTTCACATCTCTATGTCCTAAAAGTTGTTGGATTACTTTGGGGTTTTCATTCATTTCAAATAGCATATTAGAAAATGTATGTCGTAATCCGTGAAAATGAATATTAAATTTGTTTAATCCATTTCTTCTTTTAAATCTATCAAATATCTTTCTAGTGCCTGAATAAGTCCTATAACTGCCATCATCATTAGCAAATACAAAAGATGTTGGAGATGTTAAAATTGCTGTTACATCAGGATTTGTTTGTTGTCTTTCATTTTGTTTGTTTTTCCATTGTTTTAGGGTTTCTATGACAATATCTGTTACAGGTATATCTCTAACACTACAAGTGGTTTTCGTGTCTCCAATAACTGTTATTCGGTCTTTAATATTGCCTTGTTCGTCAAACTTTGGAACTTGCGTGATTGCTCGTTCAACCCTTATTGTTTTGTTGTTAAAATCTATATTTTTCCACTTTAAGGCAAGAGCTTCGCCAATACGAAGTCCGGCAAACATAAGAGTTATACAAAGTGGTTTAATAAAGTTTGCTTCGTCTTTATTTAATGCTTCCAAAAACTTATCTCTAATCTCTGGTGGTAATGCTTTGTATTTTTCATCATTGTCTTCCTCATAAATATTTCGTTTGCCTTTAACCTTTACTTTTAGGGTAGGATTGACAAGTATCCATTTATTGTCTATGGCATACTCAAAGAATTGATTTAATAGGTGTTTGCATTTCTTTATAGTGTCGTTGCTGTAACCTTCTTCATTTAGGTTGTTGACTAATTTTTGTATAGCATAGTTATCTATTTCATAAACTTTCATTTTGCCAATTAGTGGGGTGATGTGTAGTTTAAAGTTTCTAATATTGCCTTCAAAAGTTCGTGGACTTACAGCACTCTTTTTAAATGTCATAAGATATTCAAACATCAAAGTTTCAAGATTACTGTTTTCAACTAGCTCATAAGAATTACTTTTTAATCTACCACTAATTTCAGATAATTTTTTAACAACTTCTGCTTGTGTTTTTCCATAGATTGTTTTTCTAATAATTCTGCCATTTTCATCATAGCCCATCGTTAAAGCACCGCCCCAACGACCATCACTTCTTTGAAAAATTGAACCTTCATTATTTGCTCTGCGAGTTTTGCTTACTGCTTTCTTCTTAACCATTTTGCACCTCGCTTGTGTTGTTGTTTAAAGTGAGCCATGTAACAAAATTTAGCACACTTACAACTTGTCTTTTACCAACTTTGGTTGTTGGAAAATTTTTACTTCTCATCAAATTTCTAACGTTATCTCTTCCAAGACCTGTTATCTTTATTAGGTCTTCACAATCAAGAAAATCTTTATTGTATTTTTGCGAAATCCTATTAACTTCGCTTTGTATTAAATTGTTAATATTAAGTTGTGTATTATTTTCAAATGTCATATTTATTCGTTCCTTTTTACCATAAATTTTTGTCTCCTTTTCTAAAACTTCAAGTGGACTATTTGCTTTGAGCAATAGTCGTTTTTTACATTCAAGTCCTTCTTTCACAACTTAAATAATCGGTGTTCGGGTATCCCGACAGCCGTTAGTATCGAGTAGAAACCAAATAAAAGTATGTGTGTCAGTAAAAAGTCCTATTTTATAGGGCTTTTTCGCTACATTTAGCTTTTATTGTTTCTACCTTATGCTCTATACTATCGTCTAGGCTATCCTTTGGGCTCAAAATTGCAATTTCTTGCAATTTGTATCGCTTTGCAGTCTGCCTTTCCTCTTCCCAAAAATTCTTGCTTTGCAAGTCTTTTCGGGAGTCCTAAATTTTTTACATTTCCATCTCATAACCACCATCGTCAATGATTAAACCTTCTTCTTTTAATCTCTTGAAATGGACCTCTTCAAGGTTTCTCATAAACTCTTGAAATGAGTGGATTGCTTCGTATTCTACAAGACGATTTAGATAAATACATTGGTCTAATAATTGCGACATCTTCTTTCGTTGCATTGCTTTTTCCATTTTGTATTTAGCATTAAGCCTAGTTCTTTCAAACTCTAATTTTTTAATCTCTAATGCTTGTTTAATTACAATGCCACCAAGTCGTCTATATAGGTCTTTTTGCATTTGGTCGCCAATGGTTGATATTTGTTTATAACCATTCCTTTTGCAGTATTTATCTATGGTGTCTTGCTTTTCTTTTAGTGCGTCATCAAAGTAATTTTTTTCTCGTTTTATCCTATAATTATGTTTGAGAATATAGTCTGAAATCTTGTCAATTTGTGGTTGCAGGTGTGTCATATTTTCAGAGTTATAATACAAGTGTCCTTCGGGTGGGAAGTTGTTTGAAAGTTTAACAAGCATAGATTTTAGTTTAAGACTAGATACTTCGTTAAACACTTCATTTGCTTCCTTAATTAGGTTTGTTCTAATTCTTATCTCTCTTGCTTTGAAATCGGTTGCACAGAGCTCCATATTGGCTTTAAATTCGTCCATAGCAAGGCAAGATAGCTTTCCCATTGAATAACCCTTTCCGTGGCCTGTAAGTCGTTGTGGCTCCTTTTCAAAGAAGATTAAATGGATATGTCTATTGTCGGTGTTTTCGTGTAATCCTGCAAACCATTCAATGTTGTCTGGATTAAGACCTGCTCGTTTGAAAAACTTCGGTAATTCACTTTGCATAATGTTTTTGGCTTGCTCAAAATTGTTACACCAATTAAGTCCAAATCTTTCTTCAAAACTAACAACCCCAGACCAAATAACCGATTCGGTTTCTCGCAAGTGTTCTCGGGTTAGAGCAATTTGTTTTTTGTTCATTTTTCCGTCTTGATTAAAAATTCCACTTGACTTTGAGTTGTTGTTTGAATATTCCACAAAGTCAATATTCTTCAAATCTTTTATTCCTGTATCAATGTATTTCATATAATCGTTGTATTTGTTTGAAGAATAGAATTTTCTCTTATCTTGCATTTCTGGATTGTTAGGGTAATTAGGCAAACAAAATTCAAGCATAAAGTTCACATTAGGAACTGCATTACATTCTGCCATTCAACAAATCCTTTTTAGCTTGAGCCCTTACAACTTTAAGGTCATAATCGGTTGGTTCGTATTTCCAATCACTGCTATAACTTCTTAAATTTGCCCCTGTGGACTTTAAGAGTAGTTTGGTATTAAGGTTTGTCATTGCTTGATTTGTTATAACTTCACCTGTGGTTTCTGCAAAGTAGGATTTTTGACCTTTCTCAATCTTGTCTAGTTTTTCATCAACACCTTGCATATATCTTCTAATCTCTGAAAAGTTAATGCTATTGTTGATTTGACTATCTCCAAGCATTTTCTCTGCACCTATTAAAGCAAAGTGTCTAATGGTGTCTGTTTTGTTGCCAATCATTGGCATAAATTTTTCCATAGCCCGATTAAGCAAATCGGCTTGGTCTTTGTCATACACTCTAACGGTGTATTTTTGCATTACATCTTGTCGTGTAATCTTCGGCATTTGTTATCCTCCTAGTTTAATATTTTTTGTTTTTCCTTCTTATGTGTGATGTTGTTTTTGTTTTAATCCTCCTTTTGTTTAATTTTTTTGCACAAAAAAAGAAATCTTGGCGACTAGATTTCTTTTAAGTTTTTTCTATTCAATTACGGGGTATTTGCTTTTTTTGACAAAAAGAACTACCTTGTTTGGTAGTTCTAAATGTGTAAGTATTTAGTCCCTTTATATATAAATTGTGAACAATTTTATTGCCTTGCAATTCATTGACAAGTCAATACTTCCTAGATTGAATATGTGTCGAGCTTCTGAAAATGCCACCAAGGGTATCGCTTTCATTTTCTCTCCCTATATATAAGGACAATTTTTCAATAAAAATTAAGGCAAAATTGAGTTTTTGTTAAAAATTTTTATTATTTTTCTTTTTTTAGTGCCTTTTCTTGCAGTTTTTGTATAAAATCTTCAACCATTTTAAGCACTTGCATTACATTTCCTTTAAAGGTTTTTAAGTTCTCAAAATGAGCTTCAATTCCATAATCTGCGAATGCTTTGTTCATATTTTCTATGTATTTATCATCAAGGTTAGAGTAGTCAATTTGTTTAGATAGTTTTTGCTTAATACTAACATCGGCACCGGTTGTAATAGTCTTTTTTATTGCTTTTTTGACTTCATCAATAAAGTCTTGAACTTTGTCTAAACTTACTACAAATTTCCCAGATTTTCTAATTTCTTCAAGGTATTTATTAAATGCAGTTTTGCTTTCCCAGTGCATAGTTCTTGCTTGTTTTGTTTTTCTAAATTCAGGGTCGTTACAAAGCATAACTCTATAATCTTCTTTTAAAACTTTTAGTCTTTGACTAACAGCACTTGCAGATATTCCAAGTTTTTCGGCAATTTCTTTTTGTGTAACTTGTTGCATATATAGTTGCAAAATTTCTCTATCATTACCTTCAAAGCGATAAATTGTCCTGTAAATAACTCTTGATGTTAGTTCATCATCAAGTTGTTTCTTTCTATCGTCCTCTTGTGAGCTATGTTTTGCAAGATAGTTGTCTAAATACTTTTGACTTTTATTTCCTTTAATCCTAGAAAAATTTACTTCGTGTCTGCGATAGGTTCTTTCTTTATTTTCAGGGCTAACAAGAGAATTATCTTTTTTAGCATTAGGGTCTTTCTTTTTAGCTTCTTTATATTCTTCATCTCGTTTTTTCTTTTGTTCTTCAATCCAAACTTTCGCTTCTTTTAATTCTTCAGGTGTTCCATAATATGCCATACACAAAAACTCCTTTCTATGTTTTTAGTATAACATAAAGTTTTATAAAGTGTTGGGCTTTCGACAAAGTTTTTAAGTTGAAATATGCTTAAATCCGTTTTTAGGGATTTGCATCAATAACATCTTGTGCTAAAAGTAAAACATCATTAGCATTTTGTTTTTTTCTTCGTTCTAAAATTTTGCTGTAAATATAATAATTTATAGACAAACAAACAATCCCAACAATTCCCAGAATTAAACCAATTATAAAACATAATGTTCCAGTTCCTATAACTTTCATAGAAAGACACATTCCAAGTCCTAATACTAAACTTGATATTATTCCAAAGGTATATGCAAATATTATAGCTGGTTTTTTAATCCATTTATCTAATCTCTTTAATTGTTTTACCTTTGATGTTTGTTGATTTGAATATTCACTTGCAATTTTTTCAGCATAAATTTTATCCGTGTTCATTTTATCCTCCTTTAATAAATTCATTATACAATAAGATTTAGAAAAACTACTCAACACAGAAATAAAAAAGTGTTAATTTAAGCATGACACTTTTAACATTCTCTTTTTAATAATTGGTCTCTTGGTGTAGTAAATGCAATTTTTTCACTAGCAATAAATTCAATTCCAAGTTCTTTAAGTTTTTCACAAAAAATATCAACATATTTGCTATTTTCAAAACTTTGTTTAAAGTTGATACAAAATTTATCCCCACAGGAAAGCATTGTAATTCCAAGACCTGCTGCGCCAGAATTATAAAATCCCATTTTATCAATGTATTTATCATTCTCATTTAATACAATTTGTCCCAAATATGAAATGACATAAGTATTTATTAACATTCCGTTGAAAAAGTCCATCATTTCTTGTTTTTCATTATAGTTGTTTAAAGAATCCAGTTTGTCAAACATCATAAGTGATGAGTTTGCTAACTTTCTACAATAATCAGTATCTCTTTGTGCATTTAATATCTCTCTTTGAATTTTTGCTTGTTTAGAAATTGGTTCATTCAAAAATTCTTTGTAAAAAGGTAAAGGCATACTACGAACACAATTTTTAAAAGTATTAGGCAAATTTAAAGCATCTCTTATATCTACTGCAATATTTGCATTTATTGGTTTATCAAAATCAGGATATAGAGTCGCAATTCCAGAACTCATTAAAAGTGATGTCATTATTACAGGTGTGGCATTATTTTCTTTACAAATCTTTATAAAATCATTTGATGAAAATTGAATTTCATAACGATAGTCGGTTTCGTGTTCCTCAACAATATTTTCAGGGATTGCATAAGCATCTCTTGGGGTTTCCATAAACGCTTTTTTCTCATCATAAATATATTTTTCTAAAAATGGTTCAGTTGTTTCATTTTCTAGCAAATTAGTATGTGCTAACCTTATTCCTTTTGAACTAGCTTTACTTCTATATCTTAATTGACAATAATAGTAAATAAGGGTTTCAATAAAAGGTTTTATTCCTTTTCCATCGCATAAGGCGTGGTGCCAAGATACATATATTGTTTTATCAAAATAGGTTATATCTAAAAGATGATGACCACAAGAAATATGTCCTAATTTTGCTAGTTTCTTTGTTCTCTTTGCAATAATTGATATATCATTTTTTACAATATAAAAATCCCCATCAAGTTCTACCAACTTTGTGTTGAGGTAAGGATATCTACTCATTGTTTCAATAAGTGCTTGATTTAACATTGCCCCACTAACATTGTTAAAAAAAGTAATTTCCATAACTTCGCTTTCCATACCATTTCTTTGATATAGAAATGCTTGACCTGAACGGATTTTTTCTTTTCTTGAATTTTTTGTTGAACCTGAATTATTTATCTGTTGTTTTTTATTATTTCTTTCAAATGAATTTAAAATATTTTTAAATATGTTACTCAACTTTATTACTCCTTGTTGTTAAAATTTCTTTTCGCATTTTATTTCCCTTAACAATCATAATTATTGCCATAGTTATTGCAAATCCAATGACAGCAACTCCTGTTAAAGATAACATTATTTGACTAAACAATGGGCTTTCGGTTGTTCCAAATGTTGTTAACATTGTGGATTCCAAGGTTAACATTGACACAGCACCTGCGATTAAAGATATTGTTTTTGCCGATGAGTAAACAGGACTTTTATATTTTCTATATTTTACCAAATTGATTATTGCAAATGTAAAAGTAAAGAATGTATAAGCTGCTAAAGCAATAGTTGTTATCATGTGGTGATAGAAAGTTCTATTAAAGTACACCATAAAGAATACAATTACAGCAAGAGCTAAGTTCATAGTAAGCAACAAATAACCGCAAATAATAGATTTCTTAATTTCAATTTTAGTTTCTTCATTAGCTTTATATTTTCTTGTGTGATTAACAAGGAAAAATCTCATAACACCAAGCATTACATAATAAGCAAACATTGAGTAAAACCAAAATGATTTGTGATATAAACCAAGCCAAAGTTGAAATATTGCAAAAGCAATATTCCAAATAAGTGAGCCATACAGAGAAATATTCATTCTTAATTGCACATCATTAAAATATCTTTTAGCATATTTATTTTCTCTTTTAAAAGTTTTGAAAAATTTAATTATTCTAGGCATTCTAAAACTAATAACAAGCAAGACATAAAAAGCAAGTAAGTAAGACAAAATTGCAAGTATTGATTCTGTTCCAAGATATATCAAAGACAGCACTAAAAAACTAGTAGCAATCGGGAACAAAACAATTATTACTGCTAGATGTGGGTATAACAAATTTAATCCTATCTTCTTCCAATTAACTTTCTTTTTTTCTTCCATAAATTTTCCTCTAACGCAATCAAGCGAAGCAAAACTGCTTCGCTTTTATAATTAAACTAAACTAGATTTCTCTAGTATTGCTTTGCTACCAAATCCAATTCCAAAACTGAATAAGGCAGAGCCAATCAAACATAATAATACATTTACGATTGTGCTATTAAGTGGAGATGTTATTGATATTATAGTAAAGAATAGCATTCCTATTGCAAAAGCAATAATTAAAGATAACCATAATTTTTGTTTTGCAAAAACACTTGCTAAAATGTATATTGATGAGAAAATTCCAACCAATAATATTTTTGATAACATACACATTATAACATTAAGAGCATTTACTCCTTCTAATGCAAATGGTAGTCCAGCAATAGCACCACCAATCATTGAGCCAACAAAGAAAGAGATTATCATACTTGCTCCGGCAACAAAGCAAGTAATAGATTTTGAGATTATATAATCAGATTTTTTACTTCTAACAGTAAACAAGTTTTTAGCATAACCACTACTAAAATCAGCACCAACAAATAGGCAAACAAAAACTGCAATTATAAAGAACATCATATTTATATTACACATACTTGTAATATCAATACTCATAGATTGTTCACCGCCACTGATAGAACCGATGATTTGCCAAACATTTTTAAATCCTTCAATAATGGTTTCAGCACCTGTTTGTGGGTCAACTGATACACTTCCGTCCATCATTGTTGTCATAACAAGAATTAAAATAGGCATTACAAGTGAAGCTCCCACCATTATATAAAATAGTGGAGATGTGAACATTCTTCTAAAATCCACACCAAGCATACTTTTTACTCTTTTATTAAAAGTATTATTTTCAAATTTTACAGACATATTATTTTACCTCCTTGTTTGCCATAAGGTTTATATAATATTCTTCTAAACCAATTTTATCGGTTTTTAATTCATTAACTATAATATTATTATCATAAAGATATTTAACAACTTCTTCTGGATTTTGAGCATCATAAACTCTTAAATATTCTTTTTGTTCATCTTCTAAAACTTTTGAATATTTTTTATTTAAGATTTCTCTCGCTTGCCTCATATCTTTACATTGAATTGCTACAAATGTAGGACAACTATTTTCAAGTTCTTCAGCTGTCATTTCAACAAGCATTTTACCACCACGAATAATACCATAGTGAGTTGCAATTTTTTCAAGTTCGCCAAGTATGTGAGAAGAAATAAGCACCGTAACCCCATTTTGAGATAGATTAGTAAGTATTTCTCTCATAATTCTCATACCATCGGCATCAAGTCCATTTATTGGTTCATCTAATACCAAAAGTTTAGGATTGCCAAGTAGTGCCATAGCAATACCAATTCTTTGTTTCATACCAAGTGAGCAATTTTTATATTTGTTTCCGGCTGAGCCTTCCATTCTAACCATTATTAAAACTTTTCTTACAGCATCTTCTTTGTTTTCTATGCTTAAATTTGTTGCTTGTATCATTAAGTTGTTCCAAACAGTTAAATTAGGGAAACAACCCGGAGCCTCAATCAAAACTCCCATATTTGCTCTAACATCAGAGTCTGTGTAATCTTTATCATATAGTTTTACACTTCCACTTGTAGGGTGTATAAGTCCACAAATAATTTTTTCAGTTGTAGATTTACCACTTCCATTTTCTCCAATAAATCCATAAATTGAGCCCATAGGAACGGTCATATTAAGTCCTGCAAGAGCTTGTTTTTCACCAAAGTTTTTACATAAATTTCTAATTTCTATTGCATTCATTTGTCGTTCCTCCTAATACACATCACTCTTATTTAGAATATAAGTGCCTAGTAAGTTATAGATTACCGACCAAGCAACGGAACATAACAAGCATATAAGAACAGATAAGAAATTGCTAGACAAACAAGCAAAAACAGATGAACCATACAAGAAAATATTAAGTATAGCAGAATTCCCAAGTATTGCAGCTGCTCCAATAATCAAGATACCTGTTCCAAAGAAAAATGATGAAAGAATTGAAATCCAAAAGTTTTTTCTAAAAATAATGTTTAAGAAAACATACAAACTAGCCCAACCCAAACTCATAATAACTTTTCCAAGAATTGCACAAACAAGAGAGCCAAAGTTTACTGAAAATGAAAGTCCAGAAAATAAACCAGCAAGAATTGAACCAAGTAAATATGTTCCACACATACAAGCCATAGCCAATGCACAAGTAAGAGTTTTACTTATCATATAATCTTGTTTCTTTGCGTGAGTTGTAAATAATTGTTTTACATAGCCACTTTTATAGTCGTGTCCAATAAATATAGACACCATTATTCCACCAAATATAAATACCATATTCATATTTGCATATTGACCTATATTTTCAATAACATAAAGTGGTTTTGCTACTGCTATCGCTTGCCAAACATTTGTAAATAATGCAGCAGTTTGACTTCCGTCTGTTCCGGTTGTTCCAATAATCATAGCAGGAATAATTGCGGCAATCGCAATAAATATATAGAATAGCGGTGTATGAAATAATCTATATAAATCAACCAACAACATTCCTTTAATTCTTTTGCCAAAACTAGGAGTGTCAAATTTTAAGTTATTTGTTTTTTCCATATTATTGTGCCTCCTTTTTTGACATTAGTTCAATGTAATATTCCTCTAAACCAACTTTGTTCTTTTTGATTTCACTAGGAATAATGTTGTTATCAATTAGATATTTTACAATTCCATCAATATCTTCTTCATCGTAAACTCTAACATAACTTTCTTCTTGTCTAACATTTGTATATTTCTTTTTTAGTGTAGAAATAGCTTTATCACTATCACTTACTTTAAAAGACACAAAAACTCTTGCTCTTGATTCCATTTCTTTTGCAGTTAATTCTTGTATCATTTTGCCTTGACGGATAATTCCATAATGAGTAGCTATCTTTTCAAGTTCGCCAAGTATATGAGATGAAATTAAAACGGTGCAATTATAGTTTTTAGTAATATCCACCAAAATTTCTCTCATAATTCTCATTCCGTCAGTATCTAATCCATTTATTGGTTCGTCCAAAATGAGAAGTGCAGGATTTCCAAGCAGTGCCATTGCAATACCAACTCTTTGTTTCATTCCAAGTGAACACTTTTTAAATTTAAGTTCACTACGATCTTCCATTCTTACAATTTTAAGAACTCTTGAAATTTCTTCGTCAGCATTTTCAAGACCTAAATTCAAACATTGCATTTTTAAGTTCATATAAATACTAGAACCCGGAAAACAACCAGCATTTTCAATAAGTGCTCCAACTCGAACTCTTGTTCCAGCATCTGTATAATCTTTTCCAAATAATTTAATTGTGCCACTATCTTTTACAAGATGCCCACAAATCAATTTTTCAGTGGTAGATTTACCACTTCCATTCTCACCAATAAATCCATAAATAGAACCAACAGGAACAGTCATATCAAGTCCATTTAGTGCATACATACCACGAAATGACTTTTTTAAACCTTTTATTTCTATTGCGTTCATACTAATAACTCCTAGATTTACTTTTTCTTTTTCTCAACTTTTGCTGCATTGTATCTTTCGTTAGCAATTCTAATCCTTTCATTTGCTTCTTCAATTTGCTTTTTTTGCTCTTCACGAGTTTTTGCGGTTCTCTCGCTTGGGCTCATATGAGCATCGTCCCACGATTGTTTTCCTATTTCCTTTGCTCTTTTTAAAGTGTTAGTTCCACGATTTTCTTCAAAATTTGCTTTTGCTTCTGCCTTTGCGGCTGCAAAATTTGCTTTGTCAACTTCGTGCTGTGCTTTTGCGTTTTCAGCCATATCGTGAAAAGCATCCTTAAAAAATTTCTTTGTTTTTGTTATGATATTTTCTTTTTTTTCTACTTTTTCTTCATTGTTTACTTTCTTTTCTGACATAATTTTAATCTCCTTTTATATTGTCATTTTTAGTCAAGCATTACTCCAACACTTGACTTGTTAATAAAATTATAGTATATTGTTTTTGCAATTACAACGAATTAAAAAATTTGCATACTACAAAAAAAGACACTCTGTTGGAATAATAATAATTACTCAAACACAATGTTTTTATTTGTTGGAATAATAGGTTTTAGGAGTAAATTATGAATATAAAAAATAATTCAAGATATAAAATAAGCAGTGAGAAAATTGAAACTGCATTTCTAGCGTTAATTCTTAATCATAAATATGAAGATATAAATATAAGTCAAATTTGTGAGCAAGCAAACATAAATCGTAGCACTTTTTACTGCCATTATGACGACATCAATGACCTTGTTATAAAAATAGAAAGTAAGTTTACTAAAAGTATAGCCTCTATTTTTAACTATGGCGAAAGACAAACACACGAAGCTATGATAGAAATGTTTAGTTTTGTTAAAGAAAACAAATACTTTTATAAAGCATTTCTTAATGTCCCTTACCAAACTCTTGCCGAAACAAATATTAAAAATGACATTTTAATAAATGTCAAAGAAAAAAAAGTAGCGCCAACAAATAATGAAATAGGACTATATTATCGTGCAAATTTCTTTGGTGCAGGAATTAAGGAAATGTGCAGATTATGGATAGAAAGAGATTGTATTGAGAGCCCAGAAGAAATGGCAAAACTCCTTCTTGATGAATATAAAAACAGAGATTGTTAAAATAAAAATAGCATTAGGATAATTCCTAGTGCTATTTCTTTTTATATAGTTTTAGACAGTTTTAGAACACTCAAACTACTAAAAAATACCACATTTGCTGTCAACTGCTGTAAATTCCAAAAGGTAAATGACAGCAAAAAATTTTTTTATATCTCAAAATCCATTTATTTATCTATGGTTTGAAGATATAGGGCTCACACACTTTGGTTTCAGGGCTCGTTCTTGGTAAGGAAAAACCAAGTAAATAAAACCGCTAAACAAGGAGGTCCATTATGGGATGCTAATTTAGGACGAGGGCTTTATGCTCTCATATGCTGATGTGGCACAGTCGGTAGCGCACCGCCTTGGTAAGGCGGAGGTCACGGGTTCAAGTCCCGTCATCAGCTCCAGATTTAATAAAACCCTTTATTTATCGGCATTTCAGCCATATTGAAGGGTTTTATTTTTTTGTATTTTTTACCTCAAAATTACCTTTTTTTATGGAGCCAAATCTATTTTTGGACTAGCGACCAAACTGAACCAATTTTAATTTTGTGAATTTTTGTCAAAACTCCAAATTAGCGAGTTTTGGCGAGTTAAAGCGGGTATTGTTGCTCTCATTTGCTCCATAGATTATTTCTATAAAAAACCGAGAATCAATCTCGGTTTTTTTGTTGAAAATTAAAACCACTAGCTATGCTAGTGAGAAAATAGAGCTTAAGCTTTGCGTTGAACAAAAAATCTCCTTTTGTTAAAATTGGTATTGCAGACACCAATAATTAAAAGGAGATTTTTTTGTTCATGAACGAAAGTAGTATAGCACATACAAAATGGAATTGTAAATATCATATAGTATTTACACCAAAATATAGACGCAAAGTAGCCTATGGTCAATTAAAACAAGATATAGGTAAAATATTAAGAGAATTATGCAATTGGAAGGGAGTAACAATTATTGAGGCACATGCCTGCCCAGATCACATACATATGTATTTATCTATTCCACCTAGTTTGTCTGTTGGCGGATTCTTAGGATTTTTAAAAGGTAAAAGCACATTAATGATATTTGAAAGACATGCAAATTTAAAATACAAATACGGCAACAGACATTTCTGGTGCAGAGGATATTATGTAGATACAGTGGGCAGGAATGAGAAAGCAATAGCAGAGTATGTAAGAAATCAAGAGAAGGAAGACATGATCGAAGACCAAATAACTATGAAAGAGTATTTAGACCCATTTAAAAAATAATGCGAGTGAAGAAATAAGGTGACACCTTCAGGTGTCTGCAGGTATCATAGGGCTATGCCCGCATATGAAAAACCCCACCTTTTAGGCGGGGATTTTTATACTAGGAATAATTCGCCATCAGATTCTTTGACTTTTTTAAGTTTTATTAGTTGGTCAAGAGAGTCGGTTAATTTATAGATGATGTTATTACCTTTTCTTGTAAATCCAAGAAGATTTGCCATTGTGGTGAATAAGCCATCTTTTGATATGCCAATATTATTTTTTATAACAACTAACATACCACTTGCAAGTTCATCGTTTGATATCATAAGAATATCTCTTGGTTCATCTCCGTCTTTTGGAATTCTCATTTCAATCTTCATATTTTTATCAATTACATAATAATCTTTTATTCTAAAGACATTTTTTATGCTTCTCATATTGTAATTGAATTGCGATCTAACGACATTGGTTACCTTTTCACGACCAAAGAATCCAACCGTTTTTTTCAGCAATAATTCTTCAGTGATTGGGGCTTCCATAGCAACTAGATCGGGAACGGTATTCCAAAAACTTGGCAATTTTTTAGAATATATATCGTAGTTATTATAGGTTTTGAAAAGTGATTTTAATTCAGTATGATCAATTTCTTCTTCTACGATAAAATCTTGTTCTTCTTGTTGTTCTTGTGGTTGATTGCTATCTTTTAAAGCTTTGCTATCAGAATCTATTTCTTCCTTTTTATCAAATATCTCAATCGCTTTTTCAACTGCTGATATAAGTTTTTTCTTTTCAATTTCTTTATTTAAGAACCAATCAGTAGACCAAATACGATAGAATCTCCAGCCGAGTTTTTCTAGCACTTCTTGTCTTAATCTATCTCTATCACGAGTTGTTTTACCTGAATGATAGGTTGCTCCATCGCATTCAATAGCAAGGACATAGTCTGACTTTTTTGGATGTCTTACGCCAAGGTCAATTCTATAACCAGAACAACCAACTTGCATATCAACTTGATAACCAGCTTCTTTTAGGACATCATAAACTTCAATTTCAAAATCCGAATCCGCATCAACATTAGGGTCAACAATTAAGTTTTTGTTTACATTTATCATACCATGTTCTGCGCAGTCCAAATAATCTTTAAGAAGTTTTGTTCCAAGAGCCGAAGTTTTACTTAAATCTATATCAAAAGACTTAATTGAAGAAACCAATTTTACATTATATTTTGCTCTTGTAATTGCAACATTCAATCTGCGTTCTCCACCTTTTTTGTTTAATGGCCCGAAATTGTGGAGGAATCTACCTAGAGAATCTTTTGCGTATGCAACACTGAAAATGATAGTATCTCTTTCATCTCCTTGGACAGTTTCAAGGTTTTTAACAAAGAAAGGTTCAGGGCGCTTACTGTCAAAATATTCAGCAAACTTATCATCTTTTTCTCGACGCTTTTGAATTATATCTTCAATTGCTTCTTGTTGCGAAATACTAAAAGCAACAACGCCAAGGCTTCTATCAGGATGATTTTTAAAGTGTTCAAATACAAGATCTACAACTTTTTCAGCTTCTATCATATTGCATTTGGTTTTTCTATCAAAAATACCATCAGGAACATAGTAGAAGTCAACACCTGTATCTGCGTTATCTTTATGAGCAGATGGGAATGTTACCAATGTATTATCATAGAAGTTTGCGTTTGAGAAAGCAATTAAATCTTCCGTTTTACTTCTATAATGCCAATTCAATCTGTTTTGATCAAATGTAGTTGTACACAAGTCAAGGATAGACTCAAAGTCTAGTGAATCGTCATCATAATCTTCTTCGTCAGAATCTTCATCAACAATGCCTGCATTAAAGAAGTTGCTAGGTGGCATTTGTTTTGAATCTCCAACTACTATTACTTGTTTTCCTCTTGAAATTGCTCCAATAGCATCCCAAGGGAATATTTGTGATGCTTCGTCAAAAATTACAACATCAAATTTACAAGTTTCTGAATCCAAATAAGTACTTACACTTAAAGGGGACATTAAGAAGCAAGGTTTTAATCTTTGAATTAGTTGTCCAACATCACGAAGCAACAAACGAACAGGTCTTTGTTTGCTTTTTTTGTTTGCTTCTCTAACCAAAGTGCTTATTTGACTGCCCGATGCCATATTATTGGTATTTGGCATATCTTTTGTTAATTTTGCAACTATTTCAGCCTTAGAGATTTCAAATTTCAACTTATCTTTCTTTTTGAAGTTTGCAACTGCTGTGTCTTGTGTAAGTCTTGAGAAATTGTGTAGAATATTGTTTTTATCAAGTATGTAATACATCCACTGTGTGTAAAACATAAGCTTAAATGTTTGATCAAGGGTTGCTCTTTCAATTTTTGAATCAATTGATTTATCAATAAATTCTATAAGTCCTAAATTATCAATTTCATGTAAAACACCATAGAATCTGATCCAATACTCAATATTATCAAAACTATCTAATAGATTTTTGATCTTTTTAATCAAACTATCATAATTCATTTGATTGAAATCACAAATGTTTTTATCGAAAGATTCTTGCAACTTATCAATAATTTCCATTTGCTTTTCAGAATCTTCATACATAGTGATAAATTCAGTCAAATCAGTTTGCAAACACTTAAATTCAGAATAGTCAACTTTCTTCAAAGTTTCTATTTCCGTATTCATTGTTGAGTTTAATTTATCTAAAGCATTCTCTAACTTATTCCAATTGAAATCTTGTGATTTATTAGATAACAAATCAATAATTTCTTGCTTATCTTTTGTTGTCGTAGCTTCTAGTTGTTGAGTATTTTTTGCCTCTTTAAGCAATTCAACGAGTTCAGGATATTTAAGTTTATATTTTTTATCGTTTAAATATTGACTTAAAACTTTTTTATCTCGTCTATAATTGCCATTAAAGAATCTAAATGCTGAAATATAATCATTTTTAAATCTTAAGTAGTAATCTTTGGTGTTTATTTCAAAAAGTTCATCGTTGAATACTGCTTTAACCTTATTTTTACTTGCAACATAATCATTTGTGTCTTGGTTATATTTCTTTACTTTATCTACAAGTTTACTTAAAATGTCTTTATCAAAGAAATTGTTATCAAAATATTCCAAGTTTGATAGTTCAGTGAGGTAAGGGATATAGTCCTTTACTATATTGTTATTCAATAGTTCTACACTTAACTTTTTAGATATCAACTTAAGTTCTTTTGAATATTTTTGAGCAAATTCAAGGATTTGTGTTAATTGCTTTTTTAAGCCAATTTTTGTTTGATATGTAGAATCTTCATTGATGTATCCATACCAAGCATTTTTACGATAATCATAACCTACATTCTCTGAAAATTTTATAAAATAATCAAGTTGAACCAATACATCTTTTAAGTAGTCATTATCTTTCTCTTGAATATTGTCAATAGCATATTCAAAAGTTTGGATATTGTGATATTTAGAAATTACTCCTAAAATTTGATATGGTGTTTTGTTAATGCAAGGTTGGAGAGTATGCATTGTATCGGCATACTTATCTAGTTGTTCCTTTGCTTTTTTCAATTCATCAAGTTCTGCTGATGCTGTTTCTTTTATTGATTTTTTATTGCTATTGAGAACTCTATATAATTCGCTTATTACATCTTTTTTATTTGTCTTATTACTGTGTAATTCTAGACAAAAATCTGATAACCCTGCTTTTTTAAGATTATTGAAAACGACATTTAAGGCAGCAAGTTTTTCAGATACGAATAAGATCTTTTTACCATCATACAAAAACTCTGCAATTAAGTTAGTAATTGTTTGTGATTTGCCTGTTCCGGGAGGACCTTGTAAAACAAGGTTTTTCCCTGATTTTGCCTTAATAATGGCAGACATTTGGCTAGAATCTGCATCTACAACATTGTGAAGAGTTAATTCTTTGCCTTTTTTGAAATAGTCGTCAATATCTATATTTTCAATATTTTTATCTTCAGGAACTTCTCTATTAAGAAGCTTTTTAATAGTAGGATTGGCAAGTATTTTCTTTTCGTTTTCCTTTAAATCTTTATACATATTGAGTTTAAGGAAAGAGAAAGTGCCTATTGCCATATTGTCTTTGACAGACCAGCCTTTCTTTTCTACGAGTTTTTGAACTCTTTCAAAATACTCTGTGATAGTTTCATCTTCGTTAGAATCTCTAAACTCAGGCAAAGTCATACCAAATTCATTTTTTAATTTATAAATTAATGTTGGGTTGGTATTAACTTCATCTTCATATTGTACTAATTCAAATGGAAGTGTTGTTGACTCATTGTTTAATGAAATAGGTATTAAAACGAGTGGTGAAGAATACCAAATATCAGATTCTTCTTTTTCTTTCCAATTTAGAAAACCAAATGCTAAATAAAGAATATTAATACCTTTTTCTACAAGTGATGTGTTTGCTATCTTTTTTATGCTAGATAAAATTTTATGAATAGTGAAGCCTTTTTTATATGATAAAATTTGATTTTTTTTCAATTTATCTGAAAGAGCGTCCACTACTTGTTGTTTTGTTACTTTATCAAATTTCCCCTGATTTTTATCTTCTTCGTTACAATCTATTTCATCGTCTTTAAGTCGTCTGATATAATCATCAACCTCGTAAAAATACAAGGTATCTCCATTTTCAACTTTGTTAAAGACAGTTTGAGTGTCAGGAGATAAAATATCAACAGTTCTTAACTTTGATTCTTTAAAGTTTATTAATCTATTTCCTTTACCTGTGTCTAATAGTTTCTCACACCATTTATCAAAAACAATGTCCATCTAGTTCTCCTTTGTATTAAGCACACATTACAGCGCCATGTAATTGTTCGACAATCTTTTGAACAATATAAATCTTATCTCCAAACATTCTGATTATATTGATATTATCAAATGGGCTGTTATTGACAAGGTCATCAAAAGTAACATCTCCATTTTCTCTAACATAACTAATAATTGTTTTAACAAATTCTTGTTGCCTTGAATTTAGTACATTTTCCGTTAAAAATTGTCCAAATTTTTCATTTACTGCTTGTTGTTCTAGTCCAACAATTGATCTTACAAAAACTGCAAGGTTATCTTTTTGTGTAAACTTAAAATAATCTTCTTTTGTTCCAAGTTCACTCCAAAGTATGCTTTCTAGCTCATGTAAGTCATTTTCATTTATTTTTTCAAGATTTTTAATCTTTTTAATCACTTCTTTATTGCTATTTTCAGCAAGGTAGTCTATTACTTTTTGTTCATAGGTTTTCATTCCCGCAATATTTACACCAGCACGATTACCGTTATCAGTAATAGTATCATTAATGTCTATTATATAAACTTTTGATTTTTCTCCGTCAGGAATAAATTTTATAAGATCACGAAGTTCTTTTCTTAAATCTTCAAGAATTTCAATTGTTATATTATCCCAAAATTCTCTTGTTTGAAGTTTTATAATTGTATCCATATGTGGTCTAATTTGAGGAATAGTTGTCATATTTGACAATGCCTGTGCAATTATAATAACTGCGTTTTGGCTCTTTGTAGAATCTTGAGTCTTATCTATTAAAGACACCTCAATATTCAAAATCTTTAAGTCAAATATTTTCGCCAATTCGTCATCAGCATTAGGTGAAACAAGTTCAGTGATATGAGCTTTTAATTCTTGTAAATCTAGTTTTGATAGATATTGCCAAGTTTCATCTGCCTTAAACTTATCTACATATTGCAAACTTTTTTTAACTAAAATTTGCATTGGGCTTAGTTTATTTACATCAGCTCTGACTTGTTCAATTAACGAATTTCTATAATTTACACAAAAATTATCTTGTTGATATTCAAGTGCTTGTAAACCAAATATCAACTCTGATTTCATATTAAAAATTCTTTGTGTAAGGTTTAGTGATTGTTTGCCTGTTGCTTTTTCCTTGAAATTATCAAAGAATCTAAAATTATCGCAATAATCAAAGATATAGAAACCTTGTTTATCTTGTTGATAATTCATATCAGGTTCAGAGATCCTACCCTCAAAGAAATCCCTAGATGGGGAGAATACTCTAATATTTTCACATAATCTTGTGCCTCTACCAATCATTTGTAAGAATTTAATTTTAGATTTTACTGCTCTAAAGAAAACCAAGTTTAACACATCAGGCACATCAATACCTGTATCAAGCATATCAACTGAAACTGCGATTTGTGGCAATTTATCTCTTGTTCCAAATCTTTCTATTAAGTTGCTTGCGTATGTAACATAGTTATCAATAAGCGCACAATAATCATTACCATATTGTGGATATAATTTTTTAAATTCTTCAACAACCATTTCGGCTGTTTTATGGTTTGGTGCAAACACAATTGTTTTGCCAATATTTTCGCCACTATTTACCTTTAAACCATCACGCATTAGTTCTTTTAGAACTTTTTTGATTGTGTCACGATTATAGAACTTTTTAAACAATTGATTTCCTGAAACTTGTTTATCTTCTCCAAGAACATCGTAGTCAAGGTTATATTCGCCATCCATTGTGATTGCGTATTCAGTTTCAATTTCAGCGATTTCTTCAGGCGATAAATCTGAATATTTGAAGCCACGCTTCATTATTTCTGAAGTTCTATCGTAAACATTGTAGCTTACTAAATATCTATCTTTAACTGCTTCATCCAACTCATAATGGAAGTTTGGAATACCATCATCAAGTCCAAATGTTGTATAAGTATTTTTGTCAATTTCATTACGAGGTGTTGCTGTAAGACCAACCAAAAGGCTGTCAAAATAGTGGAAGATTGCCCTGTATTTATTGAATATTGATCTATGTGCTTCATCAATAATAATCAGGTCAAATCTGCCGATTCCAAATGTCTTTTTATCGTTATCTATGTAGTTAATAATTGTTTGATAAGTCGAGAAGACAAGTCTTGCATCTAAATCTTTCTTTGCTGATTTATCAGATAAAACGCAAACAGATTCAGATGGCATCAACTTAACAAAGTTTTTCTTCGCTTGATTTACAAGTTCAATACGGTCAGCAAGGAATAAAACATTTTTAATAAAGTTATTTCTTTTCAAAATATCTACAAGAGCAATTGAAACTCTTGTTTTTCCTGTACCTGTTGCCATAACAATTAAAGCTTTACGATTCATCTTGTTAAAATGGTCACAAACGCTTCTAATTGCCATAATTTGATATGGTCTGCCTGCTATGTTGGTATCAACATTAAAGTCTGTTATTTCTCGTTTTCCTTGCTTTTGAACTAGGGCTTCAAGTTCATCAATAGTATGAAAGCCATAGATTGTTCTTGATGGATATCCTAGTCCATCAATGATCCTAGTTTCATAGCCGTTTGTGTAATAAACAATAGGTCTAACGCCATACTCTTTTTCAAGACAGTTAGCATACAATTGAGCCTGATTTTCACCTTTAATTGGACTAACATCTTTCTTCTTTGCTTCAACGACAGCAAGAGGTTTTCCATCTCTACCAAATAATACATAATCGCAGAAGCCAATACCTTTATCGTTTGGCATTCCGTGAACTTCAATTTCAATTCCTGCTTTTGCTGGAAGTTTTTGGTTTTCAATAGTTAAAACATCCCAACCAGCTTCTTGCAACCAGCAATCAATATAAAGTTTTCTTGTTTCAGCTTCGGGCATAGTTCTTTTAATTTGAAGAACTGTATCGTTTTTAATTTTATCTTTATATTTTGATACATCATCAGGATTTATAACAATATCTTGTGATGGTAGTGAGGTTGGTTTTGTTTCTTTTTGTGGGATAATCAATGACTTATCAAAAGGTGGATAATCTTTTATAACGCCAAGGCTTATCAATATTTCTCCAACAAAGAAATGTAAGTTTTCTAGACAAGCAAGTGCTTGTGCTTTTGTTGTTTTTACATTATGAACTGCATTATTACCTATTTTTCTGATAAAGTGAAGTGAGGCAATAGTTTCTTTATCCGAAACAAATGAGGCAAACATATAGTTGTCAACCAATTCAAACAATGTAGCATTTTGTGGCACATAGTTAAGCTTTATCATGTAAATTGTTTTTACAAGATATTCTAGTGCTTTTCTGCTATAACTTGCAGAAATATCAGGTCGTGACAAAACAAACAACTCACTAGTATCACATAAGTCATATAATTCTTTAAAATCTTTTAACTCTTTTAAGTACTCAAAGTTTGTCATTTTTTCACCTCACTTGTGTTTTGGACTTGTATAATATTAAAAATATTATAACATAGTTTTTTTAATTTTGTTATAGTTTCACGAAATTTTAATTTATCGATGTGTTTGACGAAGTCAGCAAACTGATTTT
>CAZMBC010000006.1:0-45864 GCA_964564685.1 uncultured Christensenella sp.
TCGTAACAAGGTAGCCGTATCGGAAGGTGCGGCTGGATCACCTCCTTTTAAAGAGATATAAACAACTATTTCTCACAAGTAGTTGTATAAAGACTTAACGATTTATCTGTTGCCGTTAACAACAATAAATCATTGTATAATTCTAACTAATAGTAAGATAGAATAGATTAGTTAGTCCTATCATTATTTAAGATGTTCAATAAAAAACGACTGCCTCCCGGTAGTCTTTTTTTTGTTTTTTATTTCCGTATTATGTTATAATAAACAAAATAGGGTGTTATATATGATTAAAAAGAATGATGAAATTATTGAAACAATAGTTGATATGGGTTGCTCTATGGAAGGTATTGCAAAACATGAGGGACTAACTATATTTGTGCCATTTGCTATTGTGGGTGAAAAGGTTAAAATTAAGGTTTTAAAAGTGCTAAAGGACTATGCTTTTGGAAAATTAATTGAAGTAATTACTCCTAGCCCAAAACGAGTACAAGCTCCTTGCCCTTATTTTACCAAATGTGGCGGATGTGATTGTCAGCACATATCTTATGACAGTGCATGCAATTTTAAACAAAATATGGTAAAAAACACATTTGTACACATATACAAATGTCCAATTGTTGTTAACAAAATAATTAAAAGTGACCGTGAGTATTTTTATAGAAACAAGGTTGCTTTGCCTTTTTCAACTGCAACAAAAAAGGTGGGCATGTATGCACCTGCATCACACAGAGTTGTAGAAATTGATAACTGCCTAATACAGCAAAGGTGGGTTAAAAGGCTAATTGATGTTGTGAATGAATTTGTTGCACAAAATGACATTTCAATTTATGATGAAGTAAAAAACACGGGACTATTGCGTTATGTGGTGGCGCGTGGTGGCGAGGATGAAATTTTGGTGACTATGGTGATTAACGGAAACACATTGCCAAAGGCGAATTTGCTTGCTAAAAAATTGCAAAACACCTTTTGTAAAGTGGGTTTAAACATAAATATAAATAAAGGCAAAACAAATACAATACTAACCAATAATTTTGTTCATATTAGCGGTTTAAAAGAACTTAAATTCAAAGATTTTGGATTAGAATATGGAATTTCAAATGGAAGTTTTTTGCAAGTGAATAATTATATAAAAAACGCGATATATACAAGCGTATTAGATAATTTGCATAGCACTGATATTGTTTTAGATGCTTACTCGGGCGCAGGGCTAATGACAGCCATGCTTGCCACAAAGGCTAAGCACGTATATGGTATTGAGGTTGTAGCAGAGGCTGTGGAAAAAAGTAATCAGTTGCTTTTAAAAAACAACATCAAAAATGTTACAAACATATGTGGAAAGTGCGAAGAGGTTTTGCCTAAACTTATCGCCGACATACAAGGGGATATAACGCTTGTATTAGACCCGCCTCGTAAGGGTTGTGATATAAAAGTTATAAATGCAATTGCTAAAGCCCAACCCGAAAAAATAATTTATGTTTCGTGCGCGGTTAATACTCTTGCGCGTGATGTAAAAAAACTTATGGAACTAACAAACAACGCGTACAAAATTGCGTCCATAACCCCGTTTGATATGTTTCCGCAAACTAAACATGTAGAAACTTTGCTTGTATTGGAAAAAATTAACTAAAAATATATTTGTTTTGTTTATAAAAATACGCTTTAACCCTTGACAAATTCGTTATATTGTATTAAACTTATGTCGCATAAAATATGAAAAAACTATTGCAAATTAGCCCCTTGCGGTTGTTTTGTTCAGTTTTACAATTAATTTATTAAAATAATTAGGAGAAAATTATGAAAACAGTTATGGCAAATGCTAACACTGTGCAAAGAGAGTGGTTACTAGTTGACGCTGCTAATATACCTCTTGGTAGAGTAGCCAGCCAAGTTGCTATGATTCTTCGTGGCAAAAATAAACCTTGCTTTACACCACATGTTGACACAGGCGATTATGTAATAGTTATTAATACCGATAAAATGGTTTTGACCGGTAAAAAAGATGTTCAAAAGAACTACTTCCGTCACTCTGGTTATCCAGGTGGAACAACTTTTGTTAAATACAAGGACCTAATGGAAAAAAGAAGCGATTTCGTTTTGGAAAAGGCCGTTAAAGGCATGCTTCCTAAAAATACTTTAGGCAGACAAATGTTCCAAAAACTTAAATGCTACAAGGGTAACGAACACCCTCATGCAGCTCAAAAACCTAGACAAATTGTTATTAAAGGAGAAGTTAAATAATGGCAGAAAAAAAAGTTACAAAAACAACCAAAACAACTACTGCTACTAAAAAGGCTCCTGCAAAAAAAGTTAGCGATGAAAAAGTTGTAGAAAAGAAAGTTACTGATAAAAAGGCAGTTAAAGAAAATGTTGAACCTAAAAAGGTAGTTGCTAGTGTTAAGGGCAAAACTATTAAGTTTGCAAAAATTCTTCAATACACCGCAACCGGCAGAAGAAAACAATCTATAGCACGCGTTCGTTTGCTTCCAAACGGCACTGGCAAGTTTGTTATTAACGGCAAGGATATTGATACTTACTTTGGTTTGGGTACATTAAAACTTGTTGCAAAGCAAGCACTTGTACTAACCGCAACTGAAGGCAAATATGATGTATATTGTAATGTTCATGGTGGTGGCTTAACTGGTCAATCAGGTGCTATACGCCATGGTATCTCTCGTGCTTTGGTTAAGGCTGAGGAAAACCTTAAGCCAGAACTTAAAAAGGCTGGTTTCTTAACTCGTGATAGTCGTATCAAAGAGAGAAAGAAATATGGTCTTAAAAAGGCTCGTAAAGCTCCTCAATTCCGTAAAAGATAATTTTATAATTTCCATTATGAAAGACACGATTTTTCGTGTCTTTTTTGTGCGCTTTTAAAAATTTCTTTAATTACCATAAATATATTGACGGGGGAAGTTGATATAATAATGTTATATTTTTAAGGAGGAAATATAAAAATGAAAGCAAAAAGTATTATGTTAATGGTATTATCTATAATGTTGGTAGGATTAGGCGTTGATGGATACTTTTTATCAGTAAAAAAGAACCTGCCAAAGATCCTATGATTGGTGTAAGTGCTTGTAATACAATTACAGCTGATCAAAATGAATATGATAAAGTTGGGGTAAAACTTGTAGATAATAAAAATGCTGTGATTGTTGCAAATAATTAAGTATATAATGGTACTTATGTAAAAGCGAATGATACTACAGCAGAAATTACTTGTAGTGTTGACGATAAAAATCATAATTTTAATTATGTTTTAAAAGATGGAGTAAGCTACATTGAAGAAGTTCATGCTGAAACAGGTGCTGAAGCTGTATTAAGCGAAAAAGTAGTTCTTGATGTGCAAGAAGATTATCTGTTTGATACTGGTCTTTGGATGCATAGAGCGCTTTGTACTATAAGTTACGAGTTGGATCCTGGAGTAAGTTACGAGTTGGTTACTGGAGGAGATTATTTTACATTAAATATTGACCATAACACAATTTATACAGGTGGTGCTAGTGATATATATTCTATGAAATTAAATGTAATTGGTGATATGGTAATCTATTCTTATTATACACCGCATGGTGAGCCTACAAAATATGTGTATCTTTTCTTTGTAAAAAACAGGGCGAGCATGATGCAGAGTTGGATGCTTTAAGAGAAGGTGGCTTTGGTGACCTTATTTATCAATGTACATGTGACATAAGACATGGATATGTATATAAATCGTATGATGAGAAAGCAAAAGAAGAGGACTATGTATTTGAATTTACAGAAAATGTAACTTTAAAAACTGAAAGCATTACACGTAGTACACTTGGGGAAACAATTGAGCATAATGTTACTGTAGATACTCAACTTACAATAAAAACTGATGGAACTGTTAGGTTAGTTAGAAACGCCACCACAAGTGATGGAGTCTCTAGTTTTGATGTAACAGGTAAATGGTATAATGCAGCTAAAAGTCCTTTAATTGTTCTTGATGAAGAAGCGGATTATTTTCGTACTTTCTTTGGTATCCAAATTAACAGTGCTGATACGACTTTAGAACACTTGAAAGAAAGCAGTTATTCTATGTTGGATCATGGTGAATTGTACTACGATATAGTGTGGACTGATATAAACAATTAAACATCAATCATTTTAAAAAAAATATTATGAAAGACACGATTATTCGTGTCTTTTTTTTGTGTTTATTTTTTTAAAAAATAAAATAAAGTGTTGTAAAAAAATTTATTGAATGGAGCAATATGTGTTATAATTAAGTATTATAAAGAGCAGGTGATTTATGAATAACGATTTTGATGTGATTATTATTGGCGGTGGGCCTGCAGGAATGACTGCGGGTATTTATGCTTTAAGAAGTGGTTGCAAGGTAGCTATTATAGAGAAAAATATGGTTGGCGGGCAAATTAACTATACATACGAGGTTGATAATTATCCTGGACTACCTAAAATAAACGGCTTTGATCTTATTATGAAGTTTAGCGAGCACTATGAATGTTTAGGTGGCGAAATGCTTTATGGGGAAGTTGAAAATTTAGACCTTGATAAAAAGACATTTACGCTTAATGGTGAAGAATATATTTGCAAAAGCATTGTTCTTGCAATGGGTGCAAAAGCACGAAAGCTTGGCGTTGAACACGAGGATGAATTAATGGGTAAGGGCTTGGCTTATTGCGCCATTTGTGATGGCAATTTTTATAGGGGTAAAGATGTTGTGCTTGTTGGTGGCGGAAACTCTGCCGTGGAGGATGCTATTTATTTAAGCAATATTGTAAACTCGCTAGTTATTGTAAATAATCTGCCTAATTTTAATGCACAAAAGGTGCTATGCAAAGAGCTAGAAAATGCACAAAAAACAAAGGAAATAAAGGTTTTGCATAACAGTTATATTTCGGCACTTTTAGGCACGGACAAAGTAACTGGACTGGAAATAAAAGGATTAAATAAAACCGAAACAATTAACTGTGATGGTGTGTTTGTAGCCATTGGCCGAGTGCCCGATACTGAGGCTGTTAAGGGCAAAATTGAACTGGATAAAAATGGCTACATTGTTGCAGATGAGAATATGCACACAAGTGTTAAGGGAGTGTTTGCTTGCGGGGATGTAAGAGTAAAAAATTTGCGTCAAATTGCAACAGCTGTAGGTGATGGCGCAATTGCTGGAACGGAATGTTCAATGTATGTTAATAGTCAAAAATAAATAAAGGATAAGAATATGTTTCCCATAATAAAAAACTGGTACGAGTTATTAAAACCCGATTTTGAAAGTGATAGTTTTAGGCAGTTAAGCGAGTTTTTGAATAAGGAGTATAGTTGCTGTACCGTTTACCCAAAACCCGAGAATGTATTTAATGCGCTTAACCTTGTAAAATATAGTGATGTTAAGGTGGTTATCATTGGCCAGGACCCATATCATGGCGAAAACCAAGCCCACGGATTATCTTTTTCTGTGGAAAAGGATATTAATGTTCCGCCCTCGCTAAAAAATATTTACAAAGAACTGCATGATGACTGCGGGTGCTATGTGCCAAATAATGGCAACCTAACCAAGTGGGCAAAACAAGGCGTGTTAATGCTAAATAGCGTGTTAACTGTTAGGGCAGGCAGTCCAAACAGCCACAAGGGAAGAGGTTGGGAAAAAATTACAGGCAGGATTATTGAACTGCTTAATGACCGAGAAGAACCGGTTATATTTTTACTGTGGGGTGCAAGTGCAAAAGCAATTGGAAAAAGCATAAACACGTCAAAACATTATGTGCTAACTAGCGCGCATCCAAGCCCAATGAGTGCAAACCAAGGTGGCTGGTTTGGGTGTAAGCATTTTAGTAAAACTAATAGCATACTGGCACAGTTAAATAAGCCTTTAATAGATTGGCAAATAGAAAATGTTTAGTATTTACAAAAAATATTCAGCGTGATATACTTACTGTAGGAGATATTGTTATGAAATTTTTATGCGCAAGTAAAACAAGCACGTTTTTGCCCATACTGATTTTAGTATTAGGAGCTGCGGTTGCGGTTTTAATTTATGTGATTATACAAAACAAAATGAAAAAGGGCTGTAATGCCTCGCACTTTAGAAATTCAAACACTATGGAGGTGGAGGTTAAACAACCTTACACAACTGAGCGCACTATGAAGTTTTTGGAATATTTGCATCGCGCAATGCCAAAGGAGCTTATCGCTTTTCCTGTTGTGGGGGTGGATAGGATAGTTAAACCTAAAAAGGATAAAATAGCATATAACTCAATTTTAAACAAGTATGTTGATGTGTGCATTTTTACCCGAAGGAAAATGGAACCAGTAATGGTTGTGGATTTGGTAGCAGGAAACACCAGCGTAGAGCAATATAACGAAATGGATCCAGATGTGGTGGCAGTATTAAAGGCAGTTAAAATACCTGTGATGCGCACAAAATTGGATGATGCATATGATCTAGAATCTTTGCGTGAAAACATTTTAAAAACGCTTCCTAGTAAAGTAGTATCATGGCTTAAAGAAAACTATATTGCAGAAAATAAATAACAAAAAACACGCATATTTAGCGTGTTTTTTTGTTTTTGCATAGTAGTTGTGTTAATTGCATAAAAAAACCGCACATCCATTTTTGATAGCGTGCAAATAACCAACCTATTAACCTCAACTCCTCCAAAGCAACCTTATGGCACATGCTTAAATCCACTTAATGCTGCTGTTTTCCAACCCTGACATGGTTCATGGCAAAACATTGCATAAGACCTTAAATTCAACATTGATTTTAATAAAATATAGAGATTTGCCGTGTTACCTAAATGGCATTCAGCCCCGCATATAGTGGATTTCGGGAAAAGGGCACCACTAACTCCCCGCCTAGTACGGTATAGGTATTATAAAGCATAACAAAAAATAAATCAAGTGCTTTGTTAGTTTTAGATTGTAGGAATTTATAATTTATTGTAACAAGAGTTTAAAATAAGCGCCACATACTGCAACTATATAAATAACTTAATATAATATAACTAAAAACAATTTGTAAATTGCTTTTATTATGCTAAACTATTAATAGTTTTAGGGAGATTTTATATGCAAAAACAAACGGAAAATGCTAAAAGATTTTTAAATGCTTACAACCAAATAGATCTTGCATTAAGAGTGCAAGGTGATATGAAGCGTTCGATTAGTTATACCGAGGCTGTTCGTCGTGCGGCAAGAACTAACTCTATTGTTGCAAAATACGAGGATATGCTTATTGACTATGGCAGATTGCGTAATGCTATTGTGCATTCTAGCAACGAAAACTACGTTATAGCCGAGCCTTATGATGAAGTGGTGGATGAGTATGTAAAAGTTGCAGAGCTAATTTGCAGACCACCTCTTGCAATTGATACCATTTGCGTAAAAGATGTACAGTGTGTAAACTTTGATGTAAAAGTATCGGATGTTCTTTCGTTTATGCACAAAACAGGTTTTTCTAACTTGCCAGTATATAAGGATGGCATGCTTATTGGTGTTGCAAATGCAGGTAAATTGGCGCGCCTTATTGGAAAGAAGATATACGAAAAAAGGGATATAAACGAGTATTTAAGCATTACTATTGAAGAGGCAGTAAAGGAATGCTCGCCAGAAGGCTTTTACACTATTGTGGATGAAAAAGTTGCGCTAGACAAAGTTCTTAACCTATTTTCGGAAAATCGCAAACTGCTTATGGTGTTAATTACAAAAACAGGTAGTTTACTAGAACCGCCTATAGGCATAATCTCCTTGGGTGATTTAATTGAGATAAACAAGATATTGGATAATTATATAAGTTAGTCAAAATCGCTGTTTGGTTTTAAATTTTATGTTTACAAGCAGTTGTTTATTTGATATAATGATTTTAATTTAATATTATTAAATGCAATAATAAAGGACACGCTTTTATTGGAGTATAATTTTACAGAGAGCAAATGGTTGGTGAAAGTTTGCAATTAACCTTAAAAGTATCACCTTTTAGCAGGGCTTCTGAACATGAAAATAATTAAGAGGCCTCGGGTGTTTCCCGTTACAGAAACCTTATGTGGTTGCATAATGTTATAAGTGGTAAATACTTGCCTAGGTGTTTCTTATAACGCGGGCAAGTTTTGTTTTTTAGGAGGGTTTATGAAAAAAGAAGTAACAATGCCAAATTTTATTGATTTAGAAAAAGATATACTTAAGTTTTGGAAAGATAACAATACATTTGTAAAGTTGGTTAAAAAGAACGAAAACGGAACGCGTTTTAGGTTCTTGGATGGACCAGTTACCGCAAACAACCGTGCGGGCGTGCATCATTTATGGGGCAGAACGCTTAAGGATGTTACGCTTAAGTATAATGCTATGAAAGGCAAAAGTTGTCACTTTCAAAATGGTTTTGACGGCCAAGGCATGTGGGTTGAGGTTAATGTTGAAAAGGAACTAGGCCTAAACGGAAAACCAGAGATTGTGGAGTATGGTTTGGATAAGTTTACAAACAAGTGTATGGAACGCGTGGACTACTATGCAAACGAAATAACCAACCAAAGTATCCGTATGGGGCAGTGGATGGACTGGGAAAATAGTTATCATACTAAGTCGGACGAAAATATAACTGCAATATGGCACTTTTTAAAAGAATGCGATAAAAAAGGCTGGATTGTTAAGAAAAATAGGCCAATGGTGTGGTGTCCGCGTTGTGGAACAAGCCTTTCAGAGCACGAGATGGCAGGCAGTTATAAGGATGTAGTTCACACCGCAATTTTTGTTAAACTGCCTATAAAAAATCATGATTTTAAACTTGTTGCCTGGACTACAACTCCTTGGACGCTTACTGCAAATGTTGCACTTGCTGTAAATCCAGATTTCACTTATGTTAAGGTTAATTTTGAGGGCGATAATATTGTTTTGGGCAAGGACGCGTTAAAGGTTCTTAAAACAGAAGTTGAAATATTGGAAGAGTTTAAGGGTTCGGACCTTGTTGGCTTGGAGTATGAAACATGTTTCCCAGAGCTTGCTGAACAACAATTTACGCATAAGGTTGTTGCGTGGGATATGGTTGATGCCACTGAAGGTAGTTGCGTTGTTCATATTGCGCCTGGATGTGGTGCAGAGGACTTTGAACTTGGCAAAACTTTAGGACTTCCAGAAATTTGCCCTATTAACGAACAAGGTGTTTTGCTAGAAAACTGTGGAATGTTTGCAGGCTTCAAAACAACTGATGTGGTTGACATGGTTGTTAATCGCTTAAAACAGGACGGAAAACTGCTTTATGCTCATCCATATAAGCACAGTTATCCATTCTGTTGGCGTTGTAAAACCGACCTTGTTTATAAGCTAATTTCTACTTGGTATATTAAAATGGATGAAATTAAACCTTTACTTCTTAAGGCGCTAGAGGATGTTGAGTTTCAACCTGCATATGCCAAAAAGAGAATGGTGGATTGGATTAATAATATGGGCGATTGGAACATATCGCGTAGTAGGTTTTATGGCTTGCCATTGCCCTTCTATGTTTGTGAAAAGTGTGGAAAATTGCATGTAATAGGCAGTTTGGAAGAGCTTAAAAAACGCGCGGTTAACCCCGAACTTGTTGATAAATTGCCAAGCATTCATCGCCCATGGATAGACGATATTGCTATTAAGTGTGAGTGTGGCGAGATTGTAAACCGCATTACCGAAGTAGGTGATTGCTGGCTGGATGCAGGCATTACGCCATTTTCTACTAAAAAATATTTTACTGATAAAAAGTTTTTTGAGGAAAATTTCCCAAGTGACTATGTTTGTGAGATGATTGAACAAATTAAGTTGTGGTTCTATTCATTGTTGGTTATGAGCGTTGTGTTAACGGGCAAAGCACCTTACAAAAGGGTAGTAACATATCAGTATGTTAAGGACGAGCATGGCAATGAGTTCCACAAAAGCGGTGGAAATAGCTTAGAAGCTGATGTGGTGGCAGACCAAGTTGGTGCTGATACTATCCGATATTTGTATGCTGCTGCAAACCCAACAAACGATATGCGCTTTGGTTTTAGTTTAACGGACGAGGCGCGCAGAAAAATGTTAAGCTTTTGGAATATTTACACATTCTTTAACACTTATGCGTGCATAGATAATCCAGATATTGCAAGCTATAAACTTAACAAAGATAGTTTGACCATTTCTGATAAATGGTTGATGCAAAGCGTTAACAATTTTATTAAACAATCGGACGAAAACTTTGCAGAGTACAAAAGCTATGCTGTGGTTAAGGATTTTGAAAAACTTGTAGATGATATTTCTAATTTCTATATCCGAATAAATCGCAAGCGTTTTTGGAAGTCGGATGACAAAGATGACCAAATGATTGCATACTATTGTTTATATCATGCAATAAAGGGGATTTTGCAGGTTATGGCTCCAATTATTCCGTTTATAACCGAGCACATATGGCAAAATTTAGTGCGTGATGTGGAAAAAGACGAGGCACTTTCGGTTTTGTTAAGCAGTTTTCCAACAAGCGTGATAGATTGCGAATTTGATGATGTTATTGAAGATGTAGAACTTGCGCGCGAAGTTATAACTTACGCGTTAAAATTAAGAAATGAAAAACAAATTAAAATTAAACAACCTTTAAAAACAATGTATATCATTGGTGAAGATAGGGTTGTTAAAGCGGTTAAAAATCTTGAGAACACTATCAAAGAAGAACTTAATATTAAAAATATTGTTTTTGAAAAAGACTATAACAAGTTTAATGATGCATATTTAGGTGTTAACTTTAAGCTAGCGGGGGCAGTATTAAAAGGGGATGTTCAAAAACTTAAAAAGGAACTTGATGAAGCTAGTGCAGATTATATTCAAGCATATGTTCAGGCGTACAAAACTGGCAAAGTATCCACAAAAAACTTTGCAAATTTGGATGCAAGTGTGTTTACATTAAACTACAAAGCAAAACCCGAGTTTGTAACGATAACTGAGGGCAGTACTACTATTGTACTAGATATTACTATCGACACCGAGTTGATGTTTGAGGGCTTGTATCGTGAACTTGTGCGTCAAGCGCAAATTTTACGAAAAGAGGCAGGGTTTGAAATTGATGAGCGCATTTGTATGACGCTTACTACAAATAGCAAAACTCTTTGCCAAGTTATTGACAAGTATAAAGAAAAACTTATAAAAGAAGTGCTTGTAACAAAATTTGGCGAAAAGCTTGTTGAGCCTAACATAGAACGAGAAGTTGAAGTGGGCGATGAAACAGTTACAATTTCGCTTAAAAGGTTATAATAATGGATAAACTAAATGTAATTTATGAAGATAATCATATTATCGTAGTTATTAAACCGCAAAATATCCCTACGCAAGGGGACGAAAGCGGGGATGTTGATATGCTAACTATTGTAAAGGCATATATTAAGGAAAAGTATAACAAATCAGGTGATGTATTTGTTGGGCTTGTTCATAGGCTTGACCGTCCAACAGGTGGCGTAATGGTATTTGCAAAAACCAGTAAAGCAGCAACGCGTTTAAGTGAACAAATTAGAAATAACGAAATGAGCAAAAAATATTTAGCAATAACATCAGCTGTTCCTAAAGAACCACGCAAACAACTAGTTAATCATTTGCTTAAAAATGCAAAAACAAACAGCGTATCAGTTGTTCCCGAATTAACTGAAAACGCAAAGCGTGCTGTATTATGCTATAATCTTTTAGAGGTACAAAATAAATTTGCACTTCTGGATGTTGATTTAGAAACAGGCAGAAGTCACCAAATTAGAGTGCAACTAAAACACATTGGATGTCCAATTGTTGGGGATGTTAAGTATGGTGGAGTTAATATTAAAAGTCCACTTGCGCTTTGGGCTTATGAACTAAAATTTACACACCCAACGCTAAAGGATAAAATGACATTCCGTGTTTTCCCTCCTATTGAAAACGCTCCTTGGAATATGTTTAATATTCAAAAGTATATTAAGTAGTTAAAATAAAAAATAACCCTATAAATAGGGTTATTTTTTTTATTAGCATAGTACTTTGCATAGTAGTGAATTTAATACATTCCGTACGCGTTTTGAACGCCTTGCGCTGTGGGTTTAATCTCGCTATCTATATCTGCTACTAAACATTGTGTGGTTAGTAAAGTGCTTGCTACTGAACCAGCGTTTTCTAGTGCCGAACGAGTTACTTTTGTAGGGTCTATAATTCCATTTTCTAACATATCCACATATTTATTTGTTAGGGCATTATAACCATAGTTGGTGTTATTTACATTTCCTTGAAGCACATTGTAAAGAACAATTCCTCCATCCACACCACTGTTGTTTGCAATAAGTTTTAGGGGCTCTTGTAGTGCTTTTAATACGATATTACATCCTGTTTTTTCGTCACCAACAAGATTATTAGCGCATTTTGCTACCTCTTCCATACAGCTAATTAGTGCAATTCCGCCACCTGCAACAATACCTTCTTGAACAGCGCTTTTAGTAGCGCTAATAGCATCTTCAATTCGTAATTTCTTTTCTTGCATTTCAACTTCGGTGGCGCTTCCTACACATATAACAGCAACTCCGCCACTTAATTTTGCTAGTCTTTCCTCAAGTTTTTCTTTATCAAAATCGCTTTCGCACATGCTAATTTGACCTTTAATTTGACTAATCCGCTCTTCAATTCGTTTGCGCTCGCCACAACCGCCAGAAATAGTGGTTGTGTCTTTTGTAACTTTTATGCTTTTTGCTTTACCTAAACTATTTATATCTACTTCCTTTAGGGTGGTGCCAAAGTCTTGTGAAATATATTCGCCACCAGTTAGTAGGGCGATATCCTGCAAATATGCTTTTCTGCGGTCAGCATATGCGGGCGCCTTAACACATACAACATTTAACGCTCCACGCAACTTATTTAAAACAAGCGCGCTTAATACCTCGTTTTCAATTTCTTCTGCAATTATTAACAACGGCTTTCCGCTGTTAGCCACGTTTTCTAACATAGGAAGCAACTCTTGAATGTTGGAAATTTTGCTGTCTGTAATTAAAATATAAGCGTCGTTAAGTTCGCATATCATTTTTTCGCTGTCGGTAACCATGTAAGGGGATAAATAACCGCGGTCAAATTGCATGCCCTCCACAACTTTTAATTGTGTTTTAAGTGTTTTTCCATCTTCAACAGTTATAACGCCGTCCTTGCCAACTTTCTCAAACGCGTCGCTAACAATTTTACCAATTTCCTCGTCACCTCCGCTAATGGTTGCAACCTGATAAATTTCTTTGGAACTATTTATCGGCTTTGAAATTTGCTTAAGATGTTCAACAGCCTTTTCCACGCCTTTAAGTATTCCACGTTTAAGGATAATAGGGTTAGCACCAGCAGTGCAATTTTTAATTCCTTCCTTAATCATGCTTTGAGCCAAAACGCATGCGGTAGTTGTGCCGTCACCTGCGATATCGTTGGTTTTTATGCTAACTTCTTTAATAAGGTTAGCGCCCATATTTTCAAAAGGATTAGGCAAACTAATTTCTTTGGCAATTGTAACGCCATCATTGGTTATTAATGGAGTGCCAAACTTGCGTTCCAATACAACATTTCTTCCCTTTGGCCCAATTGTTAGTTTAACCGCTTCAGCAACTGCGTCCACTCCTCGTTCTAATGCTTTTATTCCGTCAAACCCGTTTAAAATCTGTTTTGCCATGCTATTCTCCTTTTACAACTGCTAAAATGTCGCATTCTTTTATTAAAATATAGTTTTGGTTGTTTAGTACAAACTCGCTGCCTGCAAATTGGTTAATTAAAACCTTGTCGCCAAGTTCTACGCTGTGCGATTGTTCTCCCAGAGCCACAACCTCGGTTAAAGATGACTTGTTTGTGCTGTCTGGCAAAATAATGCTAGACTTTTTCTCTTCTTTTATGGGCTTAAGTAATACCCTGTCAAATAGTGGTTTTATGTTCATATTTCCTCCGTTTTTATTATTATACAAAAGCAAAACTTTTCAGTTAAGATGATAACTGAAATAAATAAGGCGTATTTTGTAATAAAATAAAAAAGTTTGCCGTATTTAAATATTAGCGTGCTTTGCACAATATATTATTTAAAGTATAAAAAACCTTAAAGTGAGATTGCAAACTTTTATGCCAAAAATTCGTTACAATGAAACAAAATTAATAAAAAAACGCGGAAAAATAGTTGTTTTTGCTAAAATGTTGGTATTTTTGTTAACAATAGCAGGAATGGGTTTGTTTTTTTCAGATGTTTTTTCGGGTGTCCTTGTTGATGGGGGATTTACAGTGTTTGCCAATGCGGATAGCATTTCAAACAAGCCTAGTACGCTTTATGTGCTAACATTGGGCGAATATGAAGATGTGCAAAGTGCAGAGAAAGTGGCTAACGTGGCGGGCAGTTGGGGTGCGGGTGCATATATTGCAAATCTTAATGGCAAGTATCAGGTTGTGGGTTGTATTTACTCTAGCAGGGAAGACAGTGAAAATGTGCGCACTAACTTGGGACAAACTAATTACAACACACAAACGATTGAGATAACTTTTGATAAGATAAAATTTACAATTAAAGATATTGAAAAGGAAAGTAAAAAAAATATTATGGATGCGCTTAACGCCTTTTCACAAACATATTCTTCTCTTTATGATGTAACAATGAAAGTAGACAAAGGTGAAATTACAAACATTGTTGCAAGCGGTCAGGTTAATACTATTAAAAGTGATGTTCGAGTTTGTCGTATGAATTTGGCGGCTGTTAACTTAAAATACAACATGTCGGTTCTTTCTAAATTAAATGATGCGCTTATTAAGTTGGAAGAGGGATTGGATGTTTGTGTGAATCAACTGCTAGCGAATAGCTATATAAATCATTCGGTTAAATATTGTTTGTGTGATTGTGTGTTTTTACAACATAATTTTTACAATAATTTATAATTTTAAGAATTTAAGGTTGGAGTTTTTTTTAATTTGTAATACAATATAAACTATGAAACAATATTTTAAAGAAATAAAAAACTACATTACTAAACATTATAAAACACTAATTGTTAAAGTGGTGCTTATTATATTTTTTATAATTGCCGACCTTTTAACAAAGGCGTATTTTGCAAACTTGCAACATGATGTTGAGGTTATTCCCAACATTCTTTCTTTTACATTTGTAAAAAATACAGGTGCAGCATTTGGAATTTTTCCAAATAAAAGTGCATGGTTGCTTGTTTTTTCAGTAATTTTTTTAATAATATTTACGTTATATGATTTATCCAACAAGGAGCGTAACGTGTGGAGCGAGCTAGGCTTTGCATTTGTTTTTGCGGGTGCAATTGGAAATATGGTGGATAGGATTTTTTTGGGTTATGTTCGTGATTTTATTGCTTTAGACTTTATTAAATTTCCCGTGTTTAACATGGCAGATGTGTGTATTACAATTGGATGCATACTTTTTGTTATATATTTACTTATATACTTGTTTGCCACGAAGAAAACGCAGAATAAAGCTAAAAATTCACATCAGCAAAGTACTATGCAAACACGCAATGAAAATGATAAAACAATTGCTAACGATACAAATAATAATATCTCTAATAAAGACGAGGTTTAAGTGAAATACAAAATTACAAACGAGCATGCTAACAAAAGGCTGGATAGCTTTTTGGTGGAAGTGCAATCTGAGTTTACGCGTTCTCATTTTAAAAACTTAATAGTAGATGGTAAAATAACGGTTAATGGAAAGCCGCTTAAAAGCGGGTATAGTTTAAAAGCAGGGGACGAGGTGTTTGTTCCTGAAATTAAACCTGAAGTTATGAGTGCTAAACCACAAAACATTCCTTTAGATATTTTGTACCAAGATGAAGACTTCGCTATTATAAATAAACCCAAAGGAATGGTGGTGCATCCAGCGGTTAAAAATATTGACAACACGCTAGTAAATGCGTTGCTTTACAACATAAAAGATTTGAGCGGAATAAATGGCGTGCTTCGCCCCGGAATTGTGCACAGGTTAGACAAGGACACAAGCGGACTTTTGGTGGTTGCAAAGAATGACTTGGCGCATACGCACCTGAGCAAACAGATAAGTGAAAAAAATTGCAGAAGAATATATTTGGGAGTGGTTGAGGGACACCTGAAAGAAGGTGAAGGCGTTGTTTCCACTAACATTGAGCGTAGCAAGAAAAACCGTTTAAAAATGGCTGTAAGCGACAAAGGAAAATTTGCCGAAACACATTATAAAGTGCTTGCTAGTTTTGATGCGTTTGACCTTGTTATGTTTGAACTAAAAACGGGCAGAACGCACCAAATACGGGTGCATTGTGAATATTTACATCATTCGCTATTGGGAGATAAACTATATGGCGCAAAAAAGGAAAAATATTTTGTTTATGGTCAGTTTTTGCACGCTTATAAACTTATTTTAACCCATCCAACTCAAAACAAAATTATGGAGTTTACTAGCTTTCCGCCAGATTATTTTGTTAGCGTTTTAACCGAATATGACAAAAATTTTAACCTGAATACAATTTTATAACATAAGCGTTTTACAATTTTGTTCAAGTTGTGCTAAAATATGAGATATAAAAAAGGAGAAAGATTATGTCAAATAAAAGTAATTTAAAAAGTTTAATGTATCTTGTTGCATTTATTGGCTTGGTGTTGATTGCAGTATCACTTGTGATTGTAAAAATTGCACCTAGCGTTGCAGGAGCCTGCTCGCTTATAGCAAATGTTATTGCGTACTCTATGGTGGCTTTCTTTTCGTTTTTCTTTGTAAGAAGCAAAAGAAATCCTGTATTCTTAATTACATGGATTGTATGCCTTGTAATTGTTGTTGTTATGATGATTTTAATTTAGGGCACTATGAAAAAATTTTTTAAAAATCCGTACAATATTGCACTGTTAAGTGGGATAGGGCTGTTTTTTGTTTGTTTAATATTTGCGCAAATATGGGAGGTTTTTACCTACTTATCTGTTTTTGTGCTTGCTATTCTTTGCTTTTATGTTTCGTTTTATGTTGCAAAGATATTTAAAAGTCAACAAGACACTAAGGATGAATTTTTTGAAACAACTGAAAATAAAAAAACGACCTTTTTAATGCGTGAAAGTAAAATAAACAAAAAAATGTTTATTTTTGGATTTATGATATTGGGTATTTTGCTTTTAATAATGTTTATATCCATGCTAAAATAAATGTAAATAAATACATAATAAAGAGTTTTTTAACTCTTTTTTTGTTATTTAATGGCATTAATAAATTGAAAATAGTTTTGTATTATGATATAATCAATTGACTTTTAAGTATTAAGGAGAAGATAATGAAATACAAAATTTCAAAAAAAGAAAAAAACATTGTTGTTTTGGAGCTTACATTAGACGCTAACGAATGGAAAGCAGAAATTGATGAAGCATACAACAAAAACAAGGGTAAATATTCAATAGAGGGCTTTAGAAAAGGCAAAGCACCAAGAAAGGTTATTGAAAGCATGTATGGACCAACTGTATTTTATGAAGAGGCACTAACTGAAGCTTTTTCTAAAAACTACACAGTAATTTTGGATAAAGAAAAGGATATTGAACCAATTGATGCACCAGCATTAAGTGTAAAAAGTCTGGACGAAAAAGGTGTTGTTATTGAGGCAGAAATCCCTGTTATGCCAGAGGTTAAACTTGGCAAATATACTGGTTTAAACATTAATATTGCACCAAAAGAAGTTACCGATAAGCAAGTTAAGGACGAACTAAAACGCGTTCAGGAAGAACAAGCACGCTTGGTTGAGGTTACTGGCGAAAAGGTTAAAAAAGGCAACATTGTAAACCTTAATTTTGAGGGCTTTATTGATGGCAAACCATTTGATGGCGGAAAAGCAGAGAACTATGACTTAGAAATTGGAAGTAAAAGTTTTATAGATACTTTTGAGGACCAATTAGTTGATATGGCAGTGGACGAAGAGAAGGATGTTAATGTTACTTTCCCTGAAAACTATCAAGTAGAAGAGTTAAAAGGTAAACCTGCCGTGTTTAAAGTAAAAATTAATACTATAAAGAAAAAAGAGCTGCCCGAACTTAATGATGCTTTTGCAAGCGACGTAAGCGAGTTTGAAACTTTAGAGGATTACAAAAAACATATAAAAGAACATTTACAAGAGCACGCTATTGAAAACGCTAAAATTGAAACTGAAAACAAAATTATTGAAGCAATAATTAAGGACATGGAAGTTGATATTCCTGATGTTATGATAGAAAGTGAACTAGATAACATGATGAAAGACATGGAATATCGTTTAATGTATCAGGGTTTAAAATTGGAAGATTATGCAAGGTATTTAAATACAACTGTGGAAGATATGCGCAAGCAGTATAAGTCTGAAGCAGTTAAAAGCATTAAGGTTCGTTTAGCAATGCAAGAGATTTTAAAGAAAGAAAAACTTGATGTTTCTCAAGAAGAAGTTAATGCTAAAATTAAAGAGTTGGCAAAAAACGCTAAAAAAACCATTAAAGAATACAAAGAAACTATGAATGCTCAAAGTTTAAATTACATTAAAAATGATATACTTATGAGTAAACTCTTATCTTTCTTAACTGAGAACAATAAATAGTTTTAATTTTTTGCATAAGGAGAAAAATATGTTAATACCTATGGTGGTTGACCAAACAAGCAGGGGTGAGCGTAGTTACGACATTTACAGCCGTTTGCTTGAGGATAGAATTATTTTTATAACAGGTGAAATTAACGACGACACCGCAAACACAGTTGTGGCACAGTTGTTGTATTTGGAGGGAAAGGATCCTAATAAGGACATTTCCTTGTATATTAACAGCCCAGGTGGAAGTGTTACTGCAGGCATGGCAATTTATGATACCATGAACTTTATTAAGTGCGATGTTTCTACAATTTGTGTAGGGCTTTGCGCATCCATGGCATCTGTTCTTTTAAGCAGTGGTGCAAAAGGCAAAAGAATGTGCTTACCTAATGGTGAAGTTATGATTCATCAACCTCTTGGCGGAACCCAGGGTCAGGCAAGCGATATTTTAATTTCGGCGAAACATATTGAAAAGACTAAGAAGAACCTTATAAATATTTTGTGTGAAAATACAAACCAAGTATATGATAAGGTTGAAAAAGATTGTGACCGTGACTATTTTATGACAGCAGAAGAAGCCAAGGAGTATGGTTTGGTTGATAAAGTTATAAAAAAAAGGAAATAAAGATTAATGGATGAAAACAAAATTAAATGCTCTTTTTGTGGCTCTACTTCCAAACATGCAAATCTAGTTTCAAGCCCTGACGGAAGCGCTTTTATATGTAGCGATTGCATAAATGGTGCAAGAGATTTGTTGCTTGCGAACTCTGCTGAAGAAAAAATTGACCTTCCAACTCCCGAAGAAATTAAAAAGGGGCTGGACGACTATGTTATAGGTCAAGATGACGCAAAAAAAGTACTTTCTGTGGCAGTATATAATCACTATAAGCGCATTAATTTTAATATTGAAAACAAGAATAACCCCAATTTGGAAATTGACAAAAGCAATGTTTTACTAATTGGCCCAACAGGCACTGGTAAAACTATGCTGGCGCGCACTCTTGCAAAAATATTAAAAGTGCCATTTGCTACTGCTGACGCAACAACTTTAACCGAGGCTGGATATGTTGGCGAGGATGTTGAAAACATATTATTAAAATTAATTCAAAATGCAAACTACAATATCGCCGAGGCAGAGCGTGGCATAATTTATATTGACGAAATCGATAAAATAACTAAAAAGAGCGAAAATGTTAGCATTACTCGTGATGTTAGCGGAGAGGGTGTTCAGCAGGCACTTCTTAAAATAATTGAAGATACTGTTGCGTCTGTTCCACCTCAAGGTGGCAGAAAGCATCCGCATCAAGAGTGTTTGCAAATTAATACGTCAAACATTTTGTTTATTTGTGGTGGTGCGTTTGTTGGCTTAAACAAAATTATAGAAAGCAGAGTATCGGCAACATCACTTGGGTTTAGTGGTGTGGTAGAAAATGAACACTGTACTTCACAATTAATACGCGAAATTCAGCCACAAGACCTTATTAAATTTGGGCTAATTCCTGAATTTGTGGGCAGAATGCCTGTTGTTGTGGGCCTTGATGAGTTGGATGAAAACGCTCTTGTTAAAATTATGACAACTCCCAAAAATGCAATTGTTAAGCAATACAAACAATTGTTTTCGATTGATGGTGTGGACTTGGACTTTCAAAAAAGCGCAGTTAATATGATTGCAAAAAAAGCATTGACTTTAAAAACAGGCGCAAGGGGATTAAGAACAATCATTGAAGATGCCATGTTAAACACAATGTATATGTGTCCAAGTGATAAAGCCATTAAAAAAGTTGTGGTTAAAAGCGATGGCGAAAAATTGATTGTTAAACCGATTAAGAAAAGGGCTAAAACTACCGATAAATCCAAAGAAAAATCGCAAAGTGCATAGTACTTTGCATAGTAATGTAAAAGTGGGTAATATATAAGATGAAAATTACTAAAAGCACTTTTGTTAAAAGCGTGGCAAGTGACAAAAATTTAATAAATGATGGGATTAGCCAAATTGCGTTTGTGGGCAGAAGTAATGTGGGCAAAAGTAGCCTTATTAACATGCTTGTAAACAATAGTAAACTTGCAAGAACAAGTAATACTCCGGGCAGAACAAGACTTATAAACTATTTTTTAATTAATGATGCCTTCTATTTTGTTGATTTGCCGGGTTATGGCTATGCAAAAGCAAGCAAAACATTGTCGGCGGGTTGGCAGTCGTTAATAGAACCATATATTTTAAATAATCCGCAATTAAAGTGCGTTTGTGTGCTTTTAGATAGTAGGCATGAACCTAGCGAGCTTGATAAACAGATGATTGATTTTTTGGTGTATTACAATATTCCTTTTTTACTTATTGCTACCAAGTGTGACAAATTTACAAAGTCCGCGTTAAAACCAAATTTGCTTAAAATTGCAAATGCGGTTGGGGTGGGCATTAGCAATATTTACGGCACAAGTAGCAGTAAAAAAATGGGCAAGGAAGAGCTTTTAAAGCGTCTGGATGATTTTTTAAATACGGCTGAATTATAAAAAGGTGAACAAATGAAAGAAAGGGTTATTAGTAAAGGGTTAAGACTAACTTTAAACGTGGTGATGGTGGTGCTTGTTATGGCACTTGTGTTGTCGTTTTTCTTTCCGGCAATTCACGGGGTAAGTAAGGGAACGGGGCTTGTTCCTGCAGACCTGTATTTACTTGATTATTTAACAACACAGGATGTTTGGCTAATTCTTTCTTTTGTGTTTAGCATTTTAACAATATTTTCGGGTGTTGCGCTAATTATTGTTACATGCTTGGAGGTTGTGGGGGTGATTAAGCACAATAAATGCAAAGACATTGTGGGAATAATCATTCTTGTTACCGCAATACTAGCAATTGTTTTTTCAATAGTATATTGCGCTGTTCGTACGCCTTACAAAACAAATACTAGTGAGATTTATTTAAAGTATTTTCCTTCGTGGAGTATGTATGTTATATTAATATGCGGATTTTTTGCGGGAATAATGGCATTGTTAGATAGTCCAATATTACGAAATAACAAAAAATAATTGTTTTAAAACCATGCTAAAAGCGTGGTTTTTTTATTTGAGCAATAACAATATCCTGAATATTTAGTTGTATTTTTGTTGTTTTTATAACTTTATGATACACAGGATAAAGTAACAAAAACGGCGGGTGAAACATACAATAAGATATACAGGCTTATTAAATAGGAGGTAAACAGAAAGATGTCGTTTTTTTCAGGAAATCAACAAGGTTGCTGTCCTGGTCCAATTGTGGGAAATCCTTTAAATGGCTTGTGTGAAAAAGCGTGCATTCAAACCACAAAGGTTTTTGATGCGTGCATGAAGCAAATTCAGGAAACAGGCGTTAATGTAACAGTTACAGATTTTACACCTGCAAACCCAACATTGCCTTTAACATTTGTTGGCGCAGTGTGCAATCCAGAAGGCGTAACGCTAACTGGCTTAACAGTGGAACGTTTTGAAGACCGTCCTTGCTTTGCAAGAGTTTCGGGAACAGTAAACCTTCCAATAACTATTACATACACAGATGCGAATGGCGTAACAGGCACAGCAACAGGAACAATTTCTATTAACCAAGATGTTGTTTTGTATGTTCCACAGCCATCCATTGTACCTTACAGGGTAGAGGCATTTGCTGCCTGCCTTGGAGTAGATGGAGAGTTTGTGGGCGACAGTGTGTTTAGCATTGACGCATGCATAACAGTAATTTTGCGCGTGGTTGTGGATGCTGAACTTTTGGTGCCTACATACGGATATTGCAAAATTCCGCCTTGCCAAGACTTTACTCAAGACATTTGCACAGGTTTCTTCGATTTGCCATTGTACCCAGCACAACAACCTGTGATTGATTAGCGTTATTACTTCTTAAAACCGTTAAAACCCTTGTGGTTTGGCGGTTTTTTTGTTTTTTACTTAATACTAAAATTGGTTAAGGAATAATAAACAAATACATTTTGAAATATTTTGCTTTTGTGCTAAAATTATTATTAAAGCATACTAGAGGGGGAACTTATGAAAGTTTTTGCAATCAGTGACCTACATTTAAGCAAAACCTGCAACAAACCCATGGATATTTTTGGACCAGTATGGGATAACTATTTGGATAAAGTGGAGGCTAGTTGGAACGCGCAAGTGGGCCAAGAGGATGTTGTGCTTATATCTGGCGATATATCTTGGGCGATGCACCTTCACGAAGCTTTGCCAGACCTGGATTATATTGCGTCGTTGCCCGGGAAAAAGATTATTTTAAGGGGAAATCATGATTATTGGTGGAAAAGTATTAGCGAGTTAAGACGCAATCTTAAGGAAGATATGTATGCACTGCAAAATGATGCGCTTAAGGTGGGAAATGTGGTGTTTTGTGGCTCTCGCGGGTGGACGACTCCTGATGATGGACATCGCACAGCCGAGGATGAAAAGATATACAACCGCGAGATTATCCGCATGGAGCTTTCACTAAAAAATGCAAAAGCGCTTATGGCAGAGGGTGACACACTTATAGCCATGATTCATTATCCGCCTTTTAGCAGCAAACTAGAACCAAGTGCCTTTACGGACTTGTTTGAAAAATATGGCGTTAGTAAGGTGGTTTATGGACATTTGCATAGCTATGACAGAAAGGGAAAATTGCTTGTAAATTTAAACGGAATAGATTACATTTTAACCAGTTGCGATTTAGTTAAAAACACCTTAATCAGGGTTTTGTAACAATAGTTTGTTTATATGAAAAGTAGTAAAAAACGTATTATAAACCTACAAATAGCGTTGCAAATATAAAATACAAAACCTTGCGAACGTTTAATAGAAATATTTATTATGAAAATAAATAAAAATGTAAAAATTTGTAAAACTATATAAAAACGCTTTACAAAATTTTGGGTTATTTGTAAAATGTGATTGTACATACTGGTAAAAGGTCGCATTATGAAACAAGAAAAAAGTAGAAAAACATTTTTAATTGTGCAGCTTTTATCCTTACTTGTGGCTTTTCTGCTATGTATTGTTGCCACAGTTGGTATAACATTGGCATACTTTGGTAACACCGTGGGTGGTGTTGCTACTATTACATTACGAGGAGGAGTATATGTTGGAGCAAGCTTTAGCTCTAGCACAACCTCGCAAAATGTAGTTCCAGGTCAGTTTGTTAATGTTAGTGGTATAGCCAGCGTAACTTCACGAGGTGATAGCCCCACAAATGCCTTTTTACGCGCAGGCGTATCACAGGCCACTCACTCATCAGGGGATAGCGCGGAAGTGAATGTTACAAATATCATAACTGTAGATGGCGCCACTTGTCATTGGGAAAGGTTTGGAGATTGGTATTACCTATGCCAGGGAGAGTCGGGTACTTTGCTATTTGAACTTGATACCACCACGCATAACTCAGCCGAAACCCCATTGGATGTGTCGTTTAACGCAAGTTTTCAGGTTAATCCCATTTACACAAACGACAAAAGTGGCACAACATATACCGTTACTCTGACGTTTACTGCAATACAATCGTTTATACCTGATGTAACTGGCGAACAACTGGTTTGTACAAACGAAGCCGTTATTGACGTCTTTGACTCAATAGTCTAAACTTCACAAAAATCTAAAAAAGGAAGATGAAAATGAAAAACAAAAGAAACAAGAAGAAAGTTATTTCTATTGTAGCACTAGTAGCAAGCTTTGTACTTTGCATTGGCGCAACATTTGGCATAACTATGGCTTATTTTGGTGGTACTGATTCTAAATCGTTGTCTAACATCACACTAAAAACAGGTATTGTTATTGGTGCAAGCATTTCGGCTGACTCTTCAGTTCAAAATTCTCTTGTAGTTCCATCTCAACCTGTTACTGTAACTGCTACTGGTTCAGTTACTGCTGCAACAGACAACGGCGCAAGTGCTGTAAATGCTGTAAAAGGTTTAGTTCGTGCAAAATTTTCTGTAGCTGGCGAAGGTACATTTGCCTCTGGTTTTACAGTAACTACAGATGGTGAAACTGATGACTGGTATAAAGATGGTGATTATTACTATTTAGTAAGCAGTGGAACTACTTTAAAAGAAGTAACTGCTGGAGGTAGTGTAACAATTTCCGGTAAGTTTACAGTTCCAAGCACTTTAAACAATTCCAATTCTGGTCAAGCAGTTTCAATTACTGTAACATTTGAAGTTGTTCAATCTGAATTGTGGGATGCTTCAGGTAATAAAGTAGAAAAGACAGTAAATACCGATGTTAAATCAGCATTTGATGCTCTTACTGCATAATTAAATTTTTAATGCAAAATAAAACCGCAAAAATGCGGTTTTTTTTGTTTATATATGGGTTTAGTAAATAAAATAGTTGTGTGTGATAAAGTTACATATTGACGTAATTGCGTGTTAAAAAAAGTAGTTATTTTGAATAAAAGATAAAAAAACTCTCAAAATAAACTTAAGTAAATTACAAAGAGGAGAGTTTTATGGAAAAAGATAACAAAATCAAGCAAAACAACTTAAGTTACGAAAACCGCGCTATAAAAGATAAGGGCTCAAAAAACTACGCCAACAAAAACGACCTTTCGGACAAAACAGAGCCTACGGGTGGAATAATTGGGCTGGAAAATATAAACCCAAACCCCAAGCGTAAGCGTAACCTAACTGCGATTATAGTGGGCAGTACACTAGCGTTTGTGCTAACCATAGTTCTAAGCGTAACGCTAACATTGGCGTTCTTTGGTGGCGCAAGCACAGGATCAGGAACAGTAACCATGGGAGGTCCAGTAAATGTAAACGACACAGTTGTGGATACGGTTAATATCGCGGGCGCGCTACCAGGTCAAAAAATAGACCTCAACGCTCAGGCTACAATTAACACTACGCCAACAAATCCAACCAACGCAATCTTGCGCGCATACTTTACATGGACGGTATCCGATGGCGCAGCAATAGCTAGCCCAGTCATACCCACCACGGCATTTAACCTAAACGCTACAGCAGATGCAAAATGGGTTAAGCACGGTGACTTTTATTATCTAACCAACGCTAGCGATACCAACATGGCAGTAATAGACCTAACCGCTTCGGGTAACAGTAAAGTTGTGGCACTAGTTAACAACTACACTCTAAGCAACGAACTTACCAATGAGGTTGCGGATAAAACTATAACTATTAATGTAGAGTTTACCGCTGTTCAGGCAAACCTACCAGTAGGTGCAGACGGCGCTTTAACCACGACCGTATCAATGGAGCAATCACGCGAGATATTTAACAGCATTTCTACCAACGACGATGCTACCATAATATCCTAAAACTCCGCATTTTTGGCCAGTTTTAGTATTACATTCAAAAGCTAAATTCTGTCTTTTCACACACAACACGATCTACTTTTGTGTTGTGTTTTTTATTTTTTAACCATCCACGAAATTAGTTGTTTAAAAGTTTTTTTAATATTTATTAAAAATATTTTGTTTTTTATTTTACAATTTTGTCGATAAGTGTTATATTAGGGTATCAATAAAATAAAGGAGATAAAAAATGGATAACAAAAAATCTAAAAAGAAATTGTTTGCTATTGTTGGTGGTTCAGTTTTAGCATTCATCTTAACAGTAGTTGTTTCAGTTGCTGTAACCTTAGCTTACTTTGGTGGCACTCAAACCACAAATGCTACTATCACAATGGATGAGGCAGTTAGTATTGGATCATTCAATATGACAGGTACTACTTCTACAGAAGTACTACCAGGACAAAAAGTTGATGTAAAGTCTACACTTACTGTAGAAACTCCTGCTGATGCAGATGGTTCTGAGAACAATGGAGCAGCATTCATTGCAATCAAAGCTGAGATCGAAGATAATACAAATGCTAACAATGCATCAGGTGCATTTGCTACAGCTCCAGCTGGTTGGGTACTAAAAGATGGTTGGTATTATTATGCTAGTGCTGATGAAAAATTGACAAAAGTAAATGCTGGCGATAGTGTTACATTAGACTTTAGTTATATTGTTAGCACTACACTTACAAATGATGTTGCTAATGAGACAGTAACAATTACATTAACTGGTATTGCTGTTCAAGGTCAAGCTTTTGATTCATCAGGTAATGCTATTGAAGCAACAATTACTAATACACAAGCAATGTTCGAACAATTTAGAACTGCTTAATATTATCAAAAATAAAAAAAGAGTTCATCTATGAACTCTTTTTTTATTTTCTGTATTGCAAGGTTGGGGTGTGTTGTGGTAAAATATGGAAAATATTATTGTGGAGGGCAATATGAGATTTTTGTGTGCAATTAATTGGAAAGATTGGTTGCAGTTGGCGGGCATAGTTTTTACTGCGATTATTGGGTTGGTGAACTCGCGCGCCATAGAAAGGCTTAAAAGTAGCAACAAAGTAAAAGAGGATTTGGCACAAAAGAGGTACGATGCATATCAGCAAATAATAGAGTACATTAATTCGTGGTATGATGTGGTATATGATTATAAGCACGATATTCTTAATTGCCCTGGGGTTACGCTTTTAGACACTCAAATGATTATTCATAGGATAAAAAGCATGGACGATTTATTGGCGGAGTTTGAAAAGGTACAAAAACTATGTTTAAATTCCTTTTATTATGATAGTGACACATATTTTGGTTTAAAGTGTTTAAGCGCATATTTAAATGATGTTATTTGCACGCAACAGCAACTTAAGTATAAGGGCGCGGAGTTTAAGAAGATGGCTTATGTTGTTTATTGTGACCTGTATAAACTATGTGGTCGGCTATCCAAAAGTGTTAACAGATATTTTTCCGCAAAAGACACTTTGAGTTTTAAAACCAAGAGTAAAGTGGATACAGCTAAGGTAATGAAAGTAGTAAACAAGATGGACTTTACTAATATTTACATAAATTATGTGTTTGGTAACGAATTAAACAAAACCATTGCTACATCGTGTGAAGAGGCAATAAATGATTTAATTACCGACTTGGAAAAAAATAAAGCGTTGTACGAGGAAGAAAAAGAACAAAAAATAAAACGCTTGCATAAAAAGCGAATTAAAGTATTAACAAGCTATATTAAAAAATTTGAGAAAATTGCGGAGCAAGGTTTAGATGACCATAAGCGCAACAAGATGTTTATGTTATGGAATTTGTGTAAGGACTGCAAAAACTCTAATTGTTATTTAAATAAAGTAGAAAGTAAAGAAACCTTATAAACGGGGTTTCTTTTTTTTGCATAAATAAAATTTTAAAGGTCAAAAGCCTTATGAATTAATATAAAATTTTATGCAAGTGGCTTTAGTGATAAAAACGGTGGTTGCTACACAATATAATGTGTTTTTAAGTAAAAAATGGCTTGTTTATGCTGTTTTTTAGTTGATTGTAGCAGTTTGTTAGGGGAAAAATTGTGTGAAAAAAATGTGAATATTTATAAATTTTTTATAAATAACCTGCTTAATATGTTTGGTTTTATACATAAAAAAGTGTATAATTATGCTAACAATAGGTTGAGGGAAAATGGAAGAACTTAAATTTGAGCATATACCTGTTATGCTTAACGAGTGTATAGAGGGGTTAAGCATTAAGCCAAGTGGAACATACGTGGATGGTACGCTGGGTGGTGGCGGGCATAGTAGCCATATTTTAAAAAGGCTTTCGGATGGTAAACTTATTGGAATTGATAAGGATGATTACGCGTTAAGTTATTGCAAAAGCAAGTTTAGCGGGCAAGGCAATGTGATATTTGCAAAAAGCGATTTTGTGGATATGGACAAAGTTTTGGCAGAACTTGGCATTAGCGGGGTAGACGGCATTTTGTTGGACCTTGGCGTAAGCAGTTATCAGATAGATACGGCCGAGCGTGGCTTTTCGTATAGGTTTGATGCGCCATTGGATATGAGGATGGACCAAACGCAAACGCTTACTGCGTATGATGTTGTTAATAGGTACGGCGAAGAGGAGCTTAAAACAATATTATATAAGTATGGCGAGGAAGAGCATGCAAAATTGATTGTTCGTGGCATCTTGAATGCGCGTGCAAAAGCGCCTATTTGTACTACTTTGCAATTGGTGCAGATTATTGAAGGTGCTATACCTAGAAAATTTTGGGGCAAGGGCAGTGTAGCTAAAAAGACCTTTCAAGCAATCCGTATTGAGGTTAATGGCGAGTTGGAAAATCTTGAAAGGGCAATTCGTAATGGCGTGCAGTTGTTAAACCGTGGCGGAAGATTTGTTGTTATAACCTTTCATTCCTTGGAAGACCGCATTGTTAAGAATGTGTTTAAGGAATGTGCAACGGGGTGTGTTTGTGATAAGTCGTTGCCAGTATGTGTTTGCGGGCACAAGGCTAGTGTGAAATTAATTACTAAAAAGCCGTTGGTGGCTAGTGCAGAGGAATTGGCTGTAAACAAGCGCAGTTCTAGCGCTAAAGTTAGAATAGTAGAAAAATTATAGTTAAAAGGAGGGCTAATATGGCTGGTTTTAAAAAAGTTATGTTAACCGAAAGGGAAAATTCAATAACGCAGAATGTTAGCAATGAGTTTAGCAGGGCTGGGCAGGCGGTTGAACAAAATTTTGACGCGTCTTACAGTGCTAAAAAATTGAACGAATTGTATAATGAGTTCGATAGTATTGCGTTGGATGATATGACAGCTAACAAAGTAGAAACTATGCCTGTTAGTGTTTCTAAAACGTCCACAAAGACCAAAATTTACTTAACTGCGGGCGCTTTTATTGCGTTATTGTTAATGTTTTTGGTTATTTACAATTTTGTTGTAATAAATTCACTTAATGGCGGAATAAAATTATTACAAGATGAGGTTACTTATAAAGAGTATCAAGTGGCAAGCAAAGCCAATACTGTTAACAATTTAACTGATAGCAGTACCGTTGAGGCAGAACTGATTGAAAATGGCTATGTGCAAATTGACGATAACAATATGATTGTTCTTGATGCGGGTAGCGCAAGCAGTTCGGCGCAGTTCACTGGTAAAACTAATTGGTTTGACGCGTTTTGTAACTTTATCTCAAATGTTTTTGGGGGATAGTTAGTTGTTTAACAATTCAATATTTTCTTTACAAAAGAGGTTATTAGCAGTTTTTGTGCTAGTAGCCTTTGTTTTTGTGGCAATTATTGTAAGATTGGGCGTGGTGCAGTTGGGCCAAGGTGCTTGGCTTACAGAAATGGCCGCAGAGCAGTGGTTTAGGGACCTGCCTTTAAAGGCCGAGCGAGGCGATATTCGTGATTGTAACGGAAATGTTTTGGCGGGTAGTATTTCTACATACGATATTTATGTTAGGGCCAATAGGGTGCAGCAACCTAGTCAAGTTGCAGTGTTTTTAAGCAACCTTTTGGGGTTGGATTATGAAAGCGTGTATGCAAAAGCCACAAACAAAAGCGTGGGCGAAAGTGTTATCAAACTTAATGTGGACGACCTTACTGCAAGCAAAGTTATTGCAGGGAATTACGACGGCATTGTGTTAAGCGAAAGCAGTAAACGTTTTTATCCTTATGGCGACTTATTAACGCAGGTGGTGGGCTTTACAACCTCGGATAATGTTGGGCAGATGGGTCTGGAAGCGTATTACGAAAGATATTTAAAGGGTACTAACGGTTACGCGCTTGAGGCTAGTGATGTGCATGGGGTTAAAATCGACAATACCCTTTCCAATTATATTCCTGCGGTTAAGGGGCAAAACCTTGTACTTACTGTGGATGTTAATATTCAAAGCTTTTTGGAAAAGGCGCTTTGTAATCTTATGGAAGAGCAAAAACCAAAGAGCGCAACCGGAATTGTTATGAATCCGAATACTGGCGAGATTTTGGCGCTTTCTACCAAACCAAGTTATGATTTAAACAGCGTGCCTAGAGATGATGTGACAGAGTTGTTTAAAATGTCTAGAAACGTGGCTGTGTGCGATGTGTATGAACCGGGTTCAACCTTTAAAGTGCTTACAATGGCGTCTGCAGTAGAGGAAGGAGTTGCTCATTTGGGTGAACGCTTTTACGACCCTGGGTATCGAATTGTGGATGGCGAAAAGATTAAGTGCTGGAAATTAACGGGACATGGCTCGCAAACGCTTTCTGAGGGGTTATGTAACAGCTGTAATAGCGTTTTTGTGGACTTGGCGTTAAGGCTTGGCAAGGAAAAACTTTACAAGTATTTTGACATGTTTGGCTTGGGCAATACTTTGGGGGTTGACTTTTTAGGAGAGACAGGCGGTCTTATTATGGATATGGATACAGCAAAAACCGTTGACTATGCGCGCATGGGTTTTGGGCAGGCTGTGGCTGTTTCGCCTTTGCAGTTAATAACCGCGTTCAGTAGCGTGGTTAATGGGGGAAAACTTATGCAGCCATACTTTGTAAAACAAATTTCAGATGATAAAGGAAATATTGTTTATCAAAGTACGCCCACCGTAATTAAAAACACTATCAGCAAACAAACCTCTGAAATTATGCAAGTTATGATTGAGGATGTTGTAAAGCAATATAGCGGAATTAATGCGTTTATCCCAGGTTATCGTGTTGGCGGTAAAACAGGAACAACACAAAAGTATGCAAACGGACAAATTAGTGGTACATATATTGCTTCTTTTGTGGGAACATTCCCCGCAATTAATCCTGATTATGTAATCCTTATTTTGGCAGATGAACCATCAGCAGGAAGTTATTATGGTAGTGTTGTTGCTACACCCTATGCAAAACAAGTCATAGAGCAAATAATTTCTTACAAAAACTACGAGCCTAACAATTTGGAAGAGGATTTGAAAAAACTAGAAAAAACAATTGAAATGCCAAACCTTATAGGTTGTGATGTGTATTCTGCAGTTTATAAACTAGCTCAGCTTGGGTTACAATGTGAGATTGAAGGAGAGGGTGAAATTGTTACTGAGCAAACTCCACCTGCTGGAACAATGCTTTATAAAAACGCTATGGTTGTGATAACAACTTAGATAAGTTGAAGAATATTGTTGAATAAAAGTGAATTTTAAACAACACATATTAAAAAATTAGTCTAATTTTGAAATATTAATTTTTTATATATTTTTATATTATAAAATATACTGTACGAGGTATTTATGAAACTGAAAAAGCTGATAAGTAATTGTGAGATTATTAAACTTGTTAATTTTAAAAACGTTGAAATTAGCAATCTAAATTTTAACTCTAAACAAATTGAAAATGGCGGATTGTTTTTTGCAATTAAAGGCAAAAAAAACAATGGAGAAAAATATGTTGAAGAAGCAATTAAAAACGGCTGCGTAGCAGTTGTTTCTGAAAATGTTTTACAAGTGGAAATCCCTCAAATTATTGTTAAAGATGCAAGAATAGCAATGTCTATATTTTCCAGCAATTTTTATAATAATCCTACTAAAAAGTTAAAAATTATTAGTGTTGTTGGAACTAATGGAAAAACCACCACAAGCACAATTATTTACAATATATTAAAGGATAATGGCATTAATGTTGGACTTATTGGCACAAACGGCATATTTTTTAACAATATTAATCTTCCAAACGATATGACAACGCCGGACCCTATTGAACTATATTATACCTTTAATCAAATGGTTATGTTTGGAATTGAATATGTTGTTATAGAAGTTAGCGCGCACGCAATATACTTAAACAAAATGTATGGTGTAAAAAGCGAAATTGGAGTGTTTACAAACATATCAAACGAGCATTTGGATTATTTTAAAACGATGAACAATTATGCTAATGTTAAGGTTGGTTTTTTTAATAAGAATAACATGAAAGAATGCGTTGTTAATGTGGATGATGAATACGGAAAACAGATTGCATATAATTGTGGAATTCCGTGTGTAAGTTATGGAATAGCTTATCCGGCGAATGTTTTTGCAATTGATATAAAAACTACGCTGTCCGAAATGAGATTTGTTGCGAATGTAGAAAATGAAATTTTAAAAATTAAAACTAAGCTTGTAGGTGATTATAATGTTTATAATTTATTAGCGGGTATAACTGTTGCAAAAATGTTAAAAATTTCAAACAGTAATATTGTTAAATCTGTTGCAAATATGCAGAATGTAAGTGGCAGGTGGGAGGTGTTTGATTTGCTGAACAATAATAAAATTATTGTGGACTATGCTCATACACCTGATGGTTTTGAAAAAATACTTTCGCTTATTAAATTTTTGCGTCCTGCGGGCAAAATAATCACGCTTTTTGGCTGTGTGGGATATTCAGACAAACAAAAGCGCAAAGAAATGGGATGTGTTGCCGATAAATATTCGGATTGCGTTGTTTTAACATCCGATAACTTATGCGGGAAAGATTTTAATGAAGTTTGCGCTGATATTGACCCCTTGGACAAGCACATTAAAATTCAGGATAGGGAAAGTGCAGTTAAATATTCGTATGGATTGCTAAAAGAGGGTGATACGCTTGTTTTGCTGGGAAAAGGGAACGAAACAGTACAAAAAGATACGCAAAATTATGTTTATAACGAATTAGAGGTTGTGAAACAACTTCAAAAGAAGGAAATGTTTGAGTAAATTTTTATTAGTTTTTTTAATATCTTTTATAGCTTCATCTTGTATTGCACCTTTGGTTATTTTTTTAATCAAAAAACTTAAAGCTGGGCAGAATATTTTGGAGTATGTTGATGCACACAAGTTAAAGCAAGGCACGCCAACTATGGGAGGTGTAATATTTTTAATTGGTTTGTTGGTGTCATACTTGGTGTGTTTTGAAAAGAATAATAGACTTGCCACCTTGCTTTTGATTTCTACGCTGGGGTATGGTCTACTTGGATTTTTGGATGACTTTTTAAAAATTAAGTTTAAACACAACGAGGGGTTAAAGGCCTATCAAAAATTTATTGGACAGTTTGGCATTGCTGTGATTATGGCGATTTTTATTTATTCCTCTGGGATGATTGGAACAAGCATAATTTTACCATTTAGTAATACGCAAATTGATTTGGGATGGGGAATCATTCCATTTGTAATATTTTTTTATCTGGCTGTTACTAATAGCGTTAATTTAACGGACGGATTAGATGGCCTTGCGGGAAAAGTTAGTTTTGTTTATCTAGTGTTTTTTTCGTTAATAGTAATAATTGTTAATCAAATTTTTAATGGGACAACTTCTGAAGTACTTTTGACAGAAACAAAAAATATATTATGCTTGGCTTTTGGATTGATGGGTGGACTAGTTGCTTTTTTATTATTTAACTGTCATCCGGCTAAAATATTTATGGGCGATACTGGTTCCTTAGCGTTAGGTGGATTTATTTCTACATTTGCTTGTTTTACAAAATTGCAGCTACTTATGCCAATCATTGGGCTGGTGTTTGTAATAAATACTATTAGTGTTATATTGCAAGTTGGGTATTATAAACTAACAAAAAAAAGGATATTTAAAATGGCACCCCTGCATCACCATTTTGAAAAAAGAGGAATAAAAGAAACAAAAATTGTATCCTGGTATACGATAATAACTTTAATATTAGGAATCTTTTGTTTATGGTTAACAATTTTATAAAAGGAGAAAAATATGGATTTCGTGTATAAAAATGTATTGATTTTTGGATATGGAAAAAGTGGAAAAGCAGTAGAAAAAGTTTTGAGTGATATTAACATTGGTTACAAAATTTACGACAAAAATATTAAAATAATTGGCGGTAGTTTTGTATATAAATTAAATGTAAAAACACTTAAACAATTTGACTTAATTGTTGTTTCTCCTGGTATTAGCATTTACAACAAATACATTAAATTGGCAGAAAGGCTTAATATTAAAGTAATAAGCGAATTGGAATTTGGATACTGGTTTACAAGTGCTGACATTATTGCTGTTACAGGCACAAATGGGAAAACATCAACAGTACTTGCGTTAACTAATCTGCTTAAAAATGCCGGCTTTAAATGTGAGGCATTTGGGAATGTTGGAAATCCGCTAACTAGCGCATACAAGCAAAATTACGACTATATTGTTTGCGAGGTTTCTTCATTTCAATTGGAAACAATTGATAGGTTTTTGGCAAAAACTACTATAATTCTTAACATTGCACCCGACCATATTGACAGACACAAGACGCTTTACAATTATGTAAATTGCAAAAAAGAAATATTGAAAAATTGTAATAATGATAGTGTTATTATTACTAATAGTGATAATGAATATTGTAAAAAAATAGTAAAAGATGTTAATGCAAACATAATATTTTTTGCAAAAAACAACGACAAATGCAATTTGTATTTAAAAGATAATAAGGTTATTGTAAACGAAAATGAACACAGAAAAACTTTTTTGGATTTAAAGAATTTGAAAAAATTTTATAGTGATAATTTGCTTGCTGTTTGTGCGGTTGCGTTGCAAATGAATTTGCCTGGAGAAAGTGTTTTGGAGGCCATTAAAAATGTTGAGGCTCCTCACCGAATAGAAACCTTTTTAAAACATCAAGGAATTACATATATTGATGATAGCAAGGGCACAAACATTCACTCATGTCAGAAAGCTATTGAAAGTGTAAATACTAATATAATTTTAATGCTGGGTGGGCAAAATAAAAAACTAAAGTTTGATGATTTTTTTAAAACGCTTCCTAGTAAAGTAAAATGCATTGTGTTGTTTGGGCAAAGCAAAAAGGTATTGGCACGCTGTGCTAAAAAATATAACATTAGGGTTATTATTTCAAAATCATTTGATGATGCTTGCGAAAAAGCACGTAGTCAGGCTAATTCAGGTGACACAATATTATTTTCGCCTGCGTGTGCCAGTTTTGATGAATTTAACAATTATGCAGAGCGCGGAGATTATTTTAAACAACTAATTTTAAGCAAGGTAAATTGCAATGAGGAAATTTAAAGGAAAAAAATTAATATTTTTAACACTTTGCCTTTGTGCCTTTGGAATGCTTATGATTTATAGTGCTAGTTACTATGGCGCAGAACTTAAGTATGGTGACGCGTTTTATTTTGTTAAAAAACAACTTGTTGGTTTTATGCTTGGGCTAGTACTATTTTTTGGCGCATTAATGTTTGACTACCATAATTTCCATAAATTACGCTGGTACATAATCGGTTTTAGTTTGCTTTCGCTTGTTTTAGTTTTTGTGCCTGGATTAGGAGTAACCAGTAACGGCGCGCGTAGGTGGATAGGCATTGGTGGCTTTACAATTCAAAGTAGTGAAATTGCCAAGTTTGGTTTTGTAATATTTGCATCATGCTACTTAAGCAAAAACTACAATAAAATGAAAACCTTTAAAGGCATGCTTCCTATTTTGATAAGTGGTGGCCTGACCTGCTTACTAATATTGTTAGAGCCTAATTTAAGCGTAACCCTTTGCGTGGGGGTTGTAATGCTTGCAATGTTGTTTGTGGGCGGTGTGCGCTTTAAACATTTTTTGTTGGTGCTAATTCCTGCGCTGGCACTTGTGCCTATTTTGATTATTATTGAACCATATAGGCTTCAGCGTTTGACTGCATTTCTTAACCCGTGGGCCAATCCCAAAGAAGAGGGCTTTCAGTTAATACAATCTCTTTACTCGTTAGGAGGCGGAGGACTGTTTGGTGTGGGGCTATTCAATAGCCGACAAAAGTATCTCTTTTTACCTTTTAGCGAAAGTGACTTTATTTTTTCAATAATTGGCGAGGAATTTGGTTTTGTGGGCTGCGTGCTTATTTGCGTTGTGTTTATTATGCTTATTGCAGAGGGTATTAAAATTGCACACAACGCTTCTGATAGACTGGGTGCGTACTTGGCTTTTGGAATAACCGTACTTATTGCAACGCAACTTCTTATAAATATTGCTGTTGTTACGGGTAGCATCCCACCAACAGGCATTCCGCTTCCGTTTATCTCTGCGGGTGGCACAAGTTTAAGTGTGTTTATGGGCGCAATTGGAATACTATGCAATGTGGCAAATAGTAGTGAACTTAGCCATAATTTTGGAAGTATAACATTTGGCAAAGTAAAGAAGAATAAATTGAAAAAGGCGTAAAAATGTATACAGAAGTGTATACATTTTTTTGTTTGTGTGATATAATACAACACAGGAGTATTGCATATGCAGGAAAAAGTAAAACAATTTAACGATAGTAGAACTTGTCATAAGAAGCCTATGCCAACCTTTGCAAGAATTTTGAATATTCAAAGTGAATTGGGAGAGCTTGCGAAAGAGTACCTTAAAAGTTCAAATTATGGAACGTCAGAATTTCATTTGGAAGAGGATTTTAAAGAAGAATATGGTGATATTTTGTATGCTTTGCTTTCACTTGCAGACGAAATTAAATTGAGTAGTGAAGAGTGTTTGGACATTGCTTTAAAAAAACTTCAATCTCGCATGGATAGTAAGAACAATTTTGGAAGTGGGAAATAGTCAATGAAAAAAATATTTATTTTATTGTTCCCCCAAAAAGAATATGTTAAGGATAATTTTACTGTTGAAGATGCACTTATATTTAATGAATGTATCAAAAAACGATATATTGAAAGTGGCTATAAATTTTGTGTTGTTACATATAAAAATTCAGATTTAGGTATTGTTAATTTACAACCAGATAAAGTTGTAAGTGCGGATATTACTTTTGAACAATCTAGTCCATATACTTGTAAAGATTGGCGATATGCAAATTTTCTGTAATTAGCAAAAAAACTAGAGGTTGACGATTGTCCGTCAATTGTAGTTGGTGGGTTTCACTGCTATGATTGTGTTGAAAAGCTTGCTAATGAAGTTTATAAATTAAATAACAATGTAATTGTTGATACAGATTTGACAGAAATGTTCAGAAATGCATATCTGTATGAAAAAGATTTTGATATAAAGGAATTTAAACCTGAATTAAAATTCAAAAGAATATTTAAGCAAGATGGGTTTATTCCTATTACAACATTGGAAAAACAAAAGGAAAAATATCAAAATCCAATTTGGGGAGTTTCAACGAAAACTTTGGAGCAACTTGACGATAAAATACACGAACAAATTAAATGTGAAAGTTTAAGTAAAGAGCAATAAAGTTGCTCTTTTTTTGTTTGGGTTTAGTAAGGTATGCTTTAACAAAATAGGCTAAATTTCCATACAATAAAGTATTACATAAAGTGTAAACTATTTGTTTTACGAGGTGAGTATGGAATCATTTTACATACGAGGTGGCAATGCATTAGATGGCAGTGTTGAGATATCCAGTGCAAAGAATGCGTTGTTGCCTATTTTGGCGGGAAGCATAATAAGTAGTGGCCAAATTATAATTAAAAACTGCACAAAATTTTCGGATGTGATATACATGTCTAAAATTCTAGAGTCTTTGGGTGCAAAAAATTCGTTTTTTGACAAGGATTTATATATAAATTCGGCACTTGCAGATAAATTTTTTATAAAAGAGGAATATACGAAAAAGGTGAGGTCGTCCATTTTTATGCTGGGGCCTTTGCTTTCTAGGTTTAGATATGCAAAGGTGGCATATCCGGGTGGATGCAACATAGGAACGCGTCCAATTGATTTGCACCTTAAAGGATTAAGAGCATTGAATGTTAAGATTGAAGAAAAGCATGGTTACATATATTGTGATGGCAAAAATATGCGTAGCGGGGAGGTGCATTTAGATTTCCCAAGTGTTGGTGCAACCGAAAATATAATGATGGCTAGCGTACTTTTGCGCGGGGTTACAAAAATTTATAATTCTGCAAAAGAGCCAGAAATTGAGGATTTGCAAAACTTTTTAAACAGCATGGGTGCAAAGATTTCCGGCGCGGGTACTTCTACAATTGAAATAGAGGGTGTGGAACATCTGGGTGGCACAGAATATGAGCCTATTTCGGATCGTATTATTGCAGGGACATATCTAATTGCGTGTTGTGCGGTTGGAGGGAAAATAATGTTAAAGCGGGCGAGTAGAGAGCATAATATGGCGCTTATTTCCAAATTAAAAAGTGCGGGTGCGAAAATTAGTTGTGGCAAAGAGGGACTGGTGATTTCGGCTACAGGCAGACCTAAAAGTGTGGCGAACATTGAAACAATGCCGTTCCCTGGGTTTCCTACCGATTTACAAAACCAAATTTTAACACTGCAAACCATAAGTCGTGGCACAAGTGTTATTACCGAAAACTTATTTGAAATGCGCTTTAAGATTGTAACTGAACTTAACCGTATGGGTGCGGATGTTACTATAAAAGACAGGATGGCAATTGTTAAGGGTGTACCAAAGTTATATGGCGCAACAGTTACTGCGTGCGACTTGCGCGGAGGAGCGGGCTTGGTTATTGCTGGATTGTGCGCAGAGGGATACACAACAATAGAGGATGTGTATCACATAGAGCGCGGATATGCTTCTATTGTGGAAGATATTAAAGCACTAAATGGTGAAATTGAACGAAAAGTTGTTGATTAAAGCAAAAATATGTTGTTTTAATATTTTATTTCATTTTTCCTTTTGTTAATTTTGTGTTATACTTTTAATAGTTTTTACACGGGACAATTTTAAGGAATGAAAAATAAAAGACTTATTGCTTTAATTTCAATCTTTGCTTTTTTGATTTTAATTGTGATACTTTGTAGCACTCTTTTTACTGTTAAACAAATATCCGTTAATTGGTTAACGCAATTGCCAGCAGGACACGAGTTAATTGGCAAAGATGACGCAATTGCTAGTAGCATTAATAAGGGTGGAAGTGTGTTTTTGTATGATAAAAAGTTGGCGCAAATCACCTTGGAAGAAAAGTACCCGTATTTGAATGTTGTTAAATTAGAAACAAAGTTTCCTAACCAAATTGTTTTGCATGTGGCTGATAGACAGGAATTTTATGCGCTTAAGCTAAACGACAACTGTTATGCAGTGTTGGATGGAGATGGCAAGGTATTAAACAAATATAATGCTTTGCAGTATGAAGCGTTGGAGGAAGGCGACAAGCCAATTTATGTAGAGGTTAGGCAGTTTAGTTTAAACGAAGCTGACTTTGTGGTAGGTAAGGTGGTAAATATTAGCCGAGTTTCAACAATACTTAACGCTATTTATACCGAAACATTAAAGCAAGGTTATGATGTTGTTTCTGCAAGAAATATATATGAAAATGTGGTTGTGGATTTAGGATATAATAGTACTGTGCAAATTAACACAAAAGCCCACAATATAGCCATAAAAATAACAAGAATATCCTCTAGATTAAACGAAAAGATTGAGTTTGGAATAGAAGTATATAATTCTGCACGCGCAAACGGGAAAAGAGATGTTCTTATAGAAGTTTACGAACGCGCGGATGGCAGATTGGCTGCAGAAGAGCAAAGTATTTAAATACACCTTTTGTGCAAGGTGTATTTTTTATGGATTGTTAGTTAAAATATTCCTTAAATAAATTTGACATTTAATATAATATTATTTTATACTTTTATATGATAATGAGGTTTTTTAAGTATGTCTAACAAAAATGTTGCTGTATTAGATTTTGGCTCGTCAAAAATAACCTTAATAGTGGGACATAAAGGGGTGAATAACTCTTTTAAAATTGTTGCCAGTAGTGAGGGAGATTATGCTGGCTTTATGGCCGGTGAGTTTTTAGAACCCAACCTACTGAGCGAAAGTGTTAAACAAACTTTTAATAATCTATATTTACATTATCCAAAAAAGATTACCCAACTTTATATTGGTGTTCCGGCAGAGTTTTGTTATAATTTAGAAAAGGATTTATTGTTAAATCTTAATGGTAGAAAAAAGATTACTGAAAAGCACTTGCTTAAATTATTTTGTAATGGCGAAGATAATGTTGTAAGTAGTTCTCACACTGTTATTAACAAATCGCCCATGTATTACACAATTGACGGAAGTCGAACAAGTAATCCCGTTAATTGCTATGCAAGTGAGATTGTGGCACGAACATCATTTGTTTTGGTTAAAAACCAGTTTGTGCACTTAATGAATGCAATTATGAAAGATGTTGGTGTGGATGATTTTGAACTATTAAGTGGGATTTTGGCACAGGGCATTTTCCTATTGCCTCAAGTCGAGCGAGATAGTGGAGCGATATTGGTGGATTGTGGCTACATAACCACTAGCGTGGCTCACTTTGTGGGTGATGGCATTACCGACTTAAAAAGTTTTTCTATGGGTGGTGGATTTATAACTAGCGACATAAGCGAGGTTTTGGGCTTGTCGTTTGGAATTGCTGAACAAGTAAAACGTAAGCTGATTCTTACTCTTAAACCTACAGGTTTGGACTACTATGAGGTTTACGACGAAAACGAGATGGTTAAGGTAGGGGCAAAGGATGCAAATAATGTGGCCTTGGCTAGGTTAGACGAAATAATAGAAAACATTCAAAAATGCATAGAAGGTTTTTCTAACGAAACAAGCGAGTTTGCAACCATCTATCTTACAGGTGGCGGAATTAGTTATTTAAAAGGAATAAAATACTATTTAGGTACGGCGCTAAACCGCAAAGTGGTTATTGCAAAACCAAGTTTGCAATATGATGCCCCCGACTTAAGTAGCGTAATTAGTTTGCTAAATGCAAGTATTACAATAAAAAATTAGGAGTTGTATTATGTTTGATACTATGGGATACGAAAACGAGGCAATAAGCCAAATTTGTAAAATTAAGGTTATTGGTGTTGGCGGTGGCGGAAACAATGCCGTTAACAGAATGGTTAATGCAGGCATTAAAAGTGCCGAGTTTGTAGCTGTTAACACGGATCGTCAAGCGCTTCTTATGAGCAGGGCAGAAAACCGAATTCAAATAGGCGACAAAATTACTAGAGGCTTGGGTGCTGGTGCTGACCCAGAGATAGGTTTAAAGGCTGCGCAAGAAAGCAAAGAGGCTCTTACTGAAATGCTAAAGGGCACTGACCTTGTGTTTATTACTGCTGGCATGGGAGGCGGCACAGGAACTGGCGCTGCACCTGTTATAGCAGGTTTAGCTAAGGAAATGGGAATATTAACTATTGCTGTAGTTACTAAACCTTTCTCGTTTGAAGGCAGAAGGCGTATGGAAAATGCCGAGCGCGGACTTAAAGAACTAAAAAGTTGCGTGGATACTTTGGTTATTATTCCAAACGAAAAGTTGTTAAAAATTGTTCCAAAAGGCACAGCTATTGTTGAGGCGTTTAGAACGGCAGATGATGTGTTGCGTCAGGGTATTCAGGGCATAAGCGACCTTATTGTAACACCTAGCCTTATAAACTTGGACTTTGCTGATGTAACTACTATCATGAAAAACAAGGGCTTGGCTCATATGGGCTTGGGTAGAGGCAAGGGCGAAAACCGCACTATAGAGGCTGTTAGACAAGCGGTTAGCAGTCCGCTTTTGGAAACTACAATTGAGGGTGCAACGGGTATAATTCTTAACATCAAAGGTGGTTTGGATTTAACATTGGAAGAAGTTTACGAGGCTGCCGAGCTTGTAAAAGAAGTGGTTGACCCATCCTGTAACATAATTTTTGGTAGTGGAATTGACGACAGCATGGAAAATGAGGTTGAAATTACGGTTATTGCTACCGGTTTTACTGGTACAAGCGTTGTGGATGACATGAAAAAAGAGGTTATTCGCAACGTTAGCAATGATATTGAAAAAGCAAACAATTTTGTTAACAGAGATCTAAACAAAAATTCACCTCTTTTTGAAAAAGATGAAGAACCTGCACCTGCAAAAGCAGAGCATGATGATAGCGACATCCCTCCATTTTTGCGCAAAATCAAAAAATCAAGATTTTAACATATAAGGGCCAACACTTGGCTCTTTTTTAGTGTAGTAACAACAAAATAAAGGTAAATGTGCTAATAATTTACCTTTTTTTCTTGCATTTATGCTGTGCACTAAAACATAAGGTTATTATAATAAAACCATAGGTGGTTTTATGGAAGTTTATATAGAATATGTAATTTTTGACAACCTGATTATGGACTATTTAATATTATTTTTCACTAAACTGATATTAAATAGCAAAATAAAAACAAAAAACATGTTAATCTCTACCTTGTTGGGGGTGGTATGCGCTGTTTTTATGCCACTTGTTTCAATTAATTTTTACATAATGATTTTGCTTAAGCTTTTACTTGGCATGGCTATGGTTATTATCCTTAAAAAATATAACAACATTAGGGAGTTTTTAACGCATTTATTGTTGTTTTTTACATTTACCTTTGTGTTTGGCGGGTTGTGTTTTGCAGTGTCAAACATGTTAAATGTGCCAGTATCGGGTGGAGGCCTGCTAATTAATGGTTACGAAATCCCTATGGGAATATTTATGTTGTTATTGGCTGTTTATGTGTATTTTATGGTTAAACTTGTGCAATACATAAGGCACAAAAACAAGTACATTAATTACTATTTTGACGTGGAAATTAAGATAGACGGCAAGTCACATTTTTTGCGCGGATATCTTGATAGCGGAAATAAACTTTACGACAACCAAACGCAACTGCCCGTGGTGGTGATATCATTTAAGTCGTTTTGTGGGATGTTTAAAAACATGCAACTTCAAAATTATTTACTTGAAAAAACTGATGCTATGGGATTAAAAGGTGCACATTATTTAAATGTTAACAATGTTATGTGTGGCGGGAAAATGCTGGTGTTCGAGGTGGATGCAATTAACATTTCAAACAATAGTTTAAACCGAAAAAATGAGAAAGTGTTATTGGGCGTTAGTGAGCGTGGGTTCGGAAGTGAATATGAGTGTTTGTTGCATAGCGAGTTTTTAAAGGGGTAATATATGAAAAACATTTTTAAATTAATAGCAAAAATATTTAAAACTAACCCACTTTTTAGCGAAAGTGATATAATAGCATATTTGTGTTCAGGTGATGCGCTACCTATTGCGCTGACCGAGCAGGAAGAACGTGAAATAATAATGCAGCTGGAAGCTAATGAAGAGTGGGCAAAGCAACAACTAATTGAGCATAATTTAAGGTTAGTTATATATATTGCAAAAAAGTTTGAAAATAACGACTGCGACCTAGAGGATTTAATTTCAATAGGAAGCGTGGGGCTAATTAAAGCAATAAACTCTTTTAAGGCCGATAAAAATATTAAAATAGCCACGTATGCAAGTAAGTGTATAGAAAACGAGATACTAATGTATTTAAGGAAAATAAGTAAATACAAAAAGGAAATTTCCTTTGACGAACCACTTAATATTGATAGTGATGGAAATGAGCTGAATTTAAACGACCTCGTGCCAACAGAACGTGAAATACCACAAGAGAGCCTAGAGTATGAGGGCGAAAAAAACGCGCTATGGCAAATAATCAATAAGTTGCCGCCTCGTGAAAAAGAAATTATGGTTATGCGCTTTGGGTTGTATGGCAATGAAGAAAAAACTCAAAAAGAAGTTGCGGACAATATGGGCATAAGTCAAAGTTACATTAGTAGGCTAGAGAAGAAGATTTTAAACCGTATTAAAAAAGAAATGATTAAATTGGGCTCTTAAAATTAGACAAAAAATTCCTGTATATATTGGAAATTAATGGAAACCCTAATCCTATAATTAGGAGCGGGTTTATGAAAAGTAAAGTGGAAATTACGGGTATAAATACCTCTACATTACCAAAATTAAGTGGGGCGGAGCAAGCAGATTTAATGTTTAAGTTAAAACAGGGTGACACTAAAGCCCGCGAACAGTTTGCAGTATGCAACATGCGCTTGGTTTTAAGCGTTGTGCAAAGGTTTAGGGGCAGAAAGGAAAACTATGACGACATATTTCAAGTAGGTTGCGTGGGGCTTATGAAGGCGATTGACAACTTTGACATTAACCTTAATGTAAAATTTTCCACTTATGCAGTGCCAATGATAATAGGCGAAATTAAAAGATTTCTGCGAGACAACAACTCAATTAGGGTTAGTCGCAGTTTACGTGATACAGCATATAAGGCGCTTAAAGCAAAGGAATCCCTTATGCAGAACTCTGTTGGCGAGCCTACTGTGGATGAAATTGCTGAATATTTGGATGTGCCATTAAAGGAAGTAGCTGTTGCTCTAGAGGCGATAAGTGACCCGCTTTCCTTATGTGACCCCGTTTATAATGACGGCGATGACACAATATTTTTAATGGACCAAGTAAGCGATAGCAAAGTTAGTGAGGATGCTTGGGTAGAAAATTTAAACCTTAAGGATGCGCTTGCAAAGTTATCGGGTAGGGAAAAAGAGATTGTTAACCTGCGTTATTTTGTGGGAAAAACTCAAATGGAAGTGTCTGAAGAAATTGGAATATCTCAGGCGCAAGTTAGCAGGCTAGAAAAAAATGCCATAGAACAAATTAAAAAAAGTATAAGCTAATTTAATATGTATTTTAAGAGGAGCAAAATGCTTCTCTCTTTTTAATTGTAGTGAATACTTTGTGTTAAGCAGTATTGTTCTAATGTTTAAACAAAAATTTTTGGTTTATCGCTGTGTCTTATTATATTGTTTTATATAATATAATTTAATTTATTATATAATATAAAATAAATAAAATTTTATCATAACAGCATTATATGTTTAATTTTAGTAAACAGTTTTTTTGGGTTGTATAGTGTTTTGCAGAGCAATTTTTAGTGATTTTTGAAATAAATTTAAGAAATTTTGAAACAATTCTGGAAACACTAGGAGGGGTGGGGGTAAAACATTAAAAAAAATTTAAAAAAATTTGAAAAAAAGTGTTGACTTAATGTGCTAGTAGGTGGTAGACTATCAATGCGTTCAACCGAGAGATATGAAATTGGTTAACGCAAGAGTACATTCACAACTGCATATTTTTAAAATATCAAATATCAAATATTTGAAACGAGTAAAAGTTAAGTAAAACATTAAAGTTTATAACTTAAAACAACGAGTAATACAATTCACGAAATTGCGATATAATTTTGCAAATTTTAAGAGTTAATTCCGTTAACCAAGAATTCGACGAAATACGATCAAGCGAAAAAGAGCGTATGGTGGATGCCTTGGCACTAGACGCCGATGAAGGACGCGATAAGCTGCGATAAGCTACGGGGAGGCGCAAATAGCCTGCGAGCCGTAGATTTCCGAATGTGGGAACACACCAGAACTAATCTTCTGGTATCACTATATAAATACATAGTATAGTGAAGGGAACCCTGGGAACTGAACCATCTAAGTACCAGGAGGAAAAGAAAGTAAAAAAACGATTACCTAAGTAGTGGCGAGCGAACGGGTAAGAGCCCAAACTTATTGTAGTAATACAATAAGGGTTAGGACTTGCAATAAAGTGAAATTAATTAATGTAGGCGAAGACGTTTGGAAAGACGTGCAAAATAAGGTAATAGCCCTGTAACCGAAACATTGATTATATCATGAGCAATGATCCAGAGTAGCACCGAACACGAGGAATTTGGTGTGAACGAGGGAGGACCATCTCCTAAGGCTAAATACGATCTAGTGACCGATAGCGTACAAGTACCGTGAGGGAAAGGTGAAAAGAACCCCGGGAGGGGAGTGAAAGAGAACCT
>CAZMBC010000007.1:0-1754 GCA_964564685.1 uncultured Christensenella sp.
TTGGCAGAATGAAAAGAAATAGTTTAAAAGGGCGGGTTTTAAACCCGCCCTTTTTATATCTTTTCACCTTTGTCATTGAAGTATAGAATTTTTCCATCGGATGAATGCAGAGTATAATATTTTGTTCCATTCTCATCTGCTTCAAGTGCAGGGAATTGTACAATTCTGAACCCGTTTTCACTTTTTTCAATTTTATTATTCACAAAGTTATCTGCATTAACTTCTTCACTTACAAACGCTTTATAAAGATCTGTTTCTTGTAATGGCTTATTGACAGTTTTAAATTTACCGTCTTCGCCTTTGACAACAGTTGACGCTTTATCAAAATTGTTACCCAACATTTTCTTGAGTATATCTGCAGCTGATGTATCACGCGGACTGATGTTAGCTCCCATATTTAATTGAACATCTAAACGTGTCGCTTTTGTGTCATCATTTAAAGTTTCGCTCATAAATGCATTGACATTATTCGCAAAGAAATTTGATTTTAGACCATCATTGGTTTCAACCGGTTTGCTATTTATATAAAACTTACCAGTATTTAAAACTTTGTCATTATTATCTGTTCTGACAAGAAATTTTTCATTTTGCAAATCAGGAGCAGCAATTGCTGTCTGTTCGGGATTTATATCAGGGACAGCGGCGGGCTGTATCGGTGAACTACTTTTTATAACGCCATTTTCAAACTCAACCTGTTTTCCCTTAGCGTCAAAATACAGCGTATCTTTCTCACCTTGAAGTGTAAAATATCTTGTGCCTTTTGAATCAATTTCCACCGCCGGAAGTTGAACTTTGTTACCGCTTTCTCCGCGTGGAAGAAGGGTATTATTTTCACCGCTAAAATTGTCGCCGTTAACATCTTCACTGATAAATGCTTTATATAAGTCAGTTTTTTCAAGCCATTCGTTTTTTGTCTTTAGTTTGCCGTCTTCATCCTGTATAACGGTAGTATTATTATCTAAGTGATCGCCTAAAACTTTATTTAAAATGCTATATGGAGTATTGTTGTCTTTTCGGGTCATAGTTTTTCCGGCTTGCATTTCTACAACTATTTTAGTTGCCGGGTTTTCGTCATTAATGGTTACTTCACTTAATGCAGCCAGATTGTTTGCAAAGAAGTTTGATTTAATATCTTTACCGCCAGCTTGTGTGATTTCTTCGCCGCCAACAGTTACCTTACCAAGGTTCATATTGTTCGGACTGTAATCCTCCTTTTGTACAAAAGGTTTGTTATCCTCTAAAATAAGTTTGTGACCTGTGACGATTAAATTAGGATCTTTTATTTGAGGATTTAGTTTCAAAATTTCATTAATTGTCGTACTATTGTTTCGCGCAATTTTTGTAAGATTGTCACCACGATTAATCTCATACACAACTTTGTTGCCATTCACACCATTTGTACCCATTATAAACTCCTTTTACTTTTTGAATTATATTTTTTATCGGAATTTTTTGAAAAAACTTTAATAAAAAAAAACTCTATCAGATGATAGAGCTTTGGAATCTTGTTTAATTCCTCATGTGTGTGTAGAAGGTTAGTGTGTAGTAGGTAGTGTGTGTTAGTTTTATAATCTCGTGTTATTTAATGCTTTGTTGTTTTGTTTGACTTACGTCTTACATATTTATAAAGTATTTTTGTTGTATATAATTGCTATATACCTTTTATTTCTTTACAATTTGTTACAAAACATCTGAGGAATTATATTGTTTTTGCTAACACGTAATGTTCGTAGCTCAGTGCGTAATTATAAAGG